>NZ_JBVHMF010000004.1:327276-384247 GCF_055558595.1 Streptomyces sp. NPDC025721 | reverse complement strand
TCATCTCACCCGGGACCCAACGACCTCGTCCCGGGCGGGGAGGTCGGTGGTGGGGAGGACGGCGAGGGCGCTGACGGCGACCACCGTCCCGGCGGCCCCCTCCCCCGGGTAGCGCGTCGGCTGGTCCAACGACGCCCGCCCGGCCCAGAAGCCGTCGGCCGCGGCCGTGGTGCGGTAGACCCCGCTGACCAGCAGGTCGACCTGGGGCGGCGCGTTCCCCACCGCGGGCGTCCTGGCGAATTCCAGCGTCAGTCGGCTCCCGGCCGTGACGCCCAGGGCCCGCGCCGTGGCCTGCGACAACCCGATCTGGGGCGCGGTGCCCAGCGGTGTGCGGTCGGCCGGGGCGCGGCCGCTGACGTAGCGCAGATGGGCCCGCGCGGACGGCAGGTAGCTGAGCGCCAGCTTGGTAGCGGTGTTCGCGGGGCCGGGAGGCGGCGGTGCGACCAGGGACGCCGGGTTGTAGTCGTAACCGCCGCCGACGGAGGTCAGGCGGCGCGCGCCGGTGCCGCTGAGCTGCTCGGTGAAGGTGCTTCCCGCGCCCAGCAGGGTGGCCATGTCCACCGCGGGCGGGTCGGTGTCGAAGACCTCCGGAGTGGCGCTGACGCTGATCAGCGGCGCCTCGGCCTGCGCCGCCGCGACGCGCTGCCGCAGCGCCCGGTCCTCCTGGCGGCCCACGACGGCCGGGGCCCAGGCGCACAGCGCCGTCAACACGATCACCATGACCGTCAGGCAGACCAGCAGCGGGAGGTCGCCGCGGGTCTCCTGACGTATCAGGCGCAGTGTCACCGAGGCGCCCGTACCCCCCGGCCGCCTCACCGCCGTGTCCGCTCCCGCCGATCCCGTCTCTGTCGTACCCGTTGCCCCAAGTCCCTTTCCGGTCATGCCCGTTCGTTCGGCTCGCGTCTCCGCCCCGTCCGTTGCCCCACGTCCGTTGTCCCCCGCGCCCGTTCCCTCGGCTGGTGTCCGCCGTCCCGCGCGGTCGCGTCCGGCCCGGCTCATCGGTCCTCACCCGCTCGCAGCACGCGTACGAGGTCCACCCGGGTCAGCAGCCGGGCGAGCGCCAGCACGATCGCGCTGATGGCCACAGCGGTCGCCACCGCCGTCAGCGTCACGGTGCCCCACGGAGTGACGTTCGGCAGCGGGGGATACGGGGCGTGGCCGCTGTCGTCCACGGTGACCAGCGGCAGCACCGCCGAGGCCAGGGCCATGCCCATCAGCGCGCCCGGCACCACCGCGAACAGCGCCAGACTCAGCTGCTCGGCGCCCAACAGCGCGTACAGGCCCGTGGACCGGACGCCGATCGCCCGCAGCAGCGCGAATTCCTTGCGGCGCTGCCGGGTGGAGACCACCGCGTGCACGGTGAAGGCGATGACCGCGAAAGCGGGGGCCAGGTAGCGGACGAGTTCCAGCACCCGGCGCAGCCCGGCGCGGAACGGGTCGTCGCGCAGTGCCGCCGCGGTCCGTTCCGCTGTCGTGACCCGGCCCAGCGCGGGCCGCGCCTCGGCGGCCGCGGCCGTACGCGCGCTGTCGGTGCTGCTGATCCACCAGAACGCGGGATCCTCCTGGTCGACTCCGGCCACGGTCATCGCGGCGGCGAGCTGGCGCTGATCGGCGATCAGATGCCCCTGCCCGCGGCCCAGTCCCGGCAGCGAGTCGACCAGGCCCACGATCGTCGCGGTGATCCGGCCGCCGCCCAGATCCAGTGTGGTGGTGCTGCCCACGCTCAGGCGCGTGTCGCGCAGGGCCGCGGCGTCGGCGCGTACCGGGAGCGGCGCAGGACGGCCGGCCGGGCCCGCCACGAGGCGCACCTGGCTGCCGGGCCGGGTCTCGTAGTCGCTGTCGGCCAGGCCGCCGAAGGCGTCTCCGGTCGCGGTCGAGGCCCTGACGCCGGTGCTGACGGTGGTCCTGAGCACCTCGGAGCGGCCCGGGGTGATCGCGCACACCCCGGGAGTGCCCGGACTGTAGTCGCCCGCCGGTTTGCCTTCGCAGGCCCCGGCGGTGGCGTCGGAGGCGTGGGTCGTACCGTCGGCCCAGACCTGGCCGCCGGGAAGGCCGGTGACCCACGTGTCCGCGCTGTCCCGCGCGCCGACCCGGATCAGCTCCAGGTCGAGCCGCGCGGGCCGCGCGTTCGGCTGCGGCAGGACGTTCACGGCGGTCACCGTCAGCGGATACGCCCGCGGGTGGCCGTCGCTCAGCGCCACGTCGAGGGGGACCACGACGGTGTGCCGGGCGCCGTCGGCGGCGGGCAGGCGGGTCGCCAGCGTACTGACGAGGCCGGACGCGTCCTGCACGGTCAACTCCAGATTCGGCGCCGCGCGGCTGCCGTCGCTGCGCAGCCGCTCGTCCAGCAGCAGCGCGGTCGGACGGCCGGGGAGCGGCACCCCGAAGACGACCGGTGACGGGGTGGGGGGAGCGGGCCCGCCGACCGTGCCGACCAGGCCCTCGGTGGCGTCGCCCGGCAGGTTCACCGTCGACTGCGTCACCGGGGTCACGGCGGTCACCGCGGGCAGCGCGCGATAGGCGGCGCCCAGTACGGACGAGGGGTAGCCGCCGTCCGCCGACGGCTGGACGCGTACGTCCGCGCCGACGGTGAACGCGGCCTGCTCGGACGCCAGTCCGCCCAGGCAGGCCAGCGCGGTGGTCGCGAAGGCGCTCACGGACACGGCCAGGCACATCAGGACGACCGGTCCCGCGTTGCGCGCGGCCCGGCGGCTCAACTGCCAGCCCGCCAGCGCGAGGGCCAGGCCCCGGCTGCGACGGCCGAACGCGTCCAGGAGCAGGGAGGTCAGCGGCAGCAGGCGCAGCAGCAGGAGGGCGGCGGCCCCGGCCACCAGGGCGGGCACCAGGACCAGCACCGGGTCCGCGCCCGCGCCGCCCGTGCCGACGTCGGCGATCAGCGAATGGTGCCGCCGCAGCTCCAGATAGCCCAGGGCCGCGACGGCCAGCAGCGCCAGGTCGGCGCCCAGCCGCTGGGCGGCGGCGCGTACACCGCGGGCCGGCCGGGACCGCGTCGAGCGCAGGACGGGCAGCAGCACCGCCGCCGCGTGCACCAGCAGGGTCAGGCCAACCGCCGCCCACGCGGCGGTTCCCCGGCTGCCCGGGCGCAGCAGCCCGGCCAGAAACGGCGCGACGGCCGCGGCCGGAACGCCGGTGACCGCCCACTCGGCCGCCGCCGCGCGCAGCAGTCGCGGGGTGCCCGCGCCCCTGGCCTGCTGGAGTGCCAGTTCGTCGCGCCGGTGCTCGGTGAGCTGGCGGGCGGCCAGTACCAGGGTGGCCAGGGCGAGGACCGCCAGCAGCACGCTCGGCAGGTACAGCGAGGACCGGGCCGCCACCATCGGCACCGCCAGGCCGTCGATCGCGCCCGGCAGCCCCGAGGCCACCGTCAGGTCGTCCAGAGCGGGCTGCCGTCCGCCGAACACCGACACGCGGCTCGCGCTGCCGGAGAAGGCGCGCATCCGGTCGTGCAGTCCGGGGAGGCTGTCGGCGTCGATCCGGGCGAAGTCCGGCTGCATACTCCAGTGGGCCGTCAGATGGCTGTTCAGGACGACGCTCCCGTTGAGAGCCGACGCCGAGACCACGAGCAGGTCCTGGCTGGCGGTCTCGTCCGCCGTCACGTCGCCGGCCATCGCGGGCCAGAATCCGACGGGGCCGGTCGGCCGGAAGACGCCGGTGATCCGCAGCGTCATGGAGTGCCTGAAGCCGTCGCGCACCTGGAGGCGGGAACCGGCGGTGACTCCCAGCCGCCTGGCCAGCGCGTCCGGCAGCGCCGCGTCGACCGGGGCGGTGGACCCGGCGGCGATCCGTACGTCGGGCAGCGAGGTGAAGGCGTCCGCCGTCGCGTCCGCTGTGCCGACCGGCCACCGTCCGGCGACCAACTGCCCGAATCTGCCCGCGTCCTGGACGGCGACCGGGTGCAATCCGGTTCCCCCGGGGCCGCGCGGCGGGCCCGTGACCCCGTCGATCCCCGTCACCGAGACCGGTGAAGAACCCAGCAGCCCCACATAGGTGTGCTGCGGCACCCCGGCGAACGTCCGGTCGGCGGCGGCCCGTACATCCCGGTCGGCGACGGCCATGCCTCCGGCGCGGAAGGGCGCGTTGACGGTCACCTGCGCGTCGAGGTCGGCGGCCAACCGCCGTACGGCGCCCGCCTGTACCGAACTCCCGGCCAGCGTCGCCAGTGCGGCGAGCGCCGTCGCGCACAGCAGGACGGTCACGGCGACGGCGGCCAGCACCAGCCCGTGCTGCGTGGCCTGCCGTACCACTGTGGGGAGCCGCCGTCGGGCCGGTCCCGGGACTCCCGGGCGTCGTCGCGGCGACGACGTGAAGGCCGTGGCGACCACATGAACCCCCGCGTTATCGAACATGTGACGGTGACGGCGCGTCACAGTCCTACCAGGGCATCCCCCAACGGGGCAAGCAGAGGCCCGGCGCGGGCCTGTGGGGAGGAGGCCCGGCGCGGGCCTGTGGGGAGGCCCGGCGCGGGGCCTGCGGGGAGGCCGAATCCCGGCCCCGGCGGCGCGGGCGGGGCCGCGCGGGTACCCGATGGGCCGACCCCGCACCTGTCACGGGCGCGTACTCACTCGGGCGGCTCACCGCTGCCACCGGGGTGGCGCACAGGGCCGGGGCGCGGAGGGAGGCAGCCCCGGCTCCTGAGCCCGCTGTCGCCCCGTCACCACCGCCGCCCCTGGCCCGAGTACCGGCGGATCCAGGTTTGTTGACCGTGGTGGCCCACAGCGAGAACCCTTCTGCCGCATTTCGGACCTGGCGCGTTGCAGGCCCCCTCGGCGCATGGTGCTTTATGCGTAGCTTAAGCCTCATATCGGACTTGCTCGGTGCCGTCGCCGTCACCGTACGGCGCGGTCATCGAGGTTCCGTTCAGGGCTGAGCCGTCCCCGCTCTGCGCCGTCCCGCCCCCAGCCGGGGGGCGGCGGCCCCGCCTGGAAACGGATGGTCCATGCAGTCTTCCCACCCGCCCCGCCGCACGGCGGCCCGCGCCGCCGAACGTTCACTCGCCACCGCCGGCCTGCTGGCCCTGGTGTCCTCCGTCGTCCTGACCGGTCTGACGCCCGGTGTCAGCTCCGCCTCCAGCCACCGCGAGGCGCCGCTGATCGCCGGGGACCCCAAGGCGGACAACACCGACGTCTACGCCTTCACCAGCCCGGACAACCCCGACACCGTGACCCTGGTGGCGAACTGGATCCCGTTCGAGGAGCCCAACGGCGGCCCGAACTTCTACCCGTTCGCCAACGACGCCCACTACAACATCAAGATCGACGCGGACGGCGACGGCAAGGCCGACACCACGTACACCTGGTCCTTCACCGACCACTACCGGGACGAAGCCAACCAGTTCCTGTACAACACCGGGGTCGTGAAGTCGCTGGACGACACCACCTTGAACTTCCGTCAGACGTACACGCTGACGGTGACCGACGCGGAGGGCAACACCAAGACGCTCCTCAAGGACGCGCCCGCGGCCCCCTCCAACGTCGGCAAGGCGTCGATGCCGGACTACGCCTCACTGCGCAAGGAGGCCACCGTCGCCCTCCCCGACGGCGGCCAGACCTACGCCGGGCAGGCGTCCGACCCGTTCTTCCTCGACCTGCGGGTCTTCGACCTGCTGTACGGCGGCAACCTCAAGGAGACCGGCCACAACACGCTCGCCGGTTACAACGTCAACACCATCGCCCTCCAGGTGCCCAAGTCCGCGCTGGCGCTGAAGGGGGACGCGACCCGCAACCCCGTCATCGGCGTCTGGTCCACCACCGACCGGCAGGGCGCGGCGGTCGCCGCGCCGTCCGGCAAGGGCGACGAGGGCATGGCGTCCCACGGCGCGGAGGGTGCCGGGGGCGCGGGGGGTGCCGGGGAAACCGCGGGCGCCGCGGACTCGCAGGACGAGGGCAAGGGCGGCCCGCCGATGCCCGACAAGGGCGGCGAGACGGGCTGGCACCAGGTCTCGCGCCTCGGCAACCCGCTGGTCAACGAGGTCGTCGTCCCGCTGAAGTACAAGGACGCCTTCAACACCCTCAACCCGGACCAGGACCACACCGTGCAGCCGGTCGTCGACAAGGTCCTGGACCCGATCGTGCCCAAGCTCATCCAGAGCATCTACGGCGTCCCGGCGCCCGCCACCCCGCGCAAGGACCTCGCCGAGATCTTCCTGTCCGGAATCTGCAAGGCGTGCGGACCGGTCCAGGCCGACCTCAACTCGCAGTTGCTCAACGCCGACGTGGACAAGGCGAAGTTCACACCGTCCGAGGAACTGCGGCTGAACATGGCCGTCGCGCCCTCCGCCAACCCCAACCGGCTCGGCGTCCTCGGCCAGGACCTGGCCGGCTTCCCCAACGGCCGGCGGCTCAACGACGACGTCGTCGACATCGAGCTCCAGGCGCTGGAAGGCGCGGCGGAGACCGGAAAGATCGTGCCCGCGCTGGCCGCGGGCGACGCCGTCGACACCCCCTACCGCCAGCCCGGTTCGACCTTCCCGTACGTGGCGCTGCCCAACACCGCCGCGGTCAACCAGGCCGACTCGCTGCACCCCGACGGCGGCGTGGGCGCCGGCTTCGGCGGCACCGCGTTCCACGGCGGCTTCCCCGCCGTTCCGGTGACGGCCCTGGGCGGCGGCGCCCTGCTGGCCACCGCCGGACTCCTGGCGCTGCGCCGCAGGCGCGCCGACCGGGTGTGACCGCCCCCGCCGCCTCGGGCCGCCCGGCCTCCGCACCGGAGGCCGGGCGGCTGCGGCGCGCCCTCAGATTCCGCCCCGCCCGGCCCTGGCGCCTGATCACCGCGCTGGGCGTCCTCGCCGGTCTGGGCATGATGACGGCGGGCGGCTGCGCGCTGCTCACCGCCCGGCCGCCGAAGACCACGCAGGTCGACGTCGGCACGCTGCCGGTCCCCGCGACCGCCGGGGGCCACGCCGCCGCCGTCGCCCCCGCGGCGCCCGCCGCACGGCCGGTCCGGATCCGTATCCCCGGCATCGGCCTCGACCACCCCCTGATCGGCCTCCAGGTCCAGCAGGACGGCCACCTCGGCGTTCCCGAGGACCCCGGCCAGGTCGGCTGGTGGAGCGACGGCCCGCGCCCCGGCGACCCGGGCGCCGCCATCGTCGTCGGCCACGTCGACTCCCTCACCGGCCCGGCCGCCTTCTACGGACTGTCCACGCTGCGCCCCGGCGACCGGATCACCGTCGACCGCGCCGACCACAGCCACCTGGACTTCACCGTGCGGGCGCTGCGGCAGTACGAGAAGGACGCGTTCCCCGACGACCAGGTCTACGCGACCGCCGGTCCGCCCACGCTGCGGCTGATCACCTGCGGCGGCGCGTACGCGGGACCCGAGGGCGGCGGCTATCTCGACAACGTCGTCGTCTACGCCACGCCCGCCGACCCGAAGCCGCCGCGCCCGTCCCCCCACGCCACCCCCAAGACCCCCCATCGGAGCGGGAATTGACTACGTCCGTCCGCCGGAGCCCCCGGCGTCATCTGCTGTCCGCCGCCGTCACCACCGTCCTCGGCGTGGGCCTCTTCCTCGCCGGCGGCCTCGGCCTCGCCCCCTGGCCGGTGACGGGCGCCGACCGCGCCGCGGGTCCCACGGGCGAAGCCGGGGCCCCGGCGGCCGGCGCGGACCCGCTCGCCCAGGACATCAACGGCATCCAGGCCCACCTGCGGCAGAGCCCGCGCGACGCCGTCGCGCTCGGCACCCTCGGCCTCGACTACGTCCAGCAGGCCAAGAACACTGCCGACCCGACGTACTACCCCAAGGCGGAAGCCGTCCTGAAGCGCTCGCTGTCGGTGGACGCCACGGACAACTTCACCGCGATGGGCGGCATGGCCGCCCTGGAAGCCGGGCGGCACGATTTCCGCCAGGCGCTCACCTGGTCGCGCAAGGCGGTGGCCGTCAATCCGTACAACTCGTCCCTGTACGGCACCCTCGCCGACGCCCTCACCCAGCTCGGCCGTTACGACGAGGCCGCCGACGCCGTACAGCGCATGGTCGACCTCAGGCCCGGCGCGCCCTCGCTGGCGCGCGCGTCGTACGTCGCCGAACTGCGCGGCGACATCGACACGGCCAGAACCGACATGCGCCGCGCCCTCCAGGACTCCGCGGGCCCGGCCGACCAGGCGTTCGCCCACTACTACCTCGGCGAACTCGCCTTCAACAACGGTGATCCGGCCACCGAGCTGACCGAGGCCGCCGCCGGTCTGCGCGTCGCGCCGACCTACACCTCGCTGTTCCAGGCCAAGGCCAGGGCCGAGGCCGCGCTCGGCAGGACCGACGCCGCCCTCGCCGACCTCAACCGGGCCGTCCAGCGGGTCCCGCAGCCCGAGTACGTGCTCCAGCTCGGCGAGCTGTACCAGTCCCTCGGCCGCACCGCGCAGGCCGACGAGCAGTACCAGCTCTTCCGCGCCGAGCAGAAGCTCTTCACCGCCAACGGCGTCGCCCTCGACTCCGACGCGGCCCTCTTCGAGGCCGACCACGGCGACGCCGCGCAGGCCCTCGCCATCGCCCGCCGGGGCATCGAGTCCCGCCCCTTCATGGACACCCACGACGCCCTGGCCTGGGCCCTGCACGCCAACGGCCGCGACCGCGAAGCCCTCGCCGAGAGCGACCTGGCCCTCGCCCAGGGCACCCGCAACGCTCTGTTCCGCTACCACCGCGGCATGATCGAACGGTCCCTCGGCGACACGGCGGCGGCCCGCACCGACCTCGCGACCGCCCTGTCCGTCAACCCCCACTTCAGCCCCCTGGCCGCCCCCAAGGCCCGCGCGGCCCTGACCGCCCTGACCGGCCCATCCCGGCGCACCTGACCGTCGCGGAGTCCCGGTCCTCGGCGGCTGGGCCGGGCACCGGGGCGTTCGCGCTTCTTGACGGGGGTTCGGGTGGCGTGCCACGGTGAGGATATTACTTAGGGATGTTAAGTGATTCCTCGAGGAGCCGTATGAAGCTGAGGTTGTCGCCCGAGGACGCGGCCTTCCGTGACGGGTTGCGGCGGTTCTTCACCACGCGGGTGCCGGGGCACATTCGGGAGACGGTGGCGGCGCGCGAGGAGTTGACCAAGGAGCAGATGGTCGAGTCGATGCGGACGCTCGACGCGGCCGGGATCGCGGTGCCCAACTGGCCGGTCGAGTGGGGCGGGAGGGACTGGACGCCGCTGCGACGGCACATCTGGCACGAGGAGATGCAGGCGGCGTGCGTTCCGCCGCCGGTCACCTTCAACGCCTCGATGGTCGGCCCGGTCATCGCCGCGTTCGGCTCACGGGAGCTCAAGGAGCGCTTCCTGCCGGCCACCCGGAACGTCGACATCTGGTGGTCGCAGGGCTTCTCCGAGCCCGACGCCGGTTCCGACCTGGCCGCTCTGCGCACCTCGGCCGTACGCGACGGCGCGCACTATGTCGTCAACGGCCAGAAGACCTGGACCTCCTACGCCCAGTACGGCGACTGGATCTTCACGCTGGTGCGCACCGATCCGGACGCCCCGCGCAAGCAGGCCGGCATCTCCTTCCTCCTGATCGACATGGCCTCGCCGGGCGTCACCGTCCGGCCGATCCAGCTCATCGACGGCGGGAGCCTGGTCAACGAGGTCTTCTTCGAGGACGTGCGCGTCCCCGTCGACAACCTCGTCGGCCAGGAGAACCACGGGTGGGACTACGCCAAATTCCTCCTCGGCAACGAGCGGGTGGGGATCGCGGGCGTGGGCGGGACCAAGTGGCTGCTGGCGCAGGCCAAGACATGGGCCGGGGACCGGCTGCGCGAGGATCCGCTGCTCGCGGCGGACTTCGCGCGGCTGGAGAACGACCTGCTGGCGGTCGAACTGACCTCGATCCGGGTCGCCGCCGACTCGGCGGACGGCAAGGCGCAGCCCGCCTCGTCCGTCCTCAAGCTCGCCGGATCCGAACTCCAGCAGGCCGTCACCGAACTCGTCCTCGGCCTCGCGGGCGAGCAGGGGCTCTCCGGCGACCCGGCCGCGGGCGCGCCGCCGTGGACCCGCCCGGCCGCCGCGGCCTATCTCCACCTGCGGGCCGCGAGCATCTACGGCGGCTCCAACGAGGTGCAACGACAGATCATCGCCGGCACGATCCTGGGGCTGTGAGACATGGACTTCGACCGCACTGACGAGCAGCGCGCCCTGCGGGACGCCGTACGCGGTCTGTTGGGCACGGCCTACGCCACGGTCCAGGGTCGCCGTGACGCCACGGCCAAGGAGCCGGGATACGACGAGACCATGTGGTCCCGGCTGGCCGCGATGGGCGTCCTCGGACTGCCGTTCGCGGAAGAGGCCGGCGGCATGGGCGCGGGCCCGGTCGAAGTCGGCGTGGTGGCCGAGGAGATCGGGCGCGTACTGGCCCCCGAGCCCTTCGTCGAGGCCGTCGTCCTGTGCGGCGGCCTCCTCGCGCGGGCGGGCGGCGACGTGTCCGGCATCGCGGACGGCACCCTCCTTCCGGCGTACGTCGGCGGTCCCGGCGTCACGGCCCGGCGCCACGGCGAGCGCTGGGTGCTGGACGGCGGCGCCTCGCCCGTACTCAACGGAGCCCGTGCCGACCTGCTCGTGGTGGTCGCCGACGTCGGCGGAACACCGGCGCTCTTCACGACGGCCGGGGGTGAGCGGACCCCGTTCGGTACGTACGACGGGGGACGCGCCGCCCGGGTGACCTTCGGCGCGACCGCCGCCGAGCCGCTGGGCGATCCGGCCGCCGACGCGACCGGCGTGATCGCGTACGCCCGGGCCCGCGCGCAGGTGGCGTACGCCCACGAGGCGCTCGGCGCCATGGAGCGCGCGCTGGAGATCACCCGCGACTACCTGCGCGACCGCCGCCAGTTCGGGAAACCGCTGAGCGCCTTCCAGAACCTCACCTTCCGCGCCTCCGACATGTACGTCTCGCTCGAACTCGCGCGCAGCACGGTGCTGTGGGCGTCGATGGTGCTCGCGGAAAGCGACGAGAGGGAGCGGGAGGGCGGTCTGGCGGGGAGCGGCGCGGCCGAAGGCATCGAGGCGGCGTCGCGCGCCAAACTCCGGGCCGCCGAGTCCGGGCGGCACATCGGCCAGGAGGCGATCCAGTTGCACGGCGGGATCGGCATGACGATGGAGTACCAGGTCGGGCACTACGCGATGCGGCTCACCGCCATCGAGCACCTGCTGGGCGACCGGCGCCACCACCTCTCCCGCCTGGCGGCGGCGGTCGGCGACCACCGGGCCGTGAACCCGCTGCAATAGCCGGCGCCCGGCCGCCGCAGGAGCTGACGCACGAGCTGACGGACGAGTCGGCGGACGAGTCGTCCGATGAGCCGGTGGATTCTGTCGACAATCCATTAACCATGCTAATTTATTGCGCAATCCGAAAGGGGCCCCCATGGCAGGGTCGGTCACCACACACGAAGCCCGGCTCACCCACGACGGCGCGGAACCCCTCACCGCCGGTTCGTTCGAGGTGGCCGAACGGGAACTGCCCCCGGCGGTCGACGGCGAGATCCTCGTCGAGGTCCGGTACGCCTCCCTCGATCCCTCGCAGCGGATCCGGCTCCGGTCGGAGGGCGCCGGTTTCGTCCCGCCCGCCGGAGTCGTCGGCACCGTCGTGGAGTCCCGGAGCGACGCGTTCGATGTCGGGGACACGGTGACCGCGCCGGGCGCCTGGGCCACCGCGGTCCGCGTCCCGGCCGCGAGCGCCGAGCGGTACGACGCCCCGGAGGGCGTGGCCCTCCACCACGCGGTCGGTCTGCTCGGACTGACCGGTCTGACCGCCTACTTCGGGGTACGGCGGGTGCTCCGCCCGCGTCGCGGCGAGAAGATCGTCGTGACCGGCGCCTTCGGGGGAGTGGGCCAGGTCGCCGCGCAGCTCATCGCCGCGAGCGGCGCCGACGTCCTCGGCGTCGTGGGCGGCCCCGACAAGGCGCACGGCCTCAAGCGGCTCGGCATCACCGCCGTCGACCACCGGGCTCCGGACTGGACCGCCGAGGTCGACCGCTGGGCGCCCGAAGGGCTGCACGCGGTCTTCGACAACGTGTGGGGCGAGACGTCCGCGCGGCTGGTCGAGCGGCTGCGACCGCTCGGCCGCGTCGCCCTGTGCGGGCAGATGTCCGGCATCGGCGAGGCGGTGGTCCCGCCGCTGCCGCTGGACAACTGGTTCCGGCTGGTGACCCGTTCGCTGACCGTCCAGGGTTTCCGCGCGGCCGACTTCGCCGCGGAGAACGCCGACGCGCGCCGGGCGCTCGCGGACATGATCGCCTCGGGCGCCCTCGACCAGGAGATCCACCTGGCGCCCGGCCTGGCCGCCGCGGGCCCGGCCTTCGCCGACCTGCTCACCGGCCACGTCGTCGGCAAGCTCGTCGTAGCGGTGCGGGAGTGAGCGACGGTGCGGGATCACGCGGCGGTGCGGGAGTCAGTGACGGTGCGGGATCAAGCAGCGGTGCGGGACCGAGCGGAGGTACGGGCATGAGCAGCGGTACGAGCGCGGGCACGGACGCCCTGCGGGACGACGTACTCGCCCTGCTGGCCGGGGACGGCGACAGACTCGCGGACCCGTACCCCACCTGGAACCGGCTGCGCGAGGAGATCCCCGTCTGGAAGCAGGGCGACGTGGTGATCCTGAGCCGGCACGAGCACGTGCACCAACTGCTCGGGGACAACAACATCCTCTACAGCCGTCAGGGCACGAAGACCTCCGCGCGCTACGAGCGCGCCAAGCGGGAGTTCAGCCCGCACGGCAGCGCCGCCTTCGGCCGGGTCCTCGACCAGGAGTTCCACCAGTTGGTGCGGATGGACCCGCCGGACCACCCGCGGGTGCGGCGGGCGGTCCAGCCGCCGTTCTCGGCGCGCAATCTGGCCCGTGAGATGCAGGACAAGGTCAGCGAACGGGTCGACCGCAATCTGACCGCGCTGGCGGCGGGCGGCGGCGAGGCCGACTTCAAGAAGTTCGCGTACTCCCTTCCCCTCCAGGTGCTCGGCGACCTCCTGGGCATCCCGATCGACGACCTCGACATGGTCCACTCATGGGCCCAGAAGATCGCCGAGAACAAGTTCAACGCCGACTCCGAGAGGGCGGCGGTCGAGGCCGACGAGGCGTACCGGCACCTGATGACGTACATCGACGTGCTCGTGGCGCGCCAGCGGGCGAGCGGCTCCGAGACCGGCCTCGTGGCCGCCCTGCTGGAATCGGAGGACAGCGGCGTGGTCTCCCACGAGGAGGCGATGGCCATGATGGCGCTGATGATCTTCGCGGGACACGAGACGACCAGCAATCTGCTGGCCATCGGGCTGCTCGAACTGCTGCGCCACCCGGACCAGTGGGATCTGCTCGTCGCGGAGCCCGAGCGGGTCCCGGCGGCGGTGGAGGAGCTGCTGCGCTTCGTCACGCCCGCGCACTTCCTGCCGTACGTCGCGAAGGAGGGGCGGGAGGTCGACGGCGTCGCGGTCGAGGCGGGCGACACCGTCATCGGCGTGCTCGCCGCGGCCAACCGGGACCCCGCGGTCTTCGCGCGGCCGGACGAGCTGGACATCGCCCGCTCCGACAGCCGCGCGCACGTCTCGCTCGGCCTCGGGCCGCACTTCTGCCTGGGGGCCGGTCTGGCGCGGATGGAGGCGACGGCGCTGTTCGGCACGATCGCGCGCAGGTTCCCCGGCGCGCGGCCGGTCGAGGCCGACCTGCGCTGGGGCGGCCGTTCACTGCGTACGCCACTGGCCATGCCGGTCCGACTGCTGGGCTGATCGGATGCCGTGACGGCGGCCGATCCCGTGCCTTGACGGTGGCGGGCAGCACTCCTATCGTGTTATTTCACATCGCTAAATGAATGATCGGGAGGTTCCGGTGCGCTACCTCATCACGGGCGCGGGCAGTGGGATCGGACGTGCGGTGGCGACCCTGGCCGCGCGCGCGGCCGGGAGCGAAGGAGCCGGGCAGGCGCGGCTCGCGCTGCTCGACCGCGACGCCGGGGCCATCGAGGCGGTCGCCGCCGAACTCCGGGGGACCGGCGCCGAATGCCTGCCGCTGGCCGTCGACCTGAGCGACCCGGCGGCGGTCGGCAAGGCGGTGGAAGAGGCCGTCTCCGCCTTCGGCGGCCTCGACGCCCTCGTGAGCAACGCCGGGATCAGCTCGGCCGACCCGCTCGAAGACCTCAGCCTGGAGACCTTCCAGCGCACGTTCGACGTCAACACCCGCGCGACCTTCCTGCTGGCACGGGCGGCCTTCCCGGCGCTCCGCGCGTCGCGCGGTGCGATCGTCGCCACCGCGTCGATCTCCGCGACGCATCCGACACCGCCGCTCGGCATGTACAGCGCGAGCAAGGCGGCGCTGAAGATGATGGTCCAGCAGATGGCGGTGGAATGGGGCCGGTACGGAATCCGGGCCAACTGCGTCTCGCCCGGCCCGACGGACACCGGCCTGACCCGTAAATCGTTCGGCGACGCGGAGGACACGGCCGCGGCGGCGAACCGGCGCTACCGCGAAGCGGTCTCCCCCATGCGGAAGATCGCGCGCGCCGAGGACATCGCCGAGGCCGTGCTCTACCTCGCGGGTCCGCGCGCCGGGCATGTCACTGGCGTGGACCTGCCCGTCGACGGCGGCCTGTCGCTGACCGTCATGCCGCTCACGGGGGGCACACCCGGATACCGACTCGACGAGATCGCGCAGGAGGCGACGTCGTGATGACCGACACCACCGCTGGGACGCTGCCCGGATTCCTCTCCTCCGAGGTCGCGGCCGACCCCGACGCCTTCTACCGGCGGCTGCGGGCCGAGGCCCCCGTGCACTGGGACGACGGCTACCGCGGCTACCTGATCAGCAAGCACGCCGACGTCGGAGCCGCCTACCGCAACCCGCTGTTCTCCACCCAGAACTACGAGGTCAGCCTCCAGCCCGTCTTCGGCCGCTCGATGCTCCAGATGGACGGCGCCGAACACAGCCGCAAGAAGGCCCTGGTCACCCCGTACTTCCGCGGCAAGGGCCTGGAGAAGTGGGCGCCGGTCATCGCGCGCAATGTCGCGACGATCCTGGACCGCTCCGTCGCGTCGGCGTCCGCGCACCTCACCCGCGGCTTCCGGCCGGGCGACACCGTCGACCTGCTGGCCGACTTCGGCTACTACCTCCCGGTCTACGTGATCACCGACATGCTCGGGCTGCCGCACAGCGACTACGACCGGTTCTTCGACTGGTACAGCAGGCACGTGGCCTTCCTCGGCAACCTCGCCCGCGACCCGGAGATCGATGAACTCGGCCGCCGGGCCACCAAGGAACTCTGGGAGTACCTCGCCCCCGTGATCGAGGACCGCCGCTCGCACCTCGGCGACGACCTCATCTCCGGGCTGATCACCGCCGAGATCGACGGCGAGCGCCTGGACGACCTCGAAATCCTCACCCACGTCACGCAGTTGCTCAACGCCGGGTCCGAGACCACCGGCAAGGCGCTGGCCAGTATGTTCGCCTATCTGCTGCGCGAGCGGACGCTGTTCGAGGAGGTACGGGACGACCGCTCGCAGGTCATCCCCGCGATCAGCGAGACCCTGCGGATCAGCCCGCCGTCCCAGATGAACGGCCGCAAGGTCACCCAGGACGTCGAGGTCAAGGGCACCCTGCTGCCCGCGGGCACCCTGGTGATGCTCCTCATGGCCTCGGCCAACCGCGACGAGGACCGGTTCTCCGACCCGGACACCTTCGACTTCCACCGGCCCGACCTCGACCACGCCAAGACGTTCACCGCGGCCGGTGACACCTTCGCCTTCGGCTCGGGGCGGCACTTCTGCCTCGGCGCGATGCTCGCCAAGTCCGAGCTGGAGATGGCCTCGAACGTCCTGCTCGACCGGTTCCCCGGCATGCGCCTGGCCGACGGGTTCGAGCCCGCGTGGTCGGGCCTGAAGATGCGGTCGGTGGACAGGCTGACGGTGACCCTCTGAACGACCGGCCGCCGGGGCCGGGGGCGCGCGGGCGTGCCCTGTCGGCACTGCTGGTGTCCGCCGCCCTGGTCTCGGCGGCGGTCGTCACCCTCGGCGCCCCGCTCGTGCCGCGGGTCCAGCAGACCTTCGGCGTCGGCACCGAGGCGTCCCAGTGGTCGTACACGATCACCCTGCTCGTCGGCGCCACCTTGACCCCGCTGCTCGGCCGGCTCGCCGACGGACGGCGGCGAAGACCCGCGATGGTCGTGGTGTGCGCGCTGGTCACCCTCGGATGCGCGGTCTCCGCCGCCGGGACCCACTTCGGGGTCTTCCTGGCGGGACGCGCGCTCCAGGGCGTCGCGGTGGCGCTGGTGGCGATGACCATCGCGTGCGCCCGCGACCTGTACTCCGGTCCCGCGACGGCCCGCCTGGTCGCGCTGCTGTCGATCACCACGGCGCTCGGTGCCGGGGCGGCCTACCCGCTCACGACGTTCGTGGCCGACCACTTCGGCCTGCGGGCGGCGTACGGCGGCGCCACGGTGCTCGCGCTGCTCGTCACGCTCGCGGTGGCCGCCGGTCTGCCGCGAACGGTGCCGGTGGGCCGTGACGCGCCGCTGGACGTGCCGGGTGCGGTGGTCCTGATCGCCGCCACGGCGTGCGCGCTGCTGGCCGTCAGCCAGGGCAACTCCTGGGGCTGGTCGAGCGCCGGAGTGCTCGTCCTCGGCGCAGCGGCCCTCTGCCTGTCGCTGTGGTGGATCCGGCTCGAACTGCGCGCCCCCCACCCCTTGGTGCAACTGCGGCTCTTCGCCCGGCGCGACGTCCTCGCCGCGCACCTCACCGGCCTGCTGATGGGCGTGAGCCTTTACAACACCCCCGTCCTCATCACCCGCATCGGTCTCGCCTCCCGCGACACCCGGTACGGCGTGGGGCTCAGCCTCAGCGCGATCGGTGTGGTGATGGTCCCCATCGCGCTGTGCAACTACCTGAGCAGCCGCACCGCGACGGCGCTGGCGCGGGCCAGGGGCCGACGGGTCGCGCTGGCGTCGGGAGGCGTCGTCGGCGCGCTCGGGCCGCTGATGCTGATCGAGGTCGACGGGCACCTGGCGCTGCTGGTGGCCGCGGTCGTCCTGACGTCCTGGGGAGCGGGGGCGACCTTCGGCACGCTGCCCGGCCTCATCGTCGACTCGGTCGAACCGGGCGAGACCGGCAGCGCCACCAGCGTCAACATCCTGCTGCGGGCGGTCGGCGGCGCGGTGGGCAGCGCGGTCACCGCGGCGCTGATCGGCGCGGCCCACGGACCGGCGGGGGAGGCGACGACGACCGGGCTGACCTGGGCCGCGCTCGCCTGCGCCGCCACCTGCGCGGCCTCGGTCGTGGTCAGCTGCTGTGTGCCGAGCCGCCGCGCGCGCCGGTCAGAGCCGCGGCCGGCCGCCGTCGAACCAGTCCCACTCCCACGGGCGGATTGACAGCATCGGGGTGCTCAGCAGGACGTGCTCCGCGTCGCCGGGCGCGCTGTCCCGCCCGATCCAGTCGGGCCGCGCGTCCTCGACGCGGGCGCTTGTCTCCAGGACGTCGCCGTCGAGGTACAGCACGCGCACCGTCAGACCGTCGTCGGCGCTCCCGGCCGGTGACCCGAACCCGCCCGCGCCCTCGGCGAACCGGTACGTCGCCGCGCCCGCGACACCGGGCACCGCGAGCACCGCCGGGATCAACTCCCGGTCCAGCGCGGCGAAACGGGCCGCGCCCGCGGGCTCGGCGGGAGCGGCCGTCCTGGACAGCGTGAGGTGGACGCCCCGGTGCGGGCGGTGCGGGAGCGCCGCCGCCGCGACGAGGACGCGCGGGGCCGCGTACTCCTTGACCGGGTGGAAGAAGCCGACCGGGCGTCGTTCGGTCCAGGGCAGTTCGGGGCGGCGGCCCCACCACAGCGCGCGCTGGTTGAGGTCGGTCCACTCCCGCAGCGCGGACTCCAGCGGGGCACGGAACCCGTAGGCGACGGCGTACTGGACGGGTGCGTAGGCGTCGTCGCCGACATGGCCGGCCGCCGCGCACCGCGGGGTGCGGACCCAGCGGTCCCCCCAGGCGACGCCGGGGAGCAGCGCGTTCTCCGGCAGGTGGTCGAGCTGGTGCCACGCGTTGTACTCGGCGTGCCGGGTGGCGTCGTTGAGGTGCGTGAAGGTGAGGAAGAGCCGGTCGGTGCTCATATCGGGCGGCTTTCGGCCCGCGGCTCTTCGGCGGGCGCCCGCGACCACTCGCGCAGGACCGCGTCGTTGTCGGCGCCGAGCCGGGGCGCGGGGGCGGGCGTGTCCTGCCCCCATCCGGCCGACCGCGTGACCGGACCCGGTACGGGGAACACGCCGACGCCCGGCTGATCCACCTGGTGGAACAGGCCGTTGGCGGTCACCAGCGGATCGCGGACGAATTCGCCGACGGTCCGGTAGTCGCCCCACAGGACGTGCCCGGCGTCGAGCGCGGCGACGGCCTCGGTGTGGGTGTGCGCGGAGAACCACGGCGCGAGGATCGCCGAGATCAGGTCCCGGTGCTCGTACCGCGCCGCCTCGTCGCCGAAGTCCACGCCGAGCGTGCGCTGAAGGCTGTCGAGGACGGTACGTGTGCCGGTCAGTCCGACGAGCTTGTCCCAGTGCCTGGCGGTCAGGGCGACGACCATCACCCGGCGGCCGTCGCCGGTCGCGAAGTCGCAACCGTAGCTGCCGTAGAGGTAGTTGCCGTCGCGCAGCCGTCCCGCGCCGTTCACCACCGCGTCGGCGACGAAGCCGAGGTGGGCCATGGTCGCGGCGGCGACGTCGGCGAGGCTGACCTCGACGAGCCGGCCGCGACCGGTGGCGGCGCGTTCGGTGTGCGCCGCCAGCAGGGCCAGTGCCACGTGCAGACCGGTGAGGAGGTCCCAGGCGGGCAGGACGTGGTTGACCGGGAGCGAGGAGTCCACGGGTCCGGTGAGCCAGGGCAGGCCCACCTCGGAGTTGATCGTGTAGTCGACCGCCGGACGTCCGTCGCCGCGCCCGCCGATGTGGGCGACGATGACATCGGGCCTGACGCGGCGCAGTTCCTGGTAGTCCAGCCACGACTGGCCGACCGCGTTGGTGACCAGCAGGCCGTGGCCGCCGCCCGGTGCGGCCAGCAGTTCGCGCACCACGTCGCGCCCGGACTCCGACCGCAGATCGACCTCGACCGAGCGCTTGCCCTTGTTGAGCCCTGCCCAGTACAGGCTGGTGCCGTCCGCGCCGCGCGGCAGCCGCCGGGTGTCCGTGGCGCCGCCGACGGGATCCACCCGTACGACGTCCGCGCCGAGTTGGGCGAGCGTCATCGTCGCGGAGGGGCCCGCGACGTACGTCGACAGGTCGAGGACGTGGAGTCCGGTCAGCGGCCCGCTCATGCGAACGGGGAGACGTACGGGATGTTCTTGGCGGCGGCGGCCTCGGCGATCCAGCCGTCGATCTGCTCGGCCACCTCGTGCGAGACCAACTCGATCCACATGCCGGGGGATTCGGGGTTGTAGTGGAAGGTGGCGCGGCCGATGCCGCCGTCCTCGGCGACGCCGTTCAGCTCGCGCCGGTATCCCCTGGCCTCCAGCGCCGTCGCCGCGGCGCGCAGGTCGTCGGTGTAGTAGCCGAGGTGGTGGACCCTGCGCCCGCCCGTCACGTTGAGGTACGGCGCCGGGTCGATCTGCTCCAGCAGTTCGATGAAGTGCGGGCCCTGGAGCGAGTAGGTGAAGCGGACCTCGCGCCCGACGACGCCGTCGGGGCACTCCAGCGGAACGGTCGAGGTCAGCGGCGGTGCCCAGTCCAGGCGCAGGGCGTCGCCCATGGCCGTCATCGCCTTGTCGAGGCTGTCCACGATCATGCCGGTGTGGTACAGCCGGAGCAGCGGCTCGGTGCTCATGAAGGGCCCCTCTCTGTGGTCGGGCGACGAACGTTACATCATGCTAAGTAAATCCGGCAGTGCCGACGTGGGCCGACGCGGAAGGTTTCCGACGACCCCTTGACAGGGGTGATCCGCGACCTCAGTCTCATAGCAGTTAGCCATGTGAAAGATTCTGGTGCGGACCGTTCCTGGGCACAAGGGAGTGCGCAATGATCTCGCTGGTCGTGACCGGCCTCTCGCAGGCGGCGGTGCTGATTCCGCTGGTCCTGGCGGTGAGTCTGGTGTTCCGTGTGAGCGGCGTCGTCAACTTCGGCGCCGGGAACTTCTGCGTCTTCGCCGGTGCCGCGTGCGCCTCCTGGGGGGCCGGCAACAGCGGTCTCGGCGTCGTCCTGACGATCGTGGTCGGCGGTGTCCTGGGCGCCGCCTGCTACGCGATCGCGATCGTGCCCGCGCAGCGCAAGAAGGTGCCGGTCATCGGCCTGACCCTCGCCACCCTCGGCTTCGGACTCCTGCTCAACTTCCTGACCCGCACGTGGTTCGGCGGCGAGCCCTCGATCGTGCAGCCCTGGATCCACGGCTCGGTCTCGATCGGCAGTTACGAGACCTCCAAGCAACGGCTGCTGGTCATCGGCCTGTCGCTCCTCCTGCTGCTCGTGATGTGGTTCCTGTTCGACCGGACGCTCATCGGGCACCACCTGTCCGCCGTCTCCTTCGACCACGAACTGGCGCAGGTCTACGGCGTCCGCACGATGCGGTTCGAACTGCTCGCCTGGGTGGTCTCGGGCGCCTGCCTGGTCATCGGCGGCATCTTCCAGGCCTCGCTCGGCAGCGTCTCGGTCGACGTCGCGCCCACCCTCCTCGTCCTGAGCCTGGTCGGCGCCGTCATCGGCGGCCTCGGAAGTCTCTTCGGCGCGGTGGGCGGCGCCGTCGTGGCCGGCTTCGTGATGACCTTCACCGACCAGCACATCGCCGCCAGTTACCACCTGACCTCACTCTTCGTGATCCTGTCCCTGGTGCTGCTCGTGCGGCCGACAGGGCTGTTCACCTTCCGCGGAACGGCTGAGCGCGTATGAGCACCATCGGACTGGACAAGGCCGCACCGCGCGAGGTGAGCGGCGCCCCGAAGAAACCCGAAGGAATACGCAAGGCACTGACCTCGGTCTGGGCCAAACACGTCGCGGGCCCACTGGTCCTGGTGATCGTCGGACTCGTCGCCGGCGGCAACGACTACTACGTCCACCTGGCGTCCGCCGGAGTCATCGCGTACATCCTCACGACGGCCTTCAACATCGTCTACGGCTACGCGGGCATCTTCAATCTCTCGGTCGTCATCACCTACGGCGTCGGGGCCTTCACCAGCGTCTATCTCGAAGTCCGGTTCGGAATGCCGTTCTGGCCCGCGCTGCTGATCTCCGTCGCGGTCACCACCGTGCTCTCCGTTCTCGTGGCGGTTCCCACCCGAGGGCTCAACGAGCTGTTCCTCGCCATCCAGACGCTCGCCTTCGCGCTCGCGCTCGCCGAAGTCATGGTGAACTGGCACGAGTTCAGCGGCGGCACGATCGGCATCTACTCGATTCCGCTGCCCACGTTCTTCGGCCACCAGCTCATCAGCGGCTATCTCTCGTACTACTGGCTCGCCGCGTTCTTCGCGTGGCTCACGTACGAACTCGTCCTGCGCATCCACCTGTCGGCGATGCGGCGCAAACTGACCGCGTTGCGCGAGGGGCCGCGCGTGCTCGCCTCCGTGGGGGTCTCGCCCGACTCGACGCGGCTGGTCGCCTTCGCGATCTCCGGCGGCCTCGCCGGACTCGCCGGGGTGCTCTTCGCCCACTTCCAGCTCGTGATCGACCTGGAGACCTTCAGCTTCACCCGCCTGGTCGCGCTGCTGCTCGCCGCGATCCTCGGCGGAAGCGGCTACTTCCTCGGCCCGGTGTTCGGCGTCGTCGCCATCCTGGTGATGGACGAGCTGTCGCTGGCCACCAGCCAGGCCCAGGACCTGGTCTACGGCGTGGGCATCCTGGTGCTCGTCGTGCTCACCCGCGGCGGCATCGCGGGCGGCCTGGACAACCTCGTGAAGTGGCTGCTCAGGCGCCGACGGCCGGACGAAGCGGCAGAGCCCACCGGCGAGTTGGAGCCGCGGGAACCGGGCCTCGCCGTCGCCGAGACGGTGACCCAGGTGACCCACCGCCTCGCGGACTCGGTCAGGGCCGTGCACCGGGACGCACGGGTCGAGGTGCGCGGAGTGTCGGTCGCCTTCGGCGGCAACACCGCGGTCAACGATGTCTCGCTCTCCTTCGCGACCGGTGAGGTCATCGGACTCATCGGCCCCAACGGCGCGGGCAAGACCACGCTCCTGAACGCGATCACCGGGGACGTCCGGGCGACCGGCTCCGTGCGCCTCGGCGACGACGAGATCCTCGGCACGCCCGCGCAGAACCTCGTACGGGCGGGCATCGGCCGGACGTTCCAGAGCCCGAAGGTCATCCCCGAACTGACCCTGCTGGAGAACGTCATGCTCGCCGGGGACGGCATCGGCAGGGTCGGCTGGCTCCGCCAGTCGCTGCTGAGCCCGGCCGCCCGCAAGCAGGCGCTGGCCGGACGCGACCGGGCGATGACCCTGCTCACCGACCTCGCCCTCGCCGACCGCGCCAGGAGCCTGGCCGCGGACCAGCCGTACGGCGTGCTCCGCCTGGTCGAGATCGCCCGCAATCTGATGCTCGACCCGGCGTTCCTGCTGCTGGACGAACCCGGCGCGGGACTCACCGAGTTCGAACGCCAGGAGATCGCCGCGACCGTCCGCGCGCTCGGCGCCCGCGACCTCGGGGTGGTCCTGGTCGACCACAATCTTCCGCTGATCACCAGCGCCTGCGACCGCGTCTACGTCCTGGACCACGGCCAGGTCATCGCGGAGGGCCCGCCCGACGAGGTCTTCGCACAGCAAGAGGTCATCTCCGCCTACCTGGGGGTTCCCGGATGAGCACGCCGCTTCTCGACGTCACCGGCCTGACGGCCGGCTACGGCGACCACCAACCCGTACTCCACGACGTCTCCTTCACCCTCGCCGAGGGCGAACTGCTCGGCCTGGTCGGGATGAACGGCGCGGGCAAGACGACCCTGATGCGCGCCCTCAGCGGCGGCCTCAAGCCCCGGTCGGGGGAGGTCTCCTTCCAGGGCGAGCGGATGAACGGATTCTCGACGGCCGCCAGCGTCCGCAAGGGGATCGTGATCGTGCCGGAGGGGCACCGCGTCCTGCGCCCGCTCACGGTCGAGGAGAATCTGCAGATCTCCGCGATGCGGCTGAGCAGGCGTGCGGTGCGGCGCGCGATCGCCGAGAAGCAGGCCCTGGTCTACGAGTTGTTCCCGATCCTGGCGGAGCGCCGCACGCAGCTCGCGGGCCTGCTCTCCGGCGGGGAGCAGCAGATGCTCTCCCTGGCCCGCGCCGTCATCCAGCGGCCCAGACTGCTGCTCCTGGACGAGCCGTCGCTGGGGCTCGCCCCGGTCGTGATCGAAAAGATCTACGCGTCCCTGCGGGCCCTCCAGGCCGAGGGCATCTCGATGCTGGTCGTCGAGCAGAACAGCGACCGCCTGGCCAGGGCCAGCGAA
The DNA here is from genome assembly GCF_055558595.1 of Streptomyces sp. NPDC025721. Classification (NCBI taxonomy): domain Bacteria; kingdom Bacillati; phylum Actinomycetota; class Actinomycetes; order Kitasatosporales; family Streptomycetaceae; genus Streptomyces; species Streptomyces sp. NPDC025721. The sequence continues at coordinate 360,906 of NZ_JBVHMF010000004.1, read as the reverse complement.
CGGCTGATCGTCCTGCGCGACGGCCGGATCGCCGCCACCGGCACGCCGTCCTCCCTCCAGGGGGCCGAGCTCAACGCCGCCTATTTCGGCTGAGCGGCCGGGTCGCCCAGGTGTCCGGCCGCAGGGCCATGGGTGATACTTTACTTGGCTAAATAAATCGCCCCACGTCCTTCGCCCACGTCCTTCGCGCGACATCCCTTCGCGCGACATCCCTTCGCCCGACCTTCCCCGCCCGAATCCCCGCCCGAATCCCCGCCCGAATCCCACGGTCCGATCTCCATCGCCCGACTCCCGAGGAGTTACGCCCCATGCTCACCGTTGACTACGCGGCACGACGCTCGATCGTCGAGCCGGACAGGCTGCGCCGCTTCTTCGGCGCCCGCAGTATCGCGGTCGTGGGAGCATCGCCGAGCTCCAGTTGGGCGCGCAATCTCCTCAACGCCCTCGAACTCGGCGGCGGGGTGCGGGACGTGCGCTTCGTCCACCCCAAGTACGACGAGGTGTTCGGCAAACCGACCGTCCCGACGCTGCGGGACCTCGAAAAGCCCGTCGACATGGCCTACATCATGGTCGGCCCGAGCCGGGTCGACGCCATCCTCGAGGACGCCGCCGCGGCGGGTATCAAGAACGCGGTCATCCTCGCCTCCGGATACGGGGAGTCCGGAGCCGACGGACGCGACCGGCAGCGGCGGCTGGCGCAGAGCGCGGTCGATCTCGACCTGACACTCATGGGCCCGAACACCATCGGATTCATCAACGCGGTGGACGGGGTGGTGCCCTGGGCCGTCGCCACCGAGTCCGCACCCGTGGCCGGTCCGGTCGGCGCCGTCTTCGAGAGCGGTTCGATGGCGCGGGCGACGTATCAGTTCGCCCAGGCGCACGGCGTGGGCTCCACGCTGTGGGCGTCGGTGGGCAACTCGGCCGTACTGACCAGCCTGGACGTCCTCGACTACCTGATCGAGGACGAGAGCACCCGCGCCATCGCCCTGTTCCTGGAGACCGTGCGCGAGCCGGACCGGCTCTTCGAACTCGGCACGAAGGCGCTGCGGGCGGGCAAGCCGATCGTGGTCTACAAGGCCGGGCGGAGCGAGGAGGGCATGCGCTCCGCCATGGCGCACACCGGCGCCATGGCCACCGACGACGCCGTCGTGGACGCGGCGTTCCGGCAGGCGGGCATGGTCCGCGTCGAGAGCGTCGAGGAACTGGTCGCGACCGCCGGGGTGTTCGGCTACAGCCCGCGGCTCCCGGACGGCCGCCGCATGGGCGTCGTGACCTCGTCCGGCGGCGGCTGCAACATCATCGCCGACCTCGCCTCGGTCAACGGCCTGGCCCTGCCCGGCTGGCAGGAGGACACCGGCGCCAAACTGGCCGCGCACCTGCCGGAGTTCGCCTCGATCCTCAACCCCCTCGACACCACCGGCTTCGGCCACGCCCGCGCCAGACCCCGGCCGACGAAGGCCGAGGACGACCTCATGGAGATCGCGGTCGAGGACTCCGGGATCGACTTCATGTTCTCGATGATGACGCCACTGCCGGACGAGCGCCCCGAGGACCCGACGTTCATCGAGAGCCGGATGAAGATCATCGGCGAGATCGTGGCCGCCTCGCCCGTACCGGTCTTCCTCTCGTCCAACACCTGCCTGGACATCTCGCCGTACGCCCTGTCGCTGCTCTCCGAGAACAAGCTGTTCCTGCTGCCCGGCGTCGACCTCGCGATCACCTCCCTCGGGCATGTGGCCCGGTGGGTCGAGCAGCGCGACGCGCTTCGGGTGACGGCGAGCGGGACCGGGGAAGTGCCGCCCGCCGCGGTCGGCGACGGGCCGACGGCCGGCACTTGGGCGGAGGACGAGGGGCGGGCCCTGCTGGAGGCGGCCGGTGTGCCGATCGTCCCGGCCGTGCTCGTCCACTCCGCGGCCGAGGCGGCGGGCGCGGCGGCCAAGGCCGGCGGCCCGGTGGCGATGAAGATCTGCTCGCGGGCCGTCGCGCACAAGTCCGACGTCGGCGGAGTCGTCCTCGGCGTCGAGGGCGCCGGGGCCGCGGCGACGGCGTACGACTCGATCACGGCGACGGTGGCGCGGAACGTCCCCGGCGCCGACCTGCGCGGTGTGCTCGTCTCGCCGATGCGGGAGCCGGGACAGGAACTCCTCGTCGGCGTCACGGTCGACTCGACCTTCGGGCCGGTGCTCGCGGTGGGCCTCGGCGGCATCTGGGTGGAGGTCATGAAGGACACCAGCCTGCGGGTGCTGCCCGTCGACGCCCGCGAAGTGCGCCGGATGCTGGGGGAGTTGAAGGGCGCCGCCCTGCTGCGCGGCGCACGCGGCAGCACGGCCGCCGACCTCGACGCGCTGAGCGAGGCGATCGTGGCGATCAGCCGGGCCGCCCTGTCGGTCGGACCCAGCCTGGACACCCTGGAGGTCAACCCCCTGCGCGTCAACGGCAGTCGGGTCGAAGCGCTCGACGTACTCGTCACGGCCACGGTGGGGGAGGACGCATGACCGCGCCCGACATCGAGCGCGCGACCGCGCCTGTGGACGGAACCGGCGTCGAGCGTACGACCGCGCGTGAGGACGGAACCGGCGTCGAGCGTACGACCGCGCCTGAGGACGGAACCGGCGTCGACCGCGCGACCGCGCCTGTGGTCACTCCGGACACCGTGCCCCAGCCCGCGCCCGGCGCGCCCGAATTCCTCGCCGGAGCGCTCGACGGGATCAAGGTCCTCGACCTCACCCGCTTCCTCCAGGGCCCCTACGCGACCCGCATCCTCGCCGACCTCGGCGCGGAGGTCGTCAAGGTGGAGCGGCCGGGCGGCGAGTGGGACCGGCGGCTGCGCCAGGCCCCGGACGGATACGCCGGGTTCTTCACCGGCCTCAACCGCGGCAAGAAGTCGATCGCCGTCGACATCACCACCCCCGAGGGCCGCGACATCGTCAAGGCCCTCGCCCGCGAGTGCGACGTCGTCGTGGAGAACTTCCGGCTCGGCGTCATGGAGAAGCTGGGCCTGGGCTACGACACCCTGCGCCAGGAGAATCCGGGCATCGTCTACGCCGCCGCGTCCGGCTACGGCCCCCTGGGCCCGCGCGCCAAGGAGCCGATGTTCGACATGGTCGCGCAGGCCGTCTCCGGCCTCTCGGACTTCGTCCGCACCCCGGACGGGGCGCCCCGGCTCGCCAGCCGCGGGATGGCCGACTCGGCCGGCGCCGTCTTCCTCGCGATGGGCATCCTGACCGCGCTCCTGGCCAAGGAGCGCACCGGGCGCGGCCAGCGCGTGGACGGCTCGCTCGTCGGCTCCTGCCTGGCCATGCACACCGCCGAGGTCACCATCGCGCTGCACGGCGACGAGGTGAAGCGCACCCAGGGCCGTGTGACGTCGACCTCGGGCGCGTTCCGCTGCGGGGACGACCGCTGGATCGTCATCGGCGCCACCGACCAGAAGGTGTGGCACGGGCTGACCGCGGCCCTTGGCCGGCCTGACCTGCGCGACGATCCGCGGTTCGAGAAGAGCAGGATCCGCGAGCGGCACCGCGACGTCCTGGAGCCGGTCCTGGAGGAGATCTTCCTGACCGCCGACCGGGACACCTGGGTCGAGCGGATGCGGGACAACGGCGTACCCGTGGCTCCCGTCAACACCTTCGTCGAGGCCGCCCGCGACCCCGACGTCCTCGCGAACGGCTTCGTCGTCGAGCAGCCGGACGCGACCTGGGGGACCGTCCGCACCGTGGGCAACCCGTTCCTGCTCAGCGCCACCCCCGCGCGGGTCGGCGACTGGACACCGGAGCTGGGCGCCGACACCCGCGACGTACTCGCGCGCCTCGGCGTCCCGCAGGACCGTATCGACGCGCTCGTCGCGGACGGCGTGGTCGAGCAGGCGCGGCCCGCGCACGCACCGTCGGATTCGCCCCGAGCAACGGAAGAGGTGGGCAAGGCGTGAAGTACGGAACCCCGGAGAGCATCGCCGCCGCGGCGCGACAGGTGCTGTACGAGGCCGACCCGGCGTCCGGCATCGCGTATCTGACGCTGAACCGGCCGGAGAAGCACAACGCCATGAGCGTGCCCATGCGCGACCGAATCATCGAGTTGATGGCGCTTGCCGGGGACGACCCGACGGTGCGGGTCATCGTGATCCGGGGCAACGGGAAGTCGTTCTGCAGCGGCAACGAGATCAACGAGCAGTGGGGCCAGAAGCGCCCGCACGAGCGGCGCCGCACCCTGACGGTCGGCTACCGGTACGGCGCGGACATGGCGTGGGGCCGACTGGGCTTCAGCCAGGCGATCTCCCGCTCTCCGAAGGTCACCGTCGCCCAACTGCACGGCTACTGCGCCGCGGCGGCCTACTTCATGATCGCGTGCAAGGCCGACGTGGTGACGGCCGCCGAGGACAGCAGGATCGGCGCGCTCGAAGCGCGCTTCCTGGGCCCGGCGGGCGCGGTCGCCAGCGTGCACATCAACCGCATCCTGGGCATGAAGGCCGCGCGCCGCACCGGCTTCACCGCGATGCCGATGAGCGGGACCGAGGCGCACCACCTCGGCCTCGTCGACACCGTCACCCCGGCCGCCGAACTCGCCGCGGCCACACGGACGATCGCGGCCGACCTCGCCGCCCGGCCCCCCGGCCACCTGCTGTACCTGAAGTCGCGGCTGCGCGCCGCCGAGGGCGCGATGGACACCAGCGTCCCCTCGATCACGGGGCTGTTGGTCTCGCACTTCCTCCAATCGGGCCCGGACGAGATGGACTTCTGGAAGACCGCGAGAGACGTCGGCGTTGGCGGCGCGCTCGACGCCGACAAGAAACGCAAAGGCGCGGCCGACCCCCGCCTGGGGGTGAAGGGATGAGCGCCGTCGACCTCCGCGTGGCCGACGGCCGCGCGTACATCGAGGTGGAGAGCTTCGCCCCGCTGACGGCCCATGACCCCGCCTTCGCCGCCGAGTTGGCCGCGGCCGTCGTCGAGGCGTCGGACGACGACCACGTCAAGGCGATCGTGCTGCGCACCACGGGGCCCGACTTCGCGCCGGAGGCGGCCACCGGATTCCCGTCCGCGGCCGAGGCGCCGACCACCTGGCACCGCGCCTTCGCCGCGTCGACCGCGGTCTACCAGGCGACCTGCTTCGCGAAGAAGGTCGTGATCGCCGAGGTGCGCGGGGCGTGCCACGGGGCGGGCACCGCGCTCCTGCTCTGTACCGACCTGGCCGTGGCGAGCGAGGACGCCGTGTTCGGCTCGCCCTTCCTCGATGTGCCCGAGGCGAATTTCGTCCTGGCCGCGCTGACGGTCCGGCTCAACCGCGCCAAGTCGTGGCTGCTCAGGGGGACCGTCCACGACGCGGCCACCGCCGGGCGGATCGGGCTGGTCAACCGGGTCGTCCCGGTCGGCCGGCTCCGCGCGGAGGCCGTGTCGATGACCGCCGCCGTCATCGGCATGCCGCTGGACGGCATGACGATGTCGAAGATGCTCCAGCAGGCCGTCTACGACGCGCACGGCGTGGGCCGGGAGTTCGACCTGGCCGACCACTACGCGATCCACCGCGCGGCGGTCGGGTCCGGTCTCACGGAGGAGAGCGCATGAGCGAGGGCCGGGTCGAACTGGGCAAGGACCACGAGAACCACATCGCGACCGTCACCGTACGGCGTCCCGCGACGGGCAACCTCATGACCCGCGCCATGGCCGAGCAGTTCGCGGCCCACCTTGCGGACGTCGACCGGGACGACGACGTGAAGGCCGTCCTGATCCGCGGCGAGGGCGACGACCTGTGCGCGGGCTGGGACCCGGCCGACGCCTGGGACCAGTACGTGCAGGCGCCCGGCGGATCGGTGCGCAAGCACCCGAGCCAGCGGGCGCGGCTGATCGCGCTGGACGAGGCGTGGTGGGGGAGCACGGGCCTGTACAGCCGGCTGCTGCACTGCCGGAAGGTGACGGTCGTCGAGGCGCGTGGCCGCTGCTGGGACACCGGCCTCTACCTGGCGCTCTGCGCGGACCTGGTGGTCGCGGGCGAGGACGCGACCTTCGGTTCCCCCCGGTGGCACAACGTCGGGGTGGACGGCGACATGTCGCTGCTGTTCGCGACGGTCGGCCTCAAGCGGGCCAAGGAGTTGATGTACTGCAACGTGGCCTGGTCGGCGCGGACCGCGCTCGACTACGGTCTGGTCGACCGCGTCGCCGAGGACGCGCCACGGGGGGCGGCCGAACTCGCCGCCATGTGCGCGTCGATCATGCGGGACGGCATCGTCACCGAGAAGTACGCCGTCTTCGCGTCGCTGGAGAAGCTGGGCGTCGGGCTCTCGTTCGCCGCGACCACCGTCGTCGGCGCCTCGCTGAGCAACATCCACTTCCAGCCGGGCGAGTTCAACTTCCTGCGGGAGGTGCGTCGCGAGGGCGCCGAGGCGGCCCTGGCACGCTCACGCGAGGAGGTCGAGATCCGCTGACCGCCACCTACGGCCGGTGCCCGCCGGCCGCCGCGGGCCGGGGGACGTCAGGGGCGGCGCGGCAGCTCGGGGTCGCAGAGCCGCTCCAGGGCGGGCAGCGCGGTGAGCAGGCTCTCCAGCTCCGTGTCGTCCAGCCGTCCCAGGTGCTCCTCCAGCCAGACCTCGCGGCTCTTGAGCACCTGCTCGCGCTCGTCGGCGCCGCTGGGCGTCAGCTCGATCAGCGCCGCCCTGCGGTCGGCGGGGTCGGCGGTACGGGAGACGTAGCCGAGTTCGATGAGGCGGTTGAGCGACCTGGTCACCGACGGCGGGGAGACCCTTTCCGACGCCGCCAGCTCGCCCGCGGAGACGGGCTGGTTGCGGCCGATGTTGAAGAGCAGCGAAATGAGGGCATAGCTCAGACCGTCGTCATTCTGCTGCCGCAATACCCGTCCGAGGCGACCGAGGGTCATCCGCAGGCGCGTCAGATCCTCGCGCCGGATGGCGTGCTCGTGCTTGACGCGGTCGACAGAGCCGTTAGTGGTCGTGGTCATCCTTACCCCGAATCTGGGCGTTCGCCTCATCAACTTCGCGCTGCTAAGTATGCGCCCGGCGGGCTTCCCGACGCCACGTGCCCACGCCGTAGATCTGTCAGGGCCATGTCCAGAAACCCCGTTTCATCGGGGGTTTGCGTACATCTGCGCTGATTCGCCGAACACCCTTGCGGGTGTCGGATTCAGCCATTAGTTTACATGGTTAGATAAATTGTGGCGACCGTCACACGGAGATCCCGTATCCCTGAGGAGGGAAAATGAAGGACTTCAGGCCGGAGCTGACATACACCAGCTTCGAGGCGCACATGCACAAGGCCAAAACACCTCTGCAGCTCAAGCATCTCGAGACGGTTGTCCACCACTCGAAGGGCGAGGTGCTGGCCGACCTCGACATGGTCCTGCCGACGCTCTCGGACGACCCGCAGTACCACGAGTACGGCGTCCTGGGGAACGTCAAGGGGGACACCGGCCCGAAGGGCATCGAGCAGGTTCGAGCCAACTACACCGAGATGGTGAACAACGGCTCGTACGTCATCGAGTCGAAGAAGACCCGTGTGGTGGTCGGCGACTACGACATCGTCACCGAGGGCACCTTCCGGCAGATCCTGACCGCCGCGGTCGCCCGCAAGATGGGCTTCGTGGACGACACCTCGCCCGCGAGCCCCTTCTACGTGCTGTCGGCCAGGACCGTCGTCTTCTGGGAGTTCGACGAGAACGACAAGGCCAAGGGCGAGGACCGCTACGTCCTGGACCACCACATCGTCCCGCTGGCCGAGGAGGACCTGCCGGACGACTACCCCGACAAGTTCCGCACCGCGCCGAAGGCCGAGGTCTGAGCACATGACGACACGCACCGAGGGCCGGTCGCTGGAGCAGCGGATCGACGAGCTGGAGGGCCGGGCGGAGTTCGCCGACATCGTCGCGGGCTACTGCGAGGGCACCGACCGCCGCGACATCGACCGCTTCATGAGCATCTGGCACGACGACGCCGAGTACCTGATCCCCGGCGGGCGCGGCGACTTCCACGGCACGGACGAGATCCGCCGCTCGCAGGAGGTCATCGGGAAGGTGTGGAAGGAGACCTATCACTGGACCACCAACCACACGGCCCGCTTCGAGACCCCCGACCGCGCGACCGGCCGCAGCGACGCCATCGCCGTCTGCGTCCACCCGGACGGCAGGATCAGTTGGGTGAGCTGCACCTACCACGACGTCTACGAGCGCCGCGCGGGCGCCTGGAAGCTTGCCCGGCGCCTGGTCGAGCGCTACTTCGTGAGCGCGCCGCAGGACGTCGAACTGCTTCCGCCCTTCTGACCGCAGGACCGCCGACACGGGCCCCATCGTCAAGGAGACGAGATGAGTGCTGGACGAGTGCTGGTGGCCGGGGCCAGCGGGCTCATAGGGGCCGCGGCGATCACCGCCTTCGCCGCCGAGGGGTGGGACGTGGTCACCTTCTCACGACGCCCGCCCGAGGCGGACGGATCCGTACGGTGCCGGCACGTGCCGGTGGACCTCACGGACGGGTCCGCGACCCGCGAGGCCGTCGCCGCGCTGGCACCCCGGCCGACCCACCTGGTCTACGCGGCGGCGTACGAAAAACCGGACCTGGTCGCCGGGTGGTCCGACCCGCGGCAGATGGCGACCAACGAGGCGATGCTCGGCAACGTCCTCGGGCCGCTGGCCGAGGGGGGCGCGCTGCGGCACGCCACCGTCATGCAGGGGACGAAGGCGTACGGCGCCCACCTGCACCCGATCCCGGTCCCGGCGCGGGAGCGGGCGCCGCGCGATGACCACGAGAACTTCTACTGGCGCCAGGAGGACCTGCTCAGGGAGCTGGCCGACCGCCACGCGTTCGACTGGACCATTCTGCGGCCGGTCCAGGTCGTGGGACCGGCGTACGGCGTCTCCTACTGCACACCGCCGGTGATCGGCGCCTTCGCCGCGCTCAGTGCCGCGACGGGCATCCCGTTCGGCTTCCCCGGCGGCACGGTCCACCCGGTCCGCCAGGTGGTGGACGCGCGGCTGGTCGCGGGCGCCCTGGTGTGGGCGGCGACCTCGCCCGCGGCTCGGGGCGAGCACTTCAACCTGACGAACGGCGAGGTGTTCTCCTGGCAGGAGCTCTGGCCGTCCCTGGCCGACGCGATGGGCGTGCCGTGCGCGCCGCCCCGTCCGATGAGTCTGACCGAGGAGCTGCCCCGGCTGGCCGGGGTCTGGCAGGACATCGTGACCAAGCACCGGCTGCGCCCGCTCTCCCTGCTCGACGTCCTCGGCCGGTCGCATCAGTACGCCGACTACACCTTCGGTTACGGCCTGACGACGATGCCGCCGCCCGCGCTCGTCAGCACGGTCAAGGTGAAACAGGCCGGCTACACCCGGGTCCACGACACCGAGGCGACCTTCCGCGACGCGCTGCGGACGCTGGTCGAGCGCCGCGTGCTGCCCGACCTGACGGGAGCCGCCGGGTGAACGCGCCGCCCGCGGCGCGCGAGCCCCGGCTGGTCCTGGCCTGGGGCACCGTGCGCGACGCGTCGTTCCCCGACCGTGTCGCCGCGGCCCGCCGGGCCGGGTACGAGGGGATCGGGCTCGCGATCCCGTACTACCGGGACCTGCTCGCGCGGGGGTGGAAGGACCGCGACCTCGCCGCGGTGCTCGCCGAGTGGGACGTGCGGATCAACGAGGTCGAGGTGCTGTTCGGCTTCCACGGCGCGCCGGGCCGACCGGCGGGTGTCGCCGGCCGTCCTGGTCTGGTCTACGCCGACCCGGAGCTGGAGAGGACCGCCTTCCATCTGGCCGACACCTTCGGGGTGCCCTTCGCGCAGACCGTCGGCACCTTCGACGCCCGGCCGGTCGGACCTGAAGTGGTGGACGCCTTCGGGGAGTTGTGCGACCGGGCGGCGGCGCACGGGCTGAGGGTGGCGCTGGAATTCGTGCCCTACAGCAGCATCCCCGACCTGGCGTCCGGGCTGGCCGTCGTGGCCGGGGCGGACCGTGGCAACGGCGGTCTGTGCGTGGACAGTTGGCACTTCTTCCGCGGTGACCCGGACCTGGGGCTGCTGCGTACGGCGCCGCCGGAGCGCGTGTTCATGGTGCAGTTCAACGACGGCCCGGTGCCGCCGGTCGACCCCGACCGCATGGTCGACGCCGTCCACCACCGGGTCCTGCCCGGCGAGGGCGACTTCGACCTGCGCGCGTTCGTGGCGGCCCTCGACCGGCCGGGCGTCGAGGCGCCGTTCTCGGTCGAGGTCTACTGCGACGCGCTGCGGTCGCGGCCGACGTCCGAGGTGGCGCGGCGGGCGGCGGACGCCACGCGCGCGGTCGTCGCGTCCGCGCCGCGAACCCTCTGAAACGACCCGTGGTGTGACCGTTGACACGTATTGCTTCGCCTGGTTAAGTACACATGGCTAAATAATGGTGGGGATGAGGAGCAGATGAACCCTTACCGTGTCGCCGTCGTCGGTTCGGGACCGGCGGGCGTCTACGCGACCGACGCTCTCGTGCGCGGCGCGCTCGATGTGTCGGTCGACGTCTACGACCGGCTGCCCACGCCGTACGGCCTGGTGCGGTACGGCGTCGCGCCCGACCACCCGAGGATCAAGTCCATCGTGGTCGCCCTGCGGAAGGTGCTCGAACGCGACGGGGTCCGCTTTCTCGGTGACGTCCACGTCGGCCGCGACGTGACGACGCGGGAACTCGCGGAGCTGTACGACGCGGTGGTGTTCGCGACCGGCGCCTCCGTCGGCCGCAGGCTCGCCGTACCGGGGGAGGAGCTGGCCGGGGTCTGCTCGGCCACCGATTTCGTCGCCTGGTACAGCGGCCATCCCGACCACGCCCGCGCGGGGGAGTCCTTCCCGCTGGAGGCGGAGTCGGTGGCCGTCGTCGGCGCGGGCAATGTGGCGCTGGACGTGGCGCGCCTGCTGGTGAAGTCGGCGGCGGACCTGGCGCGGACCGACATGCCGCCGCACGTCCTGGACCGGCTCGCGCGCAGCCGTGTCCGCGACGTCCACCTCGTCTGCCGCCGCGGACCGGAGCACGCGAAGTTCACCGCGAAGGAACTGCGTGAACTGCTCGAACTCCACGATGTCGCGACCGAGTTGGACGCCGGGCTGCTGCCCGCCGGGTCGCAGGACCCGCTGACCGCGGCCAACCTCAAGGTCTTCGCCGACCTCGCCTCCCGTGAGGTGCCCGCCGTCCGGCGCACCCTGCGCTTCCACTTCTGGTCCCGCCCCGTGGAGCTGTTGGGCGACGGCGGCGCCGTCACCGCCGTGCGCCTGGAAAGGACGCGGGAGGCCGACGGCGCGGTCGTGGCGACCGGCGAGGTCACCGATCTCACGGCCGGCATGGTCGTCCGGTCGGTCGGCTACCACAGCACACCGGTCGGCGCCCTGCCGTTCGACGAGGACCTGGGCCGCGTCCCGCACGACGCCGGCCGGGTGCTGGGCCCCGACGGCCGGGCGCTCGACGGTCACTACGTCGCCGGGTGGGCCAAACGCGGGCCGTCCGGGGTCGTCGGCACGAACCGGGCCTGCGCCGCCGACACGGTGGCCGGTGTCGTCGCGGACCTGGCGGCCCGGCCGCCCCGCGGCGCCGGGCCCGACGAGGTCGACCGGGTGCTCGCCGAGCGCGGCGTCAGGCCCGTCACGTACGACGGCTGGCTGTCGATCGACGCGGAGGAGGAGAGCCGCGGCCGGAACCTCGGCCGGGCGCGTACCAAGATCCCCGACTGGGAGACCCTGCGGCACGTCGCCGCCGCGGACGCCGACCGGCCGGACCGGGGCGCGGCCTGACGCGCGGGCGCCCACGACCGCCCGAACCCCGGGCGCACCGGGAGCCGTTCGCCACCGCCCGAACCCCGCCCCACCGGAGGTTCATCACCGCCTGAACCGGCGGGCGTCCAACACCGCCCCCACCGGGAGCCGTTCATCACCGCCCGAACCGGCGGGCGTTCACCACTGTCCCTCTCAACCAGGAAGTCGGCATTCCCATGGCCTACGTCATCCACGGCGCCTGCATCGACGTGCTCGACCGGAGCTGCGTCGAGGTCTGCCCGGTCGACTGCATCTACGAGGGCTCGCGCAAGGCGTACATCCACCCCGACGAGTGCGTGGACTGCGGTGCCTGCGAGCCGGTCTGTCCCGTCACGGCCATCAAGTACCGCGACGAAGTACCCGAGGGCCAGGCCGACTTCGTGGAGGACAACGCCCGCTTCTTCCTCGAACCCCTTCCGGGGCGCGACGAGCCGCTGGGCCACCCCGGCGGCTCGGCCGACCTCGGACCCACCGGTGTCGACACCGCTCTGGTGTCCCACCGCCCGGCGTCGTCGGGGGGCGCCTGACCCCATCCACCTCGGAGGCCCAACCCGCCATGGAGAGCCTGAAGGAAGCACGCGACCAAGACCCGTATCCCTTCTTCGCCGACCGACTCGCCCGCGGTCCCGTCCACTGGGACGAGGGCATGAACGCCTGGATCGTCGTCGGCTACGAGGAGTGCCGGTACATCCAGCTCAACGAGGATCTCTTCGCCCACCCGTACTTCGAACTCAAGGGCGCGGCGGACGTCTACGGGGGACCCAAGGGAGTGCTGCTCCTCCAGGGCGAGCAGCACCACCGCGTCCACAACTTCCTCCTCCAGCACTTCACGCCGACGACGGTCCGCAAGTACCGCACCGCCTTCATCGCGGAGCTGGTGAGCGCCCGGCTCGACGCGATCGAGGGGCGCACCCATGTCGACCTCGCCGCCGAGTTCGCCTCGGTGGTGCCCAGCGACGTCATCGCCGCGCTGCTCGGACTCGACTGGCGCGACGAGGAGTTGATGGCCAAGTGCCGTCGCTGGAACTCCACGATGTTCCGCTGGACCGAGACCTTCGGCGAGGACGAGGAGGCGTACGCGGAGGCGGCCGCCGCGGCCTCCGCCCTCAACGAGGTGCTGCTCCCGGTCATCAGGGCGCGCCGGGACGAGCCGCGCGACGACCTGATCTCGGTGCTGTGGGAGCAGGGGCAGGGCGTGCTGGAGCAGTGGGGCGAGGAGGAGATCCTGGCGCAGGCGCGGGTGCTGTTCTTCGCCGGTACCGACACCACCGCGCACTTCCTGAAGAACGCCATCCACACGCTGCTGAACCACCCCGAGTTGCAGGACCGCATCCGCGGGGACGAGCGCCAGATCGTGGCCTTCGGCGAGGAGGTGCTGCGCTACCTGGCGCCCGTGCAGTTCCGGGTGCGCGTGGCGACCCGTGACGTGGAGGTGGCGGGACGGCTGATCGCCAAGGGCGACCGGGTGCACCCGGTCAACGGGGCCGCGAACCGGGACCCCCGGCAGTTCCACCACCCCGAGACCGTCGACCTGGACCGCGGCAATCTCAAGACGCACGTCGCGTTCAACGTCGGCCCGCGCTACTGCGTCGGCGCGGCGCTCTCGCGCGGCGAGGAGGTCGAGGTGATCTCGCAGTTGCTCGACCGCTACGGGACGCTGCGCTGGGACCGCGACGCGGAACCGGCGCGCTACCGCGGCTACATGCCGCGCTCGTTCAGCCCGCTCAACGCCGTGGTGGCCCCGGCCGAAGAGGCCGCCCCGGCCACTTCCACAACTACCGCCACCGTCAGCGCGGACGCGGACGCCTGCGTGGGCGCGGGGAACTGCGTCCTGGTGGCGCCCTCGGTCTTCGGCCTGGACGACGACGGGGCCGTGGCCGTGCTGCGGGAGCGGATCGGCGCCGCCGACCGCGCCGCGGCGGACGCGGCGGCGGCCGGGTGCCCGGCGGCGGCGATCATCGTGGAGGACTGACGACGCGGACAGCGAAAAGGTGGCCGGGCCCCGAGGGCCCGGCCACCGTCGTACGCGGCTGACGTACCGTCAGATCGCGGCCACGCGGCCCGATCGCGCGGACGCCTCGGCGAAGTCCACGACGGTCGTGTCCCGGACCGAGCCGAGACGGTCCCGCTGGGCGATGATGTCGTCCAGCCGCAGCGCCGTGCTCCCGGTGATCTCGTCCGCGGGCGTCCACTCCCGCATGCGGGACACCGTCGGGCCGTGGACGACGAAGACCTGGCCGGTGATCCCCCGCGAGTGCGCGCAGCCGAGGAAGGCCGTGAGTGCGGCGACGCTCTCGGGGTCCCACTCGTCGGCCGCGCCCTCGGCGGGCGCCATGCCCTCGACGACGCCTTCGGTCATGCCGGTCCGGGCGCGCGGGCAGATGGAGTTGGCGCGTACGCCGTAGCGTGCCAGCTCGCGCGCCGCGACCTGGGTGAGGGCGACGATGCCCGCCTTGGCGGCCGAGTAGTTGACCTGCCCGAAATTGCCGTAGAGCCCGGCCTCCGAGGACGTGGTCACCACGGCGGCGTCGACCGGCTCGCCGGACGCCTGGTGCAGCGCCTTCCAGTGGGCGGCGGCGAAGTGCAGGGGACCGGCGTGGCCCTTGAGGTGGACGGCCATCACCGCGTCCCACTCGGCCTCGGAGATGTTGACGATGGTGCGGTCCCGGATGATGCCCGCGTTGCAGACGAGGAAGTCGAGCTTTCCCCGGACGCCGGCCGCCTGGGCGATCAGCCGCTCCGCGCCGTCCCAGGTGGAGATGTCGTCCCCGTTGGCCTCGGCGCTGCCCCCGGCCGCGCGGATCTCCTCGACGGCCTCGTCGGCGGCCGGCCGGCCCTCCGGCGTACGGCCCACGTCGTTGACCACCACATGCGCGCCCGCCCGTGCGAGCGCCCGCGCCTCGGCGCGCCCGATGCCCTGGCCGGCCCCCGTGACGACGGCGACCTTCCCCTTCAGCTCGTCCATTTCTCGCCCTTCTCCTCCGTGCTCGTGCGGCTCGGTCCGCGAGATGTGCCCCCGGGTGATCAGCGTGAACAGCGTGATCAGGAGGCACTGAAACACATTTGCTTAGCCAGGTAAAGAGATTGACGCGATCCATTGCGCTCGGTTTAAGACGATGTTACACATGGCTAACCACTTCCCGTGAACGGCCTCCGCTTCGCCGTCCGCACAGTTCGCGACGAGAGGAAAGAGCATGGCCGCTGCTCCCGCGCCGACGACGAGGACCGACCGCGAGGCGTACTACCGCGAGCACGGATACTGGACCTCCGAGCGTCTCGGATGGTGGGTGTTCGACGTCGCCGAGCGCACCCCGGACCGCGAATTCCTGGTGATCGGCGACCTTCGGCTGACGTACGGCGAATTCGCCGCGTGGGCCGATGTGCTCGCCGCGCACTTGGTCGAGGCGGGAGTCGTTCGCGGCGACCGCGTCATGATCCAGCTGCCGAATCTGGCGGAGGCGCTGCTGGGCCAGGTCGCCGCCTTCCGGATCGGCGCGGTCAACGTCCCGGTCGTGCCGATCTACCGCGAGCACGAGATGGCGCACATCGTCAACGACTGCAAGCCGCGCGCGGTGATCTCGATCGCGGAGAACCGCGGCAGGCGCCCCGCCGAGGAGCTGGACGGCATCCTGGAGGGCGCCACCTGGGGGCCGGTCGCCCGCTTCTGCGTGGACCTGGAGGAGCCGCGGCCCGGCTGGCGCGCCTTCCCCGGCCGGGACGACCGGCGGCCCGCCGTCTCGCTCCCCGACCCGCTCGAACCCGACCGGTGCTGCCTGATGCTCTACACCTCGGGGACGACCTCCGCGCCCAAGGGCGTCGAGCTGACGGGCCAGGGATTCGTGTCCAACGCGCGCAGCATCCGGCACACCATGTCGCTGAGCGCCAAGGACGTCTTCTTCTGCGCCTCGCCCCTGTCCCACCTGGCCGGTTTCAACGCCGGGGTCGTCTGGCCCGCGTCCATGGGCGCCAAGATCGTCGTGATGCCGGTCTGGAACGGCGCGGAGGCGGCCCGGATCATCGAACGCGAACGGTGCACCTTCACCACCGCCGCCTCGGTGTTCCTCCACGACCTGGTCGCGGCCCACCGCGAGGGCATCGGCGCCGGCCACCCGATCTCGGTGTTCATGTCCGGCGGCGCGGCGACCGTACCCGACCTGATCCGGGAGGCGGGCGAGGTCGGGATCACCGCGCTGCGCGGCTACGGCATGACGGAGACCGGCGGGGGAGTCTCCTGGGTCGCCCCCACCGAACCGCTCGACATCAGGGCCGAGTACGACGGCGCCGTCGTCCCCGGCAGCGAGATCCAGGCCGTCGACGCCGAGCGCCGGCCGCTCCCGCCCGGCGCGGAGGGCGAACTGCGGATCAGGGGTCCGCAGGCCCTCATCGGCTACACCGACCCGGCCCTCACCCGCGAACAGCTCGACGAGGAGGGCTGGTTCTACACCGGCGACCTCGGCCGGGTCGACGCGCGCGGTCTGGTCCGCATCACCGGCCGTACCAAGGACATCATCAACCGCGCGGGCGAGAAGTTCTCCGCCCGCGACATCGAGGAACTCATCCAGCGGCACCCGGCCGTCGACATGGCGGCCGTGGTCGGACTGCCCGACCCGCGGCTCGGCGAGGTCGTCGGCGCCTTCGTCACCCTCGCCGCGGGCGAGAAGTGGCCGGGCGACGCCGAGATGACGGCGTACCTGGACCGGGCCAAGCTCGCCAAGCAGAAGATCCCCACCTCGTGGCAGGTGCTCCCCGAGCTGCCGAGAACCGCCTCGGGCAAGATCCAGAAACACGAACTGCGCCACACGAACCCCACGACGAACAGGAGGAGTTGAGCCGTGACCCGCCCCGACCGCACCCCGGTCATCGCCGCCGTCGGACTGTCCGACGGTCCCAAGGCGCCCCATCTCGACGCGCTCGGCCACCAGGCCCAGGCGATGCAACGCGCGCTGGCCGACTCCGGCCTGCGCAAGGACGACATCGACGGCTTCGGCTGCGCCGAGGCATGGATCCCCGGCGTCCCCGGCGTCGACCTCCCCGAGACCGCGGAGTACCTGGGCCTCGACCCGCGGTGGATCGAGGGCACGTACACCGGAGGATCGGCCTACGAGTTCCAGATCCAGCACGCCGAGGCCGCGATCCGGTCCGGCATGGCGGACACGATCCTCCTCACCTACGGCAGCGACCTGCTGACCCGGATGGGCCGGAGCCTCGGCACGGCGTACGGCCGCAGGCCCGTCGGCGGCGCGGCGTACGAGGAGCCGTACGGCAAGACGACGGTCGCCGCGTACGCGATGGCCGCGCGGCGCCACATGTACGAGTACGGCACCACGCCGGAACAGCTCGCCAGCGTCGCCGTCGCGGTCCGTGAACACGCGGCCCACAATCCGCAGGCCATATACCGCAAGCCGCTGACCGTGGACGACGTCCTCGGCTCCCGGATGATCGCCGACCCGCTGCACCTGTTCGACTGCTGCGCGATCACCGACGGCGGCGGCGCCGTCATCGTCACCACCGAGGAGCGCGCCCGCGACCTCAGGCAGCCGTACGTCTCGATCCTGGGCACGGCCGCCCGCCAGAACCACTGGAACATCTCGCAGGCGCCGGACGTGACCACCACGGCGGGAGCCCGCTCCGGCCCCGACGCCTTCGCGCGCGCCGGACTGACCCCGGCCGACGTGGACATGGCCATGCTCTACGACAGCTTCACCATCACGGTCATCCTGCTGCTGGAGAGCCTGGGCTTCTGCGAGCCGGGCGAGGGCGGCCCCTTCGCCGAGGAGGGCAACCTCCGGCTCGGCGGGAAGCTGCCCGTCAACACCGACGGCGGCGGCCTGTCCGCCTGCCATCCGGGACTGCGCGGGATCTTCCTGCTGATCGAGGCGGTCAGACAACTGCGCGGCCAGGCCGGTGAGGTGCAGGTGCCGGACTGCGAGGTGGCGCTCGCGGCCGGCTCCGGCGGCTGGTTCTCCACGATCGGCGTCACCATCCTCGGGAAAGGCAGATGAGGCAGATGGCAACCGAGAACATCCGCGGCCCACAGGGGACCCTCGACGTCATCGACGTGGCCGACACCTGGGCGAAGCCGGTCCCCGAACTCGACCCGGTCAGCGCCACCTACTTCCGCGCCGCCCAGGAAGGCACGCTGCTGATCCAGCGCTGCCCGTCCTGCCACGCCACGCAGCACTACCCGCGGCTGATCTGCCGCGTCTGTGCGGCGACGCCCGAGTGGGAGGCGGCGAGCGGGCGGGGCACCGTCTACACCTACACCGTCGTCCGGCAGGCGGGCATGCCCGGATTCGACGAGGACGCGCCGTACGTGATCGCGCTGGTCGACCTCGACGAGGGGCCGCGCATGATGGGGAACATCACCGACTGCCCCGTGGACGAGGTCCGCGTCGGCCAGCGCGTCCAGGCGTATCAGTTGCGGATCGCCGACGGGATCGGCCTGCCCCAGTGGCGGCCCGAGGCCACCTCCGGCTGAGACCGCGCCACGCGACCGAGGCCACCTCCGGCTGAGACCGCGCCACGCGACCGAGGCCGGGTCCGGCCGAGGCCGCCCCCGACCGAGAGCACCTCCGGCTGAGCCCGCTCGCGGCTGAGCCCGCCCACCCTCCCCGTGACGCGCGTACGCGCCGTCGCCGGCGATCCATCATTTCACTTCGTTAAGGAGCCTGTTGTGCACAGATCCCTCTTCGGCGTCGGCGTCCTGGCGCTCGCCGCCACGATGTCGCTCGCCGCCTGCGGCTCCAACGGCGGGGGCAGCACCTCCGGCGGTGGCGGCGGCAAGACCCTGGTCATCGGCTTCGCCGCCCCGCTCACCAGCGGCAACGCGGCAGTGGCCGAGCAGATGGTCAACACGGCCAAACTGGCCGTGAAGACGATCAACGCGGACGGCGGCGCGGGCGGCCGGAAACTCTCCCTCAAGGTCTACGACGACAAGCTCACCGCCGACGAGTCGGCCAAGGTCGCCCAGCGGGCCATCACGGTCGACAAGGCCGGGGTCATGATGGGCGGCTACACCAGCATCGAGGGACTGGCGATCCGCAAGATCGTCGAGCCGCGCAAGATCGTCTTCATCAACTCCTCGACGATCTCACCCGCCCTGATGGACGGCGCGAAGTACACCTTCCGCACCACCGTCGACCAGAGCGACTACCCGGTCCAGATGATCGACCTGCTCAAGTCGCTCGGCTACAAGCACCCGGTGGTGACCGCGGACGACGGCCCGACCGGATCGACGCTGTGGAAGCCGATCGTCGACCAGGCGAAGCAGGCGGGCATGGACCCGGGCGACACCGTGCACTACACGCTGGGCGCGACCGACCTGACCTCGGCCGTGACCAAGCTGAAGGGCGAGCACCCGGACGCCGTCGTCCACATCGGCTCCGCGGCGGCCGACGCGGGACTCATGCTCAAGACGATGGCGGAGGCCGGGGTCAACGTGCCCGTCGTCGGCTTCGGCTCGCTCATCGCGCCGGACGCCCTGAAGATCGGCGGCGACGCGTACACCAAGCTCCCGGCGATCTACACGCTGGCCAACCAGCAGCCGTCCAAGCCGGAGTACCAGGACTTCGTCAAGGCGTACGCCACCGAGTACGGCGGCAGCGCGGACGCGCTCGCGCTGGGCCTGGCGGAGCAGGCGGGCGCCACCTGGGACGCCTTCACCGTCCTGAAGAAGGGGCTCGACGCCACCGACGGCGACACCGACGGGGACAAGCTCGCCAAGGCGATCGACGCGATCACGCCCTTCGCGGGCGCCGCGGGCAAGGACGGCTCGCTGATCAACTTCGGTGACGGACGCGACGGATTCAGCAAGTCGCTCGTGGCCTTCCAGTTCGTCGGCGGCAAGCCCAAGGAACTGGCGAAGCAGCCCTCGTGACCCGGCGCGACCCGGTCGACGCGCCGGGCCCCACACCCCGGGGCCCGGCGCTCGACGCCCAGGACGTCCGGCGGATCACCGCCCTGCTCACCGCGTACTGCGACAGCGTGGACACCGGTGACTTCGCGCGCTTCGCCCGCCTCTTCCGCGACGGCACCTGGCTGGGAATGCCCGGCGCCGACGTCGAGGACTGGATGCGGGAGAACGTCCTCACCTACGACGGCGCCACGCACACCCGGCACCGCGTGCACGACATCAGCCTGGCACCCGGCGGTTCGCGGGACGAGGCGTACGGGACCTGCGGCATCGAGGTCACCCAGCGGTTCCCCGGTGAGCGGGCCCTGCTCGTCACCCGCAACACCTACGCCGACCGGTTCCGCCGCGTGGACGGCCGGTGGCGGTTCGACTCCCGGGCGATCACGCGGCGGCAGCCCGGCGACGACTCCCGGCACCGGCGCCGGGGGAGCGGCCGGGACGACAACCAGAAGGGACGAGGCACGTGCGGATCTTCGACGGCCTGACGGATCTGGCCGACTCCGGAGGCGAGGATCTGGGGGCCAGCGACTGGATCGCGGTCGACCAGGAGCGCATCGACGCCTTCGCCGACGTGACCGGGGACCACCAGTGGATCCACGTCGACCCGGACCGCGCGGCCTCCGGCCCCTTCGGGCGGACGGTCGCCCACGGCTACCTGACCCTGTCGCTGCTCGCCGAACTCACCACCCGGCTCTACCGCGTCGACAACGTCTCCTTCGCGGTCAACTACGGCCTGGACCGCGTCCGGTTCGTCACGCCCGTGCTCGAAGGCTCCCGGATCCGCGCCACGGCGCGGCTCGCGGAGGCCGCACGCCTGGACGCGGCCGTCCAGGTGAGGCTGGAGAGCACCATCGAGATCGAAGGGTCACGGCGCCCGGCCGCGGTCGTCACCTCACTCGCCCGCTACATCGCCTGAGCCGGGCAGCGTGCGAGGCGCGGCGGACCGGGACAGGACATCGCGATGGACCTGCGCGTCGCGCCGCACCGGCTGTGCCCCTTCTGCGACCGGCGGCGGGAACTGCCGGGCGGCCGGTGATCCGGGGGCGCTCTCTGCGGAGCGCCCCCGGATCACCGCGGCTGTACGGCTGTACGTCATACGGCTGCGGCTGCGGCTGCGGTCTACGGCTCGACCGTCTCGATCGCCTGCGCCGGGCAGCCCACTTCGGCCTCGCGGACGTCGTCCCACGTCGCCTCGGGCGGCTCGTCGGCCAGCAGCCGCACGATGCCGTCCTCGTCGCGCTGGTCGAAGACGCCCGGCGCGGTCAGGACGCACATGCCGGAGCCGCAGCACTTGTCGGTGTCGACGTGGACACGCATGAGGCGTTCCTTTCGTTGCGGAGCGGCGGGGTTCACCAGGCGAGCGGGAGCGCGTGCAGCCCGTAGACGGCCATCTCGTGGCGGAAGCGCAGCTCTTCGAAGGGGACGGCCAGGCGCAGGCCGGGGAACCTCTGGAGTACGGCGGGCAGCGCGACGCGCAGTTCGAGGCGGGCGAGCGGCTGGCCGAGGCACTGGTGGACGCCGAAGCCGAACGCAAGGTGGCGGCGGGCGCCGGGGCGGCCGAGGTCGAGCAGGCCGCCCTCGGGGAAGGCGTCCTCGTCCCGGTTGGCGGCGCCGATCATGCACAGGACGCCCTCGCCCGCCCGTATCCGCGTGCCGCTGACCTCCACGTCCTCGACGGCGACCCGGCCGATCCCGTTGTGGACCACCGTCATGTAGCGCAGCAGCTCCTCGACGGCGGTGTCGAGGGCGGAGCCGTCGCCGTCCTCGTCGAGCCGGGCCGCCTCGTGCAGCCGCGCGGCCTGGGCGGGCTCGCGCAGCAGGGCGAGGACCGACAGGGAGGTCATGTTGGCGGTGGTCTCGTGCCCGGCCACCAGCAGCAGCCGGCCCATCGACGCGATCTCGTCGTCGTCCAGGACGTCCTGCTCGGCGAGGCGGCTGATGATGCTGTCGTCCGGCGCGGCCCGCTTGGCGCGCGCCAACCCGGCGAGATAGGCGCCCAGTTCGTCCTGCGCCGCGGCGACCTCCCGCGGCGGCGCGTCGGTGCGCAGCATCGTGCTGCTGCACTGCTGGAAGAAGGCGTGGTCGGCGTAGGGGACGCCCAGCAGCAGGCAGATGACCATGGAGGGCAGCGGCAGCGCGAAGTCGGCGACCAGGTCCGCGGTGCGGTCGGCGCGGGCGGCCATCCGGTCCAGCAGGTCGTCGGTGACCTGGCGTACGGCCGGTCGCATCTCGGCGACCTTGCGGATCATGAAGTCGGCGGTGAGCATGCGGCGCAGCCGGGCGTGGTCCGGGTCGTCCATCCGGATGAAGGTCGGCCGGTCGGTGGCGAGCGTCCGCAGGCCGGCCGAGAGGAACGGGAAGCCGGGCCGCCTCGCGTCCGAGCTGAAGCTCCGGTCCCGCAGCACGGAGCGGATGTCCGCGTGCCGGGTCACCATCCAGCACGACGTGCCGTCCCACAGCCGGACGCGGCTCAACCCCTCCTCGCCTCGGGCCTGTTCGTAGGCGGGCGGTGGGGCGAAGGGGCACGTCCCTCGGGCGGCGGGGGCGGTGACGGCAACGGGCGGGTGCGCGGCGGTGGCCATGACGGGACACTCCTGTCTTGCCGGTGCGGAAGGTGCCAGAGCGGTGCCAGGGGCAGCAGAGGTCAGTGCCTGTAGCACTAAGTGCCGTAGGCAACTAACTTGGTGTCGAGGCTAGTTCGCTCTCCGCACTCGCCGGTAGGGCGGATTCGGGCCGTTTCACGCCGATGCGACCCGGTGGTCACGCCTTCGGTGACGGGACGTCACGCCCCGAACGGGGCGCCCGCTTGAGGTCGGCGCGGCGGCCCCGACCGGCGACGCCGCGCCGTGCCGTCGCGCACCCGCGCGCGTCGCGCCGACCGCCGCCCGGCGCCGTCCGAAACGCATCGGTACGCGGTCGGGTGCGGCCGTTCGGCGTGGCCGCCGTCCGTGGCCGCCGTGCGTGGCCGCCGTCACTCCGGGAGCGTGCGCCGCCGGACGTGGGTCACCGGAACCGTTGTGGCCAGGGCCGCGCGATGGGCGGGCGGGGCCGCGAGGGGGGTGAGGTGGAGCGGGGCGCGGGGCCAGTCCCGCACGGTCGGCGCCGTGGCCAGCGCAGTGCTGACGTCGATCGCCGCGGGAGGAGCCGACAGGCCGTGGCCGGTCAGCTTCATCGCCGCCTCCTTGCGCACCCAGGCGTCGAGGAACGCCTCCGGGCGCGCGCCGGGCGGGAGTTGGTCGTACGCGGCGCGCTCGGCGGGGGTCAGGGTGAGCGCCGCGAGGCCGTCCGCGTCACGGTCCGCGTCGAGTTGGTCGAGATCCGCGCCGATCAGGCCGCTGCCGACGACCGCGATCAGCAGCCACTCGCGGGTGTGCGAGACGGAGAAGTCGAAGGCGGCGTCCGTCACTCGGGGGCGGCCGTGCCGGGGCGCGCCGCACAGCCCGCAACCCCGCTCGACGGCCACCTCGGCCGGTGGCACGCCCAAGTAGCTTCCTACGACGAGCCGTTGGGCCGCCCGCGAGGTCAGCAGCGTATCGGCCGCCGCGCCCTCGCCGAGCACCTGCCACCGCTCCCGCTCCTCGGCGCCGAGCAGACCGGCCCACGCCGCGCGCCGCCGCACCGGCACCAGCCACACCTCGCAGGTCCCGGCGACGGGCGCAGCGAGGGCCCTTCCGGCCGCGACCGGCCCGGTCTCCAAGGGGCTCGCCGCCAGAGGCGTGGGGACGAGCGGTCCGGCCGCGGCCCGCCCCGCCGCCTCCGGCCCGCTCATCCGCCGCTCCGTCCCGTCGCGGCGCCGACGGCCCCGGCGTCGACCGCCCCGGCGTCGACCGCCCCGGCGTCGGCCGGTGCGAGGTCCATGCCGGACCCGTCCGTCGACGCCGGTGCCGGCAGCACCGTCAGCAGATGCGTCACCGCCGTCGCCAACTGCGCGTCCAGGCCGGGCTGCGGCCCCGCCGGGACCACGGCGACCGTGATGTCCGGCTCGACCCCGCGGTTCTCCAGCCCCGCCCCGACCCCGCGGAAGTAGTAGCAGAATTCGGGCTGGGTGGTCACCGTGCCGTCGACCAGCCCGTGCCGCGGCCAGGTGGCGATCGTGCCGCCCCACGTCCGCGTGCCCACCAGCGTGCCCAGGCCGCGCTCGCGGAACATATGGCCGAAGATCTCGCCGTCGGAGCCGGTCTGTTCGTTGATCAGCGCCGCCATCGGACCGCGCGGCGACTCCAGCGGATACGGCACCGCGCCGCTCCACCGGCCGTGCTCGGTACCCGTGCGGCTGCGCGCGAGCCGGTCGAGGAGCAGCGGAGAGACATGGCCGCCGCCGTTGAACCGCACGTCGACCACCAGCCCCTCCCGGTCCAGACCGCCGAGGAACTGCCGTACGAAGTCCGCGTATCCGGTCCTGAACATGTCCGGCACGTGCAGATACGCGAGCCTGCCGTCGGAGACGGTGTCCACGTACGCGCTGTTGCGGGCCACCCAGTCCAGGTAGCGGGCGCGCGCCTCGCTGCGGGCCGCGCGGACCACCACCCGGCGCGGGACGGCGCCGCCGCGCAGCACGGTCAGTTCGACCTCGCGGCCCGCGAGACCGGTGAGCAGTTCCGCCGGGCCGCCGGGCCCCACGAGGTGCCCGTCGACCGCGGCGATCTCGTCGCCCGGCCGGATGTCGACGCCCGGCCGGTCGCAGGGCGAGGTGGCGTCGGGGTTCCACGGGTCGCCGCGCAGCACGTGCGCGATCCGCCACCGGCCCTCGGCCTGCGGCGCGGGCTCCCAGTCCACACCGAGGAAACCCTGCGCCTCACCGCTCGGCGCGCCGTAGTCGCCGCCGCGCTCGTACGCGTGCGAGGTCGCCAGCTCGCCGTGCAACTCCCAGACCAGGTCCGAGAGTTCGGCGCGGGTCGCGACCCGGTCGAGCAGCGGCAGATAGCACCGGTGCACCGCGTCCCAGTCGATCCCCGACATGTCGGCGTTCCAGAAGCTCTCGCGCTGGAGCCGCCACGCCTCCCGGAACATCTGCCGCCACTCCGCGGCAGGGACGAACGGGATCTTGACCCGGTCCAGGTCGACCCAGCCGGTGGGCCGCCCCGGCGGGGCGATGGGCGAGTCGAAGTCCTCCACGGCCTCCTTGGGCGCGCCCGCGGGCACCACGCGCAGCCGGTGGTTGTGCCGGTAGAGCAGCGCCGTGCCGGTGCGGTCGGTGCTGATCTCGTCGACCGGCCCGAGATAGTCCTCGGTCACGTCGCCGGTCGCCAGGTCCACCAGGGTGACGCTGCCCTCCTGTTGCTGCTGCGGGTCGTCCGGCTCGGGCGCGCTGAGCGGTACCGACAGCAGCAGCACGCAGTCGGGCAGACCCAGCACCGCCGCGTACCGGCCCTCGGGGACCGGCAGCGGGACCAGGCGCCGTTCGATACCGGTGAAGTCGATGGCGACCGGCCCTTCCGGATCGCCCTCGTCGTACCCGTCGGGGGAGTACGCGCCGCCCGCCGACTGCTGCGGCGGAGCGAACGGCGGCTGCCGGTCGGCGGTCAGCGGCACCGCGTACGGCCGGGCGCCGAAGGGGAAGCCGATCTCGAACTGGACCTGGTCGTGCTCGGGCGTCAGGTCGCGCTGTCCGACGAAGTACAGATAGCGGCCCGCCGGGTCGAAGGACGGCAGCGCGTCCCGCAGCACCGGTCGGGTGATCCGCGAGGTGCGTCCGGTGTCCACCTCGGCGACCTTGATGGCCGTGCTCCTGGGCGTGTCCGGATAGGTGTAGGCGAGCCAGCGGCCGTCGGGCGACCAGGCCAGATCCTCGATCCGCTCATGGGCACTGGTGTCGAGCAGCCGCGGCTCCAGCTTCGGCCGGTCGGTGTCGACGCTCCACAGCTCCTGCCGGTTGGTGGCGAAGGCGACCTGCCCGGTGGCGGGCGAGGCGGCCAGCGCGGTGACATAGCCCAGGTCGGCCAGCGGCACGCCGAGCAGTTCCGCGCCGCCCTCCGCGGGCAGCAGCACCAGCCGCTCACCGGGCCCCGAGTCGCCCGCGACCGCGACCAGCCGCTCGCCGTCGGCGAGCCAGTTCAGCAGCCGGTAGCGGACACCGTCCGGGCGCCCGTGCCGCCGTACCGGACCCGACCAGGGCGCGAGCGTGAACGCCTTGCCGCGGGCGGTGACCGCGAGGGTCTGCCCGTCGGGGCCGATCCGCGCGCCGTCCAGGAAACCGGTGGCCGACACGATACGGCGCTGGTGCTGGACGCCCGAGGGGCCCAGCTCCACCCGCAGCCGCCGGGTGCCGCCGCGCGCCGGGTCCAGCACGTGCAGGACCGCGCCGCTGTGGTAGACCAGCCGGCGGCCGTCGCTGGACAGACCGCGCGCGTAGTACTCGTCGTGGTCGGTGTGCCGGGTCAGACCCGTGCCGTCGGAGTGGCAGGAGTAGACGTTGCCGGTGCCCTCGTGGTCGCTGATGAAGTAGATCCGGTTGCCGACCCAGCAGGGGTCCGCCGGATTGCCCGCGGGCAGCGCGAGCCGCCGGTACGCGCCGGATCCGTCGTCGTCCACCCAGAGTTCACCGGCCGCGCCGCCGCGGTAGCGCTTGCGGCGCGCCGGGTCGGCGATGCTCCGGCCGATCACCGAACCGCCGCCGGGCCCGTACGACACGGACGCGGCGGGGCCCGCCTCGACCAGCCGCGGCGGGCCGCCGTCGGGGTGCACGGCGAACAGCCGGAAGCCGAAGCCCTCGGGCTGGCCCGCGGTGCTCGCGTACAGGATCTCGCCGGTCAGCGGGTGCCAGCCGGTGACCGTGCACCGGCCCGCCTGGTGGGTCAGCCGGCGGACGGGGCCGCCGGAGACCGAGGTCAGGCAGACCTCGGTGAGGCCGTCGGGGGAGCCGGTGAAGGCGACCTGGCGGCCGTCGGGCGAGAGCCGGGGGCCCGCGCACGCGGTCGTGCCCGCGGTGAGCCGCCGCGCGGTGCCGCCCTCGGCGGACACCGTCCACAGGTCGTCCTCGCACACGAAGACCACGGTGTCGCCCACGATCGTCGCGTGGTGCAGATAGCCGCCTTCCGCGGCGCGGGCGCTCATGACGGCTGGGACGACGTGGAGCGGATACGGGCGGCGATCGCACGGCGCCGGTCGGCGACCTGCTCGCGCCGGCGGTGCACGTCCTGCTCGCTCTCGGTCCAGTAGCAGGCGGTGCGCCACTCGCCGACGGTGTAGGAGTCGTACGCGCAGCGCACCCGCCGCTGCTCGGTGAGTTCACCGGACGACACCAGCATCGTGTTGTGCTCCAGGACCTGGTTGACGACCACCCGCATGTTCAACTCCGCGCGGATGTACGCGTGCGCGGCGGTCACGGCGGTCGCGCCGTACGGGCCCCGGCACTCCGGCAGCACGCCGAAGGACAGCTCACAGGTCTGGCCGGGCCAGTCGATCGAGGTGATCCAGGCGAAGCCGACGGTCGCGCCGCGGGAGTCGCACATGGTGAACATCCGCTTGACGTCGTGCTCACGCGTGAGGGTGCGGCGCTGGTTGGCGGTGAGCGCGTCGTCGTCGCTGACGACCGCGAAGTCGGTGAGATTCGCCTGGAAGCGCGACTCGCGCAACAGGGCGGTACGCGTGGGGATGTCGTCCTCGGTGAAATGCCGGACGGTCACGAACGGCATGGGTCAGCCCTCCTCGGTGGCGCAGTAGACCAGCACGTCGTGGTAGCCGCCGGTGTGGAAGACATGGCCGGGCAGCCGGCCGGCGCCGGTGAAGCCGCAGGCTTCGAGCGCGGGCACGGCCGGTGAGCCGTCGGGGACCTCGGCGACATACGACGTGCACCGGCGGTAGGTGCGCAGGAAGGCGAGCAGGGCGGCCAGCGGCTCCGGGTCGGCGGACGTGGTCGCGACCCAACCCTGGCGCGGCTGCGCGGGGTTGGGCACGTATCCCAGCAGCACGTCCCCGGCCTGGAGCACCTGCGCTCCGGTACGGGCCAGCTCGCGGGCGAGCAGCGGGCCGTTCTGGGTGACCGGGTCGAGGCCGAGGAAGCCGCGGGCGGCCTGCGGCGCGGCGCTCAGCCGTGCGGCGGCCTCGGCGGTGCCGAGCAGGGTCAGGTCAGCCATGGCGGGTCGCTCCCCAGATCTGTCGGGCCACCGGGCGGCCGTCCAGCCACAGCGCCCGCGGGATGTCGGCCTCCGGGCTCAGCCCCGCGTCACGCAGCAGGGCGTCGCGCGGGAGCCCGTCGGGCAGCGGCACGGCCGGGGTGACCCAGCCGAAGACCCGGCTCAGGCCGAGCACCCGGAAAGCGTGGTCGAGGGCGGCCTTCAGCAGCGGCTCCGCGCTGGTCTCCGCGCCGGAGCGCAGACCGATCTCCAGCCGCGCCCTGCGGTGCACCCAGTCCAGGGCGGCGAGCCGGACGAAGCCGGTGCCGGGCACGACGCACAACTCGTCGTCCTGGCCCGGCGCTCCGTCCTCGCCGGGACCTTCCGGCGCCGGCACCCGGGCCGGTTCCGCCAGGACGGGCCTGCCGGGCACGGACAGGCCGAGCAGCTCGCCCGGCAGCCAGTGGCCGGTGAGCAGGGGCAGGTCGGCGCCCCGGTATCCGCGCAGCATCATGACGTGGGCTCCCAGATCCGGGAGAGGAAGACGGAACCGCGGCGGTGTCCGTCGTGGACGACGTGTCCGGTCAGGACGCCTTCCTCGGTGAAGCCCGCCAGGCGGGCGGCGGTCAGGCCCCGGTCGTCGAACTCGTGGACGACGACGGCCAGTCGGACCACCTCGCGCTGCCAGCGCAGCGCCCGGACCAGCTCGCGGTACGCCGACGCCCAGGCGTCCGTGCGCAGCCGTGAGGTCAGCCGCAGGTGCAGCACGTAGTGGCAGGCGTGCTCGGCGCCCATCGCCTCCAGGGCGTACAGGCCCACGGGCCGTCCGTCGGCGCTCAGCAGCCGGGTGTCCTCGTCCAGCAGCGCGAGGATCTCCCACTGCGGGCGGGTGGCGGGGCGGGCGGTGCGGAAGTAGAAGTCGGACTCGGTGAAGAGGTCGAGTACGGCGTCGTGGTCGGCCTCCGTGACCGGCCGGGCGGACCACGCGAAGGACGCGGGCGCGGGAGCTGTCGCGGGGGCGGGGACGGACGCCGTGGCCGGTCGCGCCGTCAGGTCCGTGGCGGTCATGTCCGTCCCTTCCGCGCAGCCAGGTCGTGGGTGATGTGCAGCCGCTGGATGTTGCTGGTGCCCTCCATGAACTCGAAGGCGAGCACGTCCCGGCTCCACTTCTCCAGCAGCGGGTGCTCGATCAGCGCGCCGGGGCCGAGCGCCCGGGCCGCCCAGTGCGTGGTGCGCACCGCCAGATCGGTGGTGTGCAGCTTCGCCATGGACGGCGGCCGTACGACGTCGGGCTGGAGGTCGACGGCCGCGGCGGACTCGTACAGCAGCGCCGTGGCCGCGTCGAGCCGGGCGGAGACCACCTCGTGCCCCGACCAGCCGGGACGCTGCTCGGTCACGTAGTCGCGGGTGCCGAGAGCGGTGCCCAGGGCCAGGGCGGCGATCTGGAGCCGCATCGCGTTGAAGGTCCTGCTGATCCCCCACAGACCGCGCCGGGAGGCGGGCAGGTGGGCGCCGAGCAGCATCTCGCGCGGCACGGGCACCTCGTCGAGGTCCAGCCGGCAGATCCGCGCGCCGCGCAGACCGATCATGTCCAGCGGCTCGCCGTGGAAGCCGGGCGCGGGCTGCCGGATCAGCGCGCCGCGGATGGAGAGCGGGCTGCGGCCGGTCCTGGCGAAGACCACGCCGATCGCGCCCCGGGAGGCGTTGCCGACGTAGCGCTTGGAGCCGGAGAGCAGGTAACCGTCGGCGGGGTCGCCCGCCGCGTCGAACCTGCTCTCCATCGCCGTGGCGTCGGTGCCGTGCTCCGGTTCCGTCATGCCGAAGAAGGTCCAGGCGCGACCGTCGGCGATGGTGTCGTAGAACAGTTCGCGCTGTGCCTCGTTGCCCAGGGTGTCGACAGCGACGCCGGCCAGGGAGGGACCGGTGTTGGCGCTGAGCACCCCCGCGTCGCCGCGGGCCAGTTCGACGCTGGCGACCACGCGGGACAGGCAGGTGTCGGAGTAGCCGCCGTCGTCCACGGCGGAGCCGGTGCGGTAGTCCTTGGGGGTGGAGGCGGACCTGACCAGCGCCATGACGGGCAGGTCGAGGTGGGCCGTGCCGGCCGGGTCGGCGTCGACGGCCAGGGCGTGGGCGCGCAGTTCCCGGCCCGCTTCCCGGCACTGTTCGCGCAGCTCCCGCAGCGGGGTGTCGAGGGGGATCATGGCTGTACGTCCTCCCGGTCGGTCCAGCAGTCCGCCGCGAGCCGGCCGACGTACGCGGCGCGCACCGGTCCGTCGGCGAGGTAACCGGAGGCCCCGAAGAGCTTGGCGGTGTCCCAGTCGAGCGCGGTGATCCGGTCGTGCGCGTCGGCCACGGCCGCGGGGACGCGGTGGGCGACGAGCAGGAGTTGGCGTACGGCGTCGAGTGCGGTCATGACGTCGGCGACGGTGCCGAGCACGAGTTGTTTGCGGATCAGGGGCTCGCCGCCGCCCACCCGTCCGGACAGGTGGGCGACCGCGTCGTCGAGGAGCCTGCGGGACACGCCCACCCGTACCGCGCCGAGCAGCGCGGCGAATACGGTGCGGCGGTCGTCGGGCCCGTCGTACGAGGCCGGTGCGGCGGATTCTGCGGGCCGGTGGGGCCACGCCACGAAGGCGACGCCCTCCATTTCCGCGAGGCGGTGCGGCACGACCTCGGCGCCCGTGGGCACCCGGCCCGCCGGGAAAGCGGCGACGCGTCCCGCGGGAGCGCCGACCTCCACCGTGCGCAGCGCCAGCTCCAGGCCGGGCGTGAACCCGCCGTCATGGGCCGCCGCTTCACACGCCACGAGCGTGTCCCTCATCGAATCCTCCGTTGGGCCGTGCCGTGTTCGGCTAACCGGCGACCCGCGTGAGGTCCAGCCGGATTTTGATGTAGTCGGCAAAGGAGCCTGCGGACTGGAATACCTCGGGTTCGAGAGTGTCGGGGTCGACTTCGAGGCCGATGGTGTCCTCAAGGCTCATGAGGAGTTCGACAAAACGCATGGAGTCGATCTCCAGGTCTTCGAGAATCCTGGTATCCGCGCTGAATTCGGGGAGCGGCCGGTCCAGGATCACGGAGAGGGAATGCTGAAGGTGCTCGATAATCTCGGCGTGTTCCACCGGACTTTCCCCTTCCCTGGGAGAAGTGGGCCCGAGCGGTCGGCCGTCCGGCCCTGGGGGAGGGCTGCCCGCCGGCAGGGCGCCGGCCGCCTGATGGCGGACGCGGCGCCTTGCCGGCGACGGACGTCACACGGCCGTGAGCTCAGACATGTTGCAGGTCCGAGATCAGGCGGCCTTGGACGCGGCCTTCACCGCGGCCTTGACGGCCGCCTTCGACGCGGCCTTGCTCGCAGCCTTGCTGGCCGCCTTGGACGCGGCCTTGGTCGCCGACTTGTCAGCGGCCTTGACGGCAGCCTTGCTGGCGGCCTTGGACGCGGCCTTGACGGCGGCCTTCACGGCGGTCTTGGACAAAGGAACCACACCTTCCATGTAAGGAAATTCGGGACCCGAGTGGGCCCCGGATGCCGGATCTGGTTTCTCCGACACCATGAGATTCCCGGACGGCGCAACTCCCGTCAACCCTTGCCGGGTTGCACCTGGTCGAATCCCGATGGCAGCTTTTTGCCGTCAACAAGCGGCCACCGTGAAACGCTGCCGTTATTCCCGTTCGGGCCTGATGCTGGGAGGTGATTCACGGGCCCGCGCGAATGCGGCCGGGCCGGTCCCACTCACGGTTTGGAAGGAGGGCGGGATGCCCGAGGTGAGAAGCGCGGACCTCTGCTGGGGGCAGCGGTACCACTGGCTGAGGTACCAGCAGGTGCCCGCGGGCGCTCGTCACGACGCGCACATCGTCACCAACTACCCGCTGCCGCAGGGACTCTCCCTGACGGGCCTGCGGTCCGCGCTGGCCTATCTGGTGCGCAGGCACGAGGGGCTGCGCACGGTCTTCGACGCACACGCCAGGCCGGGCCCGAGACAGCGGGTCGAGCCGCCGGGGCCGATGCCGCTGCTGGTCGCCGCCACCGAGCAGGACGGTACGCCGGGACCCGCGGCGGTCATCGCCGAGATGTCCACCACCGAGTTCGACCCGGAACGCGAGTGGCCGATCAGGGCCTGCGCGGTCACCACGGGCGGAGTGCCGCGCACGCTGGCGCTCGTCCTCAACCACACGGCGTTCGACGACTGGAGCATGCAGCTCTTCCAGCGCGACTTCGAGGCACTGCTCGGCACGCTCGCCACCGGCCGCCGGGCGCAGTTGGGGCCGGTCGCGTACCAGCCCGCCGACCTCGCCGCCATCGAGGCGCGGCCGTCGCCGGAGCGGGCGCAGATGCTGCGCTATTGGCGGCGGGCGGTGCCCGAGCTGCCCGCCGACATGTTCGTACGGCGCCGTGAGCCGGCCGTGCCCGACGGCGTCGCCGCCTTCGGGGCGACGCTCACCTCGCCCGCGCTGCTCCCCGCCGTCCGCGAGATCGCCGCCCGGCTGCGGGTGTGGCCCTCCGCGGTGCACCTGGCGGCGTACGCGGTGGCCATGGCCACGTACACCGGGGAGCGGACGGTCACCCACCGCTGGCTGACCAGCCACCGCCAGGACGGACCCCGGATGTCCGTGCTGACGTGCATGTTCTCGCCGGCGCTCGTCTCGGTCGACCTCGGCGGCGACCCCGGATTCGCCGAGGTGGTCGCGCGGGTCGCCGCCGCGCTGGAGACGGCGCAGGAGCACGCGTACGCGCCGTACGACGAGATCGTGGAGCTGGTCGCCCAGGACGCCTTCCGGCGCGGCGCGCCGATCAGGACCTCCTCCGAGGTCAACTTCCTCAACCACGGGACCAAGAGCTGCGGCACCCGCAAGGAGCGCCTCCTGCGGACACCGGAGCCGACCGCGTGGGCGCTGTCCGAGACCGACACCTATCTGCGGGTCGGGGAGTGGGACGACGGGGTCACCGTCGGCCTCAACGCGCGGGCCGACGTGATGGACGCGGCGGCCGTCGAGCACTTCCTGCGCGGGTACGGGCGGCTGCTGGAGGCGCACCGCGACGCGGCCGTCGACCTGCGGCTCGACGAGGCCGCCGCGCTCTTCGACTTCGCCGCCCCCGCCCCGCGTCGCCTGGCCCGGCTCGGACCCGACGCGGTGGACCTGGACGCGACCGAGCGCGTGCTGCTGGCGCATCCGGCGGTACGGTCCGCGCGGGTGTCCGTGGAAGACGGCCGGCTGCTCGCCGAGGTCACCACGGAACGGCCCCTGGACGAGCGGGAGTTGCGGCTGCACTGCCTGGACACCGGCTCCGCGCTGCCCGGTGCGCGCCGCCCCGACCTCTTCCGGGTGACGGCCGGGGAGGGCGCCCGCGCGGCGCGTACGGAAGCGGTGGCCGCGGACGCGCTGGCCGCCGTCGTCGCCGAGGTCAACGGGCTGGCCGCCGTGGACCTCGACGCCTCCTACACGGTGGCGGGCGGCCGGATGCTGCGCGCGCCGCGGGTCCTGACCGAGCTGCGCGCCCGCGGCTGGGAGGGCGCCGATCTGAACCAGCTCGGCGGCACCCGGCCGCTGTCGGGCCTGGCCCACGGACTGACCCCGGTCCAGGAGCCGACCCCGGAGTTGACCCCGGCCTGACACCCTTCCGCCCGGCCGCTGTCGACCGCGCCGCCCTCGCCACGGACCACCCGCGGCGAGGGCGGCGCGGCCATGCCGGGACCGCTCCGCCGTACCGCTCGCGGCCATGTCGGGACCGCTCCGCCGTACCGCCGTTCCGCGCGCCGCCGTACCGCGCCCGTGACATCCGGGACCGGCCCGCGCACGCCGCCCCCGCAACCCACGGCGGGGGGGGGGGGGGGGGGGGGGGGGGGGGGGGGGGGGGGGGGGGGGGGGGGGGGGGGGGGGGGGGGGGGGGGGGGGGGTACTCCCGGGAACGGGAGTGGGT
>NZ_JBVHMF010000004.1:11127-327267 GCF_055558595.1 Streptomyces sp. NPDC025721 | reverse complement strand
CCCCCTCCCCCCCCCCCCCCCCCCCACCCCCCCCCCCCCCCCCCCCCCCCCCCCCCCCCCAACCCCCCCCCCCCCCCCCACCTCCCCCCCCCCCCCCCCCCCCGCCGTGCGGGTCGGGGACGGGTGTGCGGGGGGCGGGTTCAGGCGGCCTCCTCCAGGGACAGGCGCTGGGCGATCTGGACGCCGGCCTGGAAGCGGCTGACCGAGCCCAGGCTGCGCAGCAGGGCCGCGATGTGGCGGCGGCAGGTGCGGACCGACATGTCCAGGCGGCGGGCCACGACCTCGTCGGTGAGGCCCTGGGCCATCAGCCGGGCGATGGAGCGCTGGAGGTCGTCGTTGATGTCCTCCGCGTAGCCCGCCTCCTCCATCGCGAAGGGTGCGGCGCCGTCCCACAGCAGGTCGAACATGTCGACCATGCACCGGATCATCGTCTCGTCGCGGACCTGCCGCGCGGTGGGCGGTCCGCCCGCCTCGCCCGCGGTGACCACCACGGCCAGCGCGCGGTCGAAGACCACCGCCGTCTGCGGCACGGAGCGGATGGTGCGGATCGACGCGCCGCGTTCCGTCAGCTTCTTGGCGCGGGCGCGGGAGGCGAAGTCGGCGCGGTCGCGGTGCGGCGAGAGCACCCGTACGTCGATCTCCGTGCCGAGCGTGTCGTAGCAGGCGTCGAAGAGGTCGTCCGGGGCGATCCGCGCGTCGTGACCGGGGCGCAGGACGATCGCCTCCGTGGCGCAGTCACCTGCCGCAAGCCGCAGCAGGCCGCGGATCTCGGCCTCGCCCTCGACGGTGTCGATGACGCCGAGCGGCCCTTCCGCGCCGCCCGGACCGCCCGCGATGGAGTCGATCCTGGCGCGCAACCGGTCGGCCAGCTCGCGCTGTTGGAGGATGGCCCGCTCGATCGGCGAGGTGAGCTGGGTCGCCGCGGAGTGCGGGTCCACCGGTACGAGACCGGTGCCGGTCGTCTCGTCGGTGCGCAGCAGCCGCAGTTCCACCAGCCGTGCGGCGGCGGCGAACACCTCCCCCGCGGACAGACCGAGTTCGAGCGCCACCAGGTCGATCGAGCCGGGGGTGACGGCGCCGCTGCGGGTCGCGTACTGGTAGACCGCGACGAGAT
Source organism: Streptomyces sp. NPDC025721 (assembly GCF_055558595.1). Lineage (NCBI taxonomy): Bacteria > Bacillati > Actinomycetota > Actinomycetes > Kitasatosporales > Streptomycetaceae > Streptomyces > Streptomyces sp. NPDC025721. Next base: position 326,153 of record NZ_JBVHMF010000004.1, on the reverse strand, counting down.
CGCCGCTGTCGTGGCCGCCGGCCGGGTGCCGGTCGTATCCCGCGGGACGCGGGTGTTCCGGCGGGCGGTCCGGTGTCGGCGCGAGGTCGGATATCCCCGTGAGCATGGAGGGTGCCTCCCCTTCGTGGATCAATGCGGTGCCGCGGCGGGTCAGGTTCCGTTCGTGCTCCGCCCATGGTGCGTCGGGCCGCCATCACGCCGCCCTCGTTCCGCTCACCGCCCCCTGATACCGGCTCCCGGCGCGCTATCGATCCGCTATCGGCCCACTGTCCGGGGACCGCCGCCGGGGGCCGCGCCATCGCCCCGGGAACCCGCGTCACCTCGTCCGAGGGGCCGGGCGAGAGCGCTGCGATGGCGGTTCGAGAGCGGCCGGCGGTCAAGTGACATCTGTGCGCGGGTGGGTCCCGCGCCCCGGACGAAGACGAAGACCGGACGAAGACAAGGGGACCGATCACCATGGCCGAGACGACGCGGGAGATACCGCGCACCTTTCAGGACGTCCTGCTGCCCCGCCTGCCGTACGCGGAGGGCGACGAGCTGACGGCGGACGCCGATCTGGCCGCGCTGGGGCTGGACTCGATGGGCGTCGTGCAGCTTCTCGCGGACCTGGAGGACCACTTCGGGGTGGAGCTGGACGACGAGCTGCTGACCGAGGAGACCTTCGCCACGGTCGGCTCGCTGTGGGCGACCGTCGCCGACTTCGTCACGCCGGAACTCGCGGCCGGCCATGAGTGAGCCGACGGTGAGCGCGTCGGCGGTGAGCGAACCGACGACGGGCCGGACGACAGCACACGGCACGGCGACGAACGGCACGGCGACGAACGGCACGGCGAACGGCACGGCGACAAGTGCGCCGTCCACGAACGGCACGGCGCCCCACGGGGCGGCGGTGGCCGCCCGCCGGGTCGCCGCGCCGCTGACCCGCCTGGACCGGCTGATCGCGCGCGGCGCGACCCACCGACCGGCGCTGACCTTCAAGGACCGCACCGTCAGCTACGGCGAACTCGCCGAGCAGGTCGCCGAAGTCGCCTACGGCCTGCACCGGTTGGGCGTGCGGCGCGGCGACCGCGTCGCGGTCTACGCGGAAAAGCGCGTCGAGACCGTCGTGTCGATGCTCGCGGTCTCCGCGGCCGGGGCCGTCTTCGTCCCGGTCAACCCGCTCTTCAAGGGCCGCCACCTGGCCGGTATCACCACCGACTGCGCGGTCACCGCGCTGGTCACCACCGCCGAGCGGCTGGAGACCGTACGCGCGGCGCTGCCGCCGGACACCACCGTCCGCCACCTGGTGCTGATCGGCGACACCGGCACCGTACTCCCGGCCGACGACCGCTGGACCGCGGTGCCGTGGGAGCGGCTGCGCGAGCACGGGCCGCTGCCGGTGCCCGGCACCGACGCCGTCGTGGACGGCGACGTCGCGGCCGTCTTCTACACCTCGGGCAGCACCGGCGGCCCCAAGGGCGTGGTGCTCTCGCACCGCAATCTGCTCGCCGGGGCCGAGAGCGTCGCCTCCTACCTCGGGCACACCGAGGACGACGTGGTGCTGGCCGCGCTGCCGTTCAGCTTCGACGCCGGTTTCAGCCAGCTCACCACCACCCTGATCGCCGGGGCCCACCTGGTGCTCACCAACTACCTGCTGCCGCGCGAGGTGGTACGGCTCTGCGCCCGCCACGGCGTCACCGCGCTCACCTGCGTACCACCGCTGTGGCTGCAACTGGCCGCCCAGCAGTGGCCGCGGGAGGCGACCGCGCGGCTGCGGTACTTCGCCAACACCGGCGGCCGGATGCCCCGCGCCACCCTGGGCCGGCTCCGCGAGATCTTCCCGCAGGCCCGGCCGTATCTGATGTACGGGCTCACGGAGGCGTTCCGCTCCACCTACCTCGACCCGGACGAGACCGACCGCCGTCCCGACTCGATCGGCAAGGCCATCCCCAACGCCGAGATCCTGGTGCTCCGCCCCGACGGCACCCCGTGCGTGCCCGGCGAGCACGGCGAACTGGTGCACCGCGGCGCGCTGGTGGCCCTCGGCTACTGGAACGACCCCGAGCGCACCGCCGAACGCTTCCGCCCGGTGCCGGGCGCCGTCCCGTACGGCGGCACCGAGTTGGCGGTCTGGTCGGGCGACACCGTCTACAGCGACGAGGCCGGTTTTCTGTACTTCGTCGGCCGCACCGACGACATGATCAAGTCGTCGGGCTACCGGATCAGCCCCACCGAGATCGAGGAGGCCGTGTACGCCAGCGGCCTGGTCACCGAGGCGGTCGCGCTCGGCGTCGGCGACGAACGGCTCGGCCAGCACGTGGTCCTGGTCGTCGCGGGGGCCTGCGACACCGCCCGGCTGCACCAGGCGCTCGCCCGCGAGCTGCCGCCGTACATGCTGCCGCGCCGCACGGTCGTCCTGGACGAACTGCCGCGTTCGGTGAACGGGAAATTCGACCGGGTCGAGCTGCGCAGGACCGTGGAGGGCAACCGATGAGCGGCGCGGCACCGGGTCAGGGCGCGGAGGGCGCCGACGCTTTCGGCGGCTTCGGCCGGCACGGCCGGTTCACCGTCGTGGACGGCGAGTTGGCCGTCGGCGGGGTGCCCGCGGGGCGGCTGGCCGAACGCGTCGGCTCCACCCCCTTCTTCGCCTACGACCGTTCCCTGCTCAGCCGCCGCGTCGCGGAACTGCGGGCGGCGCTGCCCGACGGCGTGGAGCTGAATTACGCCGTCAAGGCCAATCCGATGCCCGCGCTGCTGCACCACATGAGCACGCTGGTCGACGGCCTCGACGTGGCGTCGGCCGGTGAGATGCTCACCGCGCTCGACACCACCGTCCCGGCCGAGCGGATCGGCTTCGCCGGACCCGGCAAGACCTCGATCGAGATCCGGCAGGCCGTCGCCGCGGGCGTCATCGTGGAACTGGAGTCGGCCACGGAACTGGCCCGGGTCCGGCTCGCGGGCGAACAGCTCGGCATCACCGCCCGCGTCGCCCTGCGCGTCAACCCGCCCTTCGCGGTGCGCGGTTCGGGCATGCGGCTGGGCGGCGGACCGCAGCAGTTCGGGGTGGACGCCGAACAGGCGCCGGAACTGCTCGCCGGGATCGGCGCGGCCGGGCTGGACTTCCAGGGCTTCCACGTCTTCGCCGGATCGCAGAACCTCGACGCCGAGAGCATCTGCGCCGCCCAGCGCGGCACCGTGGAACTGGTCACGGAACTGGCCGAGCACGCGCCGGGACCGGTGCGCTACCTCAACCTCGGCGGCGGCTTCGGCATCCCCTACGCCGCCCGCGACCGCGCCCTGGACCTGGGGCCGATCGGCGAGAACCTCGCCAAGCTCCTCGACACCGTCATCCGCCCCGCGCTCCCGCAGGCGCGCACCGTCATCGAACTCGGCCGCTATCTGGTCGGCGAGGCCGGTGTCTATCTGACCAGGGTCGTGGACCGCAAGATCTCCCGCGGCACCACCTTCCTCGTGGTGGACGGCGGTCTGCACCACCAGCTCGCGGCCACCGGCAACCTGGGCCGCGCGATCCGGCGCAACTACCCCATCGCGGTGGTGGGTTCCGCCGTCGCCCCGGCCACCGAGACGGTCGACGTGGTCGGCTGCCTCTGCACCCCGCTCGACCTGCTCGGCAAGGACGTGTCACTGCCCCACGCGGAGATCGGCGACCTCATCGCGGTGTTCCAGGCGGGCGCCTACGGCCTGACGGCCAGTCCGGTCGGCTTCCTCGGCCATCCGGCACCGCACGAAGTCCTGATCTGAACCCACCCGCCGCGGCGGCACCGGGCCCCGCGAGCCTCACGTTGCAAGGAAGGCTGACGGACATGGCGATCGCATCACCCCTCCCCGCCAGAGCCACGGCGGACCCCACGCCGGACCCGGCTGCGAACCCGCCCGCGGACTCGACATCGGACTCGACAACGGACCTGACGGGTGAGCCCACCGTGGACGGGCAGGCGCCCGCCGCCCCGGTGGGCACCGCGGTCCGGTTCCGGGTACTCGGCTCCCTCGAGGTGCGCGGCTCGCAGCAAGTGGCGGTCACGGCGCGGCGGCAGCAGATCGTGCTCGCGCTGCTGCTGCTGGAGACCGGCCGCGGTGTGGGACTCGAAACGATGGTGAACGCGGTCTGGGGCGGCACCCCGCCCGCGACCGCCCGCTCCCAGGTGCAGACCGCCGTGTCGGCGCTGCGCCAGCGGATGGAGCGCGCCGGGCTCGGCAAGCGCATCCGCATGCACGGCCTCGGCTACACCCTCGACCTCGCCCCCGGCGAGCTGGACCTGCACGTCTTCGACGAGCTGGCGGCCCGCGGCCGGGCCGCCGCGGCCGACGGGCGGCCCGCCGCCGCCCGCGCCGCCTTCCGCGAGGCGCTCGACCTGTGGAACGGCGACCCGCTGCCCGAGGTCGACAGCCCCGTGGTGCAGACGAAGCTGGTACGGATCTCCGAGCGCCGCTTCGAGGTGCTGGAGGAGTGCCTGGACGCCGAGCTGCGTCTGGGCCTGCACCACGAGGTGCTCGGCGAGATCAGCGCGCTGGCCGCCGAATTCCCGCTGCGCGAGCGCCCCGCCGTGCAGCTCATGACCGCGCTGTACCGCTGCGGGCGGCAGGCCGAGGCGCTGGCCGCGTACCACCAGGTGCGGCGCACCTTCATCGAGGAGCTGGGCATCGAACCGGGGCCGGTGCTGCTCAAGCTGGAGCTGGCCATCCTCAACGGCTCCGGCGACCTGGACCTCCCGCAGACCGCCGCCCCCGCCACCGTCAACGCGACCGCGCCGCTGCCGCTGCCGCGGATGCTCCCGGCCCGGATCACCGACTTCACCGGCCACGCCGACGTCCTGGCGGAACTGACCGACCGGCTGTCCGCGCCCTCGGCGCCGATGGCCGTGATCACCGGCTGCGCGGGCGTCGGCAAGTCCGCGCTCGCCGTCGAGGCCGCGCACGCCCTCGCCCCGGCCTTCGCCGACGGCCAGTTGTACGCGAGGCTGCCGGTCGGCGCCGGTCCCCGCGAGGTCTCCGACGTCCTGGAACGCTTCCTGCGGGCGCTCGGCTTCACCGCCGCCGCCGTACCGGAGTCCCTGGACGGCCGCTCCGCGCTCTACCGCAGCGCGCTGGCCGAGCGCCGGATGCTGGTGGTCGTCGAGGACGCCGCCGACGTCACGCTGCTGCGCCCCCTGGTGCCCGGCACCCCCACCTGCGGTCTGCTCGTCACCAGCCGCGCCCGGCTGTCCGCGCCCGCCGACACGTACACCGTCGAGCTGGAAGTGCCGCAGATCCCCGAGGCCGTGGAACTGCTCGCGGCGATGACCGGCCGCGAGCGGGTGGCGGCCGAGCCCAGCGAGGCGATCGAACTGGCCGAGCTGTGCGACGGGCTGCCGCTGGCGCTGCGCGCCGCCGCCGCCCGGCTGTCCGCCCGCCCGCACTGGAGCCTGGCCCAGCTCACCGCGCGGCTGCGCGACGAACGCCGCCGGCTGGACGAGCTGTTCCACCAGGGCCTGGACGTACGGGCCGCGCTGCGCGGCACCTACGAGCAACTGGCCGCGCCCGCACGGCAGCTCTTCGCCCGGCTCGGCGGACTGCCCACGGCGGAGTTCCCCGCGTGGGCCGCGGCCCCGCTGCTCGACGTGGCGACCGCGTCGGCCGTGGACGTGCTGGAGACGCTGGTCGACGCCCGGCTGGTCGACCCGGTCGGCGGCAGCGGCGTCACCGCCCGCTACCGGCTGCGCGGCCTGACCCGGCTGCACGCCGCCGAGTGCCTGGCGGAACTGGCCGAGGACCAGGACGAGTCGGCCCCGCGGCGGCGGCTGCTCGGCGCGTGGCTGACGCTGGCCGACGAGGCGCTGCTGCGCCAGGGCGGCACCCCGGCCGCCGAACTCCACCACCCCACCCGCTGGCCGATGGAACTGCCCATGCTCCGGGCCGTGTTGAGCGACCCCGGCGAGTGGTACGGCACCGAGCGCGAGTCGCTGCTGGCCGCCGTACGGCAGGCGGCCGACGTCCACGAGACCGAGGCGTGCTGGCACCTGGCGGTCGCGGTCGGAGCGCTGGCCGCGGTCCAGCGGGCGCACGACGACTGGCGGGCCGCGGGCACCGATGCGCTGCGCGCCACGCAGCGCGCCGGGGACTCCCTCGGCGAGGCCGCCATCTTGTTCTCGCTCGGCACGCTCGACCTGCGCGAGCGCCGGTACGAGCAGGCCACCGCCCGGCTGCGGGGCGCGCTCGGCGCCTTCGAACGGCTCGGCGCCGACTCCTGGCGCGAGGCGGCGGGCAAGGCGCTGGAGCGGCTGGCCCGCGAGACCGGGGCAGCGGCCGACGGCAGGACCCCGCGTCCCGGCCGCGGCGGCGCGGGCTCGACGCCCGCGACGCCGGTCGAGACCTCCGCCTGGGGCGTCCCGGCCACCCAGCGCCGCTACGGCCTGGCCGCCAGCACCGGCGGCTCCGGCACCCCCGCGGCCCGTACCACCCCGGCCCCCCGCTCCACGGCCCCCCGCCACCGCCCGGCGGCCTCCTTCCCCACCCGCCGGCGTACCGAATCGGTGGAGGAGCAGTGACGCGGGCGCCCGACCCCGTGCGGTACGGGTGCCCCGCCCCGGCGCCCACCGGTCCTGACCACCGCGTTCTGCACTGGCAGCACACCGATTCCCAGGAGGAGCAATGAGCTTGAGGACCCCCTCGCCGCCGGCGGGAGTGCGGGACGAACCGTCGCGGAAGCCGGACCGGCAGGCCGCCAGGAGCGGTGAGGACAGCGACCGGGCCATGCTCGAAGTGACCGGACTCAGCAAGCGCTACGGCGAGGTCCAGGCGCTCGACGGCTTCGAACTGACCGCGCACCGCGGCGAGATCGTCGGACTGGTCGGCCACAACGGCGCGGGCAAGTCGACCTTCGTCGAGATCGTCTCCGGGCTCATCAGGGCCGACTCCGGCGGCGTCCGCATCGGCGGCGAGGAGCCCACCAAGGCGCGCGGGCGGATCGGGGTCTCCCCGCAGAACATCGCCCTCTACCCGCCGCTGTCCGTCCGCGAGCACATGAAGTTCTTCGGCGGCCTGTCCGGGCTGCGCCGCCGCGCCCTCACGTCCGCCATCGACGAACTGTCCGCCGCGCTGCGGCTGACCGAATTCCTCGACCGCCCGGCCGGTGTGCTCTCCGGCGGCCAGCAGCGCCGTACGCAGGCGGCCGTCGCCATGATCCACCGCCCCGACCTGCTGCTGCTCGACGAGCCCACCGCGGGCGCCGACCCGGAGACCCGCCAGGCGCTGCTCGACACCGTCAAGCTCCGCGCCGCCGACGGCGCCGCCGTCGTCTACACCACCCACTACCTGACCGAACTCACCGAACTGGCCGCGACCATCGCCGTCGCCAAGCGCGGCCGGGTGGTCGCCCGCGGCACCAGCGCGCAGCTCCTGGAGGGCCTGCCCGGCGAGGTCCGCGTGGTCCTGGCCGACGGCAGCGAACTCCACGAGTCCACCACCGACCCGACCGCCGCCCTGGTGCGGCTGCTCCACGAGGCGCGGCAGCCGGTCACCTCCGTCGACGTCCGCAAGCCCGACCTCGACGACCTCTACCGATCCCTGGCGGTGCTCGATGTCGACTGAATCCCTCTACCGGTCCGGCCTGATGGCCAAGTACAACGCCCTGCTGCGGCTGCGCGACCCCGGACAGCTCATCAGCTACATCGCGATGCCGATGCTGCTGATGCTGGTCTTCAAACCGCTGTACGTGACCGCGCTCAAGACCGGCACGCTCCAGGCGGTCACCGGGCCGCTGGTGATGTTCTCGGTCTTCGCGCTCTCCATCGTGGGCAACTCGATCATGGTCGAGCGCGAGTGGCGCACCTGGGACCGGCTGCGCGTCACCCGCGCCTCACGGGCCCAGCTCCTGCTGGGCAAGGCCGTACCGGCCTTCGTGATCCTGCTGCTCCAGCAGAGCGTGCTGCTGATCTTCGGCTGCCTGGTGATCGGGCTGCCGGTCCCGCCGACCCTGGGCTGGATCATGCTGGCCGTCGCGGTGTGGGGCTTCACCCTGCTCGCCCTCGGCACGGCGCTCGCCACGGTCGTCCGCAGCCGCGGCGACCTCGGCATGGTCTCCGACCTGGGCGCGATGCTGGTCAGCGCGCTCGGCGGCGCCTTGGTGCCGGTCAGCCTGATGCCCGCCTGGGCCCAGCACATCGCCCCGGCCTCGCCCGGCTACTGGGCGATGTCCCTGCTGCACGCCGCCATCGACGGCGACGCCTCGCGGATGCTGCGCCCGGCGCTGGTCTGCCTGGCGATCGGCGTGGCCTGCGGCGCCTTCGCCACCTACCGGCTCTCTCGCGGCTGGGGCCGCAGCCACCTGCTGTGAGGAGACATCGTGTCTGACATACCCGACGAGACGGACGAGACCGACGAGGCGTACGACGCCTACGATTCCGCGGTGGCCCTGGTCGGCATGGCCGGCCGCTTCCCCGGCGCCCCGGACGTGGCCACGCTGTGGCGCAACGCGCTGGCCGGTGTCAGCGGCCTGCGCGAGATCACCGACGAGGAACTGGCCGCGGCGGGCGTCTCCGCGCGGACCGCCGCCGACCCCCACTACGTACGGGTCGGCGGGCCGGTCGACGGCATCGCCGACTTCGACGCCGCCGCGTTCGGCTTCTCGCCGCGCGAGGCGGAGACGATGGGCCCGCAGCACCGGCTCTTCCTGGAATGCTCCTGGGAAGCGCTGGAGAACGCCGGTTACCCGCCGGTGGCCCCGCCGGGACAGGTCGGCGTCTTCGGCGGTTCCGCCTTCCCCGACTACCTGCTCGACAACGTCGCGCACGTCATGGACGAGCCCGGCGGCGGCCAGTTGGTCGCGGTCGGCAACGAACGGGACTCGCTCACCAGCCTGGTGGCGTACAAGCTCGGCCTGCGCGGTCCGAGCCTGAGCGTGCAGACCTTCTGCTCGACGTCGCTGGTCGCGGTGCACCTGGCCTGCCAGAGCCTGCTGACCTTCGAGAGCGATCTGGCCCTGGCGGGCGGCGCCTTCCTGCCGCTGCCGCAGCCGACCGGGTACATGTACCACCCGGGCGGCATCACCTCGCCGCAGGGCACGGTCCGCAGCTTCGACGCGGCGGCCGACGGAACGGTGATGGGCGCGGCCGTCGGCGTGGTCGCGCTGCGCAGGATGACCGACGCGCTCGCCGACGGCGACGTGATCCACGCGGTCATCCTGGGCTCCGCGGTCAACAACGACGGTCAGGAGCGCGTCGGTTACTCCGCACCGGGCGTCGAGGGACAGGCCGCGGTGATCCGTACCGCGCTGAACGTCGCCGACGTCAAGCCCGAGTCCGTCGGCTACGTGGAGTGCCACGCCACCGGCACCGCGCTCGGCGACGGCATCGAACTGACCGCGCTGTCACGGGTGTTCCAGACGACACCGCAGACACCGATCGTGCTGGGCTCGGCCAAACCGGCCGTCGGCCACCTGGACCGGGCCTCCGGCGTCACCGGCCTGATCCGGGCCGCGCTCGGCGTCCGCGACGGTGTACGGCTGGCCATCCCCGGCTTCGAGAAGCCCAACCCCGCGCTGGCCGCCGCTTCCGACCGCTTCACCGTACTGCCGCACAATCAGCCGTGGCCGGCCGGTCCCGAGCCGCGCCGGGCCGGAGTCAGCTCCTTCGGCATGGGCGGCACCAACGCGCACGTCGTCATCGAGCAGGCCCCGCCGCGTACCGCCCGCGCCGCCGTGCCCGGACCGCACCTGCTGGCCTTCTCCGCGGGCGACCAGGACGCGCTCGACGAGGTCACCGAGCGGCTGCGCGGCCACCTGGCCGCGCACCCCGAACTGGACCCGGCCGACGTCGCCTACACCCTCCAGGTCTCGCGCGGGCACTTCGCACTGCGCCGCTTCGTGGTCTGCGACGACCTCCAGGACGCGGTCGCCGCGCTCGGCGACCCCGGCCGCTGGGTGGACGGCGAGACCACCCGGCACGACCCGGCCGTGGTGCTGGCCGAGGAGGAGCGGGCACCGGCCGACTGGCGGTCCCAACTGGCCTCCGCGGCGGCCGCGTTGCTGCCGGGAACCCCCGAGGGCGGCGCTTCCCCTGCCGTCTCCGCCGTCCTGGAACAGGGACTGCGGGCGATCGGCGTGCGGATCAGGGCCGCCGGTGACACCGGGACCGGGCACGTCGAGACCGTCACCGTCGCCCCCGAGGCCGACGCTCCCTCCGGGTCGGCGGCGCGCTGGCTCGTGACCACCGTCGGCCGACTGTGGCTGGCGGGCGCCGCGATAGACTGGGCCGCGCTGCACAAGGGCGAGGGACGGCGGGCCGAACTGCCCACCTACCCCTTCCGCCGCACCCGCCATTGGGTGGAGGCGCGGCCGGGAGCCCGCGGTGAGAAGCCGCCGGCCGAGGGCCGTGTCGACGACCTCGCGCAGTGGTCGTATCTGCCCGCATGGCGGCAACGCCCGCTGCCCACCCGCGATCTGGACGAGCGGCTGCGCGCGGCCGGGCCGTGGCTGGTGCTGGCCGCCGAGGAGCGCGCCGAGGCGCTGGTACGCCGGCTGGCGGCGGCCGGCGCCGAGGTCGTCACGGCGAGGCCCGGCGGGGAGTTCGGGCAGGACGCGGCGGGGGACTTCACCGTACGCGTCGAACACCCGGAGGATCTGGGAGAGTTGCTGGCCCTGCAATTCGTCGCGCCCCGCACGCTCGTGCACGGCTTCTCGCTCGCCTCACCCGAGGGCGACGGCGCCGGGCACTTCACCGCGGAGCAGGAGCGGGGAACGCACTCCGCGCTCGGCCTGGTCGGCGTGCTGGCCGCCGAATCCGAGCCCGCGCAGGCCGAGTTGACCCTGCTGACCGCCGGGGCCGTCTCCGTGACCGGCACCGATCTGCGGCATCCGGAGCACGCTGCGCTCGCCGCGCTGGCCCCCACCATCGGCCAGGAGAACGCGCATCTGTCGTGCCGTCACCTCGACCTGGACCCGGCGGAGGGCGCCGGCACACCGGCGGCGGTCGACCAGACGCTGGCCGCGATCGTCCACCCGCACCAAGGGCCTTCGGCCGTCCGGGCCGGCGACCTGTGGGCGCGGACCTATCAGCCGCACCCGCTGGAGGAGACCGACCCCGCGCGTCCGGTGTTCGGCGACGGCGAGACGGTGCTGATCACCGGCGGTCTCGGCGACGTCGGCCTGGCCCTGGCCCGGCACCTGGCGGAGAGCCACGGCTGCCGTCTGGTGCTGACCTCGCGCGGCGGACTCCCGCCGCGTGAGCGCTGGCCGGAGCTGTCGGCCGGTGACGACCGGGTCGCCCGGCACCTCAGGAACGTGCTGGATCTGGAAGCGCGCGGCGCCGAGGTGATCGCCATGGGCGCGGACGTCGGCGACCAGGAGGCGATGCGGGCCGTCGTCCGGGCGGCCGACGAGCGGTTCGGCGGCATCGACGCGGTGGTGCACGCGGCCGGTACGCGGGACCCGAGCCGGTTCGAGATCGCCCACCTGTCCGACCGGGAGAACCGCGCCGCGCACCTGCACCCCAAGGTGGCCGGCTTCCACACCCTCCAGGCGGTCCTCGGGGACCGCGCCAAGGACCGCAGGATCACCGTGTCCTCGCTGTCCGCGGTGCTCGGCGGCGTCACGTTCGGTCCGCACGCCGCGGCCAACGCGGCGCTGGACGCGTACGCCCGCAGGGCCCGGCTGCGCGGCGAGGGCCGCTGGATCACCGTCGACTGGGACACCTGGGCGACCGACGCGGCGCGCCGTGAGGCGCACGGCGATCCGGCCGCCGGGGCCTACGAGATGGCGGTGCCGGAGGGCCTGACCCTGCTGGAGCGCGCGCTGGCGGCGGCCGACCGGCTCGCCCATGTGGTGATCTCCTCCGGGCCGCTCGCCCCGCGGCTCGCCCAGTGGGTCACCGGCGACGGCACGTCGGCGGAACAGCGGGCCGCCGACGACGGGCAGCGCCACGCGCGGCCGAAGCTGCGCACCCCGTACGCCGAGCCCGCCGAGGGCACGGAGGCGGCGCTGGCGGAGATCTGGGGCCAGGTCCTGGCGGTGGAGGGAATCGGCGCGGATGACGGCTTCTTCGAACTGGGCGGTCACTCGCTCGTCGCCGTCGAGCTCTCGGCGCGCATCCGCGCGGCCCTCTCGTGCGACCTCGCCCCGACCGACCTGCTGGAGCACTTCACCGTCCGCCGTCTGGCGTCCTTCGTGGAGGGCTGACACCGGCACGTACCGGCACCCGTACCGCCAGGGGCGGCCGTCGCGGACCTTCCGCGTCGGCCGCCCCGCGCGTGCTGTCCGCGCGGTGGTCCCGTGCGGCACGCCCGGCTCCGCCACCCGGTGGCGGGGCGCCGTCACCGGTCGGCCGCCGCGGCGCGCGCCGTGAGGGCCTTGCGGTCGATCTTGCGGTTGGCGTTGAGCGGGAACTCCTCGACCTGGACGAAGCGGCGGGGGACCAGGGCGCGCGGCAGGAAGGCCGCCAGGTCCTCGGCCAGGGCCGCCTGAGGCCGCCGCTCACCGAGCAGGAAGGCCGTCAACTCGCCGTCCACGGCGACCGCGACGGCCTCCTTCACACCCTCGACGCGGCGCAACGCCCACTCCACCTCGGCCAGTTCGACGCGCACCCCGTGGATCTTCACCTGGTGGTCGCGCCGGCCCAGATACGCGAAGGCGTCGCCGGGCAGCCGCCGTACCAAGTCGCCCGTGCGGTACCAGCGTTCGCCGCCGTGCTCCAGGAACCGGCCCTCGTCGTCGGCCGGGTCGAGATAGCCGGGGAACATCTGGTCGCCGGTGACGCACAGTTCACCGTCGCCGTCCTCGGTGGGCTCGTGCAGCAGCGCCCGCATACCGGGGTGCAGACGGCCGATCGACACCACGTCGTTGACGCACGACGACGGTGAGGTGACCGGGTCCCAGCGGTGCACACTGCACGAGATGGTCAGCTCGGTCGGGCCGTAGAGATTCTCGACCACCGAGCCGGGCGCCGCAGCGCCCCACTCCCGCGCGTCGTGGGCCAGCAGCGGCTCCCCGCAGAACAGGCTCCAGCGCAGGCTCGGCATGCTGCCCGCGGGCAGCCCCCGGGGCCGCCGCCGCAGCAGCGACACCAGGCTCGGCGCGGAGAACCACACCGTGATGCCCTGCTCGGCGACGAACCGCTCCAGCGAGGCGTACGCGGTCGGCGGCACGCTCACCACGGTGCCGCCGCTGCCCCAGCCGGTGAACAGGTCGAACATCGCCAGGTCGAAGGTGAGATCGAAGGTCTGCGAGAACACGTCCCCGCTGTGGAAGCCGTACCGGCCGTGCACGAAGCGCAGATAGGCGTCGACATTGCGGTGCAGCACGGGCACCCCCTTGGGCGTGCCCGTGGAGCCCGAGGTGAACAGGATGTACGCGATGTCGTCGGGCGTCGTCGGCAGCGGCTGCTCCAACGGCTCCCCGACCGGCTCCCCGACGACGGGGACGCCGTCGAGGACCCCGGCCAGCTCCGGCAGCACGGCGGCGCCGCGCTCGTCCACGATCAGCGCGTCCAGACCGGCCGCGGTGATCATCCGGGCGGTGCGGTCGGCGGGGAAGCCGGGGTGCAGCGGCACGACGGCCGCGCCCGCGAACTGCGCGGCCAGCAGACCGGCGTAGGCGGTCACGGTACGGGAGGCCAGCAGGCCGACCCGCCGGGGCCGCCCGCCGGGGACCGCCGCGACGACGGTCCCGGCGAGCGCCCGCGCGGCGGCGTCCAGCCGCGTGTAGTTGACGGCGGTGGAGCCGACGCGCAGCGCCTCGGCCCCGCCGTCGAGCGCCAGGCCGTGCCGGAACCAGTCGGTGAGGGTCCGGCCCGCCGGGACCGCGGCGCCCGCGGTCCCCGGCGGCCGGTCCCCGGCCTCCCGTCGCGGCCCGCCCGGCCGCGACGGCAGGCGCGCGGGTTCAGTGGTGAACAACGGATGCCTCCTGCGGGTGGATGGGCGCGAGGCCCGGAAGCTGCGGGCCCCAGGTGCCGCGCAGCGCCCGGTCGATGTAGCGGTGGGTGACCGCGGCCTGCTCCAGCACCGCGAAGTGCCCGCCGGTCAGGGTGTGCGAGGTGAAGCGCCCGGTGGTCTGGTCGCGCCACCCCGCCACGTCGGCGATGCCCGCGCGCGGGTCGTCGGTGGCCGCGAGCGCCGTGATCGGCACGCTCAGCGGAGCCTGCGGCCGGTACTCGTAGGAGTCCCTGACCCCGAAGTCCGCGCGGAACGGCGGCAGGATCATCCGCAGCACCGTCGGGTCGGTCAGCATCCACTCCGGGGTGCCGCCGATCCGCCGCAGCAGCGCCACGACCTCGTCCTGCGTCATCCCCGCCACCGGCGGGTCGCCGTCGTCGGGCGAGCCGGGCGCCGCGCACCCGGAGACGAACAGGTGCACCGGCATCGGCCCGCCGCGGCGCCGGATCTCCCGCACCAGCTCGAAGCCGACCAGCGCCCCGAGGCTGTGCCCGTACACCGCGTACGGCCGCGTCTCCCCCTCCGGGGAGGTGTCGGCCAGCACGGCGTCCGCGAGGTCCGGCACCAGCCGGTCCATCCGGTCGTACGGGGTGTCGCGCAGCCGGGTCTCCCGGCCGGGCGGCTGGACCGGGCGCACCGACACCGGGCCCAGCCTGCCGAACCAGGAACGGTACGCCGAGGCCGAACCCCCGGCGTGCGGCAGGCAGTACAGCCGCACGCCGGCGCAGCCGGGCTGCTCCGCGAAGGGCAGCCACGAGGCGGCGGGCGCCGCCTCCAGCACGGTCGTCATCGCGTCACCTCGACCTCGACATAGCCGGGCAGCGGCTGGATCTGGTCCAGGTCGGCCCCCAGCACCAGCCGGTCGCCCTCCCTGGCCACCTCGCGGAAGCCGCTGAAGGCGTAGGTGATCTGCATCATCCGGTTGCGGCCGGTCTCCACGAAGTCCGCGCGCAGGCCCGCACCGGCCTCCCGCGCCCGCTCCATGATGTGGCTGAGCAGCACCGAGCCGACCCCGCGGGACATCACCCGGCACGACATCAGCATCATGTGGAGCTGCCAGTTCGGGTCGCCGGTCTCCACCAGCGCCAGGCCGATCTTGCCGTACGAGCCGAACCGGTCGGTGAGGGTGGCCACCAGCAGCAGGTGGTCGGGCGACTCGCGCAGCGCGTCCAGCTCGTCGTACGAGTACGTGCGGCCCGTCGAGTTGAGCTGGTTGGTGCGGATGGTCAGTTCCTCCGCGCGCTGGAGGTCCTCGCGGGCCGCCGGGGCGATGGTGAACGTCATGCCCAGGCTGGCCAGGAACTCCTCGTTGGTGCCGACGAAATCGCTCTCGATCTCGTCCCGCGCGAGCTGGCTGTGGTACATCGCCCGGCGCTGCGCCGACTCGTCGGAGACGAACCGCGGCCGGAACTCGATCCGGTTCAACTCGGTGTCGATGTCGAGCGCGTTGACCCGGGTGACCTCGGGGACGGAGAACTCCATCTCGGCCAGCTCGAAGTCCTGGTCGTCGACGAAGGCGAACGCGTCGAGCCCCAGATTGAGCTTGGCGGAGATCTGCCGGACCGACTCCGACTTGGCGTTCCAGCCGATCCGCGGGTACAGGAACAGGTCCTCAAGGCCGAGTTCGCGCAGCTTCGCCATCGCCGTGTCGTGGTCGTTCTTGCTCGCCACGGAGTGCAGGACGCCCAGCGCGTCCAGCCGGCGGATGTGCTCCACCACGCCGGGGCGCAGGGTGACCTCGCCGTCCTCCAGCAGCACCCCGTCCCACAGAGTGTTGTCCAGGTCCCACACCACGCACTTGATCTTGCCCTGCGCGGGCTTGCGGTACGGACCGTCCGGCGGCGACGCCGGGCCGGTGGCCGGCGCGGTGGCCGGCGGTTGCGTCAGCGTGCTCACAGTGCCCACTCCCGGTATGCCTCGTCAGCGATCGTGATCCGCTGGATCTCGTTGCTGCCCTCGATGATTTCCATGACCTTCGCGTCCCGGTACAGCCGTGCGACCGGGAAGTCGGCGCTCATTCCATTGGCGCCGTGGATCTGTACGGCCTCCGTGGAGTGCCGGGCCGCCGCGGTGGACGCGAAGTACTTCGCCACCCAGGTGGCCATGATGGTCGCCGGGTCCCCGGCGTCCTTGAGCACACCGGCCTGGTGGCACAGCAGCCTGGCCGCCCGCACATCGGTGACCATGTCCGACAACTTCGCCCGGATGAGCTGGAGTTCACGGAGCTTGCTGCCGCCGACCGTGCGCTGCGCGGTGTAGTACGCCGACGCCTCCAGGCACGCCTGGACGATTCCGACGGAACCGGAGGCGACCGAGAACCGGCCCAGGTCGAGGGTTCCGCTGAGCACCATGCCGGAGGCGAACGAACTGGGCCCCAACAGCGCGTCGGAATCGAGCCGCACATCGTCGAACTCCAGCTCGGCGATGAGCGAGGCCCGGGTGCCGAGCACGTCCTCCACCGGTATCACCCGCACGCCGGGTGACCGGCGCGGTACGAGCAGGGCGATCACGCTGGACTCGGTGCGGGCGAACACCAGGAACAGGTCCGCCCGTTGGCCACCGGTGATCCACTTCTTGCGGCCGTTGAGCCGCCACCCGCCGTTCTCCTGGACGGCGGTGGTACGGATGCCCGCGGTGTCGCTGCCGCCACCTGCGGGCTCCGACAGGCAGAAGGCGCCGCGCACCGCGCCGGTGGCCAGCGACGGCGCCCACTGCTCGATCTGGGCGGGGCTGCCCCAGCGGAGCAGCGCCCACGACAGCATGGTGTGCACGGTGAGCAGGGACCTGACCGAGGAACATCCCCGGCCCACCTCCTCGTGCACCTGACCGAGCGTCACCAGGTCAAGGTCCTGGCCGCCCAGCGCGGCCGGGTAGAAGGGGGCCCACAGGCCCGCCTCGCCGATCCGCTCCTGCAACTCCTCGGGGACCGCGCCCCGCCGGTCGTACACGTCGGCCACCGGCATGATGTGGGTGTCGACGAACGCGCGTGCCGAGTCCCGGGTGATCCGGGCCCCCGCCGGCGCCGCCGCGAGGGGCGGCGCCGTGGTCAAGCTCGTCATGGTCTGGCTCCTCAGTCGACGGAGACGGGGACGCTCCGGCGGGCGACGAGGTCCGCCATGGCCTCGACGGTGCGGAAGTTGTCGATGCGCAGTTCGTCGTTGGGGA
This sequence comes from Streptomyces sp. NPDC025721, assembly GCF_055558595.1. Lineage (NCBI taxonomy): Bacteria > Bacillati > Actinomycetota > Actinomycetes > Kitasatosporales > Streptomycetaceae > Streptomyces > Streptomyces sp. NPDC025721. The sequence continues at coordinate 309,089 of NZ_JBVHMF010000004.1, read as the reverse complement.
TGGTGAGGCCGAAGGTCTTCTCGATGAACATCACCAGCTCCATCGCGAAGAGCGAGTTGATGTAGCCGAGCGAGAAAATGTCCTGGTCGGTGGCGATGCTGGCCTGCGGGAAGCGGGCCTCGATGAAGGAGAGGATGCTGGTCTGGGCGGTGGTGTTCTCGGACATGGTCGTCATCCCTTGTTGTCGTAGGTGTAGAAGCCACGGCCGGTCTTCCGGCCGTGCAGTCCGGCGTCGGTCATCTGCTTGAGCAGCGGGCAGGGCCGGTACTTGCTGTCGGCGTAGTGCTCGTAGAGCACCTCGACGCTGTAGAGGATCGTGTCGACGCCGATCAGGTCGGCGGTCTCCAGCGGACCCATCGGGTGCCCGAAGCACCCGCGGAACACCTCGTCCACCGACTCCGCGGTGGCGACGCCCTCGTGGACGAGGAAGGCGGCCTCGTTGACGGTCAGCATGAGCACCCGGTTGGAGACGAAGCCGGAGGCGTCCTTGACGTCCACCGCCTTCTTGCCCATGCCGCTGAGGAGCTGGCGGGTGACCTCGACGGTCTCCTGCGCGGTGTGGAAGCCGGGGATCAGCTCCACGACCGGCTTGGCCGGCACCGGGTTCATGAAGTGCACCCCGACGACCCGCTCCGGGTGCGTGCCGACCGCGGCGACGCGGGTGATCGGGATCGCGGAGGTGTTGACGATCACGACCGCCTCGGGGGAGAGCACGCGGTCCAGCTCGGCGTGCACCTCGCGCTTGATCTCCCAGTTCTCGGTGACGTTCTCGATCACGAAGTCGGCCTTGGCGAGCGCCTCGACGCCGACAGCGGTGGTGATCCGGCCCAGGATCTCGTCGGGGTCCAGGGCCGGTCCGCCCATCAGGCGGCTGAGCCGGCAGTTGCGGCTGATGGCCGCCTTGGCGTCGGTGAGAATCCGCTCGTCGATGTCGACGAGGACGGTCTCGTAACCGGACTGGGCCAGATTGTGCGCGACTCCGATGCCCATGACCCCGGCACCGACAACTCCTACGACGGTCATGATCTCTCCGATTCCTTGGTGGGTGGTGCTGGCTGTTGTGGGTGTGCTGAACCACGCCTGGGGCGTGGGGTGTCGCGTGGTGCGGAGTGCCGCTGACGCGGGATCAGCTCCTGCGCCGCCGGGCGGCGGTCTTCAGGCCGGACCTGCGCAGTCGCGCCTGCTCCTGGCCGTCGGGCTCCGGGACGGGCGCCGCGTCCGCGGCGGGTCCGTCCACGACCTTGGCGAGGGCCTCGACGGTCGGGGCCTCGTAGAGGATGTGCGGGGGGAGCTCGGCGTCCTGGAAGGCCCGGCGCAGGGCCGCGAGCAGGGCGATGCCGAGCAGCGAGTTGCCGCCGAGTTCGAAGAAGTTGTCACGGGCGCCGACCCGTTCGAGCTTGAGCATGTCGCCCCAGACCTCGGCCAGCCGCTCCTCGACGGGGCCCGAGGGCTCCCGGTAGGGGGTGAGGAGTTCGGGCCGCGGGTGCCGGTCGGCGGAGCCGGAGCCGCCGCCCGCCGGGGCCATGACGGCCTCGACGGTGAAGCCGGTGCTGTAGCTCACCATCGTCGGCAGGTCCTGCGTGGAGACCACGACCCGCGACTCGCCGGAGGCCAGGGCCCGCAGCAGCGAGCGCCAGCCCTCCGCGAAGGTGATGCCGAAGGCTTCCCGGTGCGAGCGGAAGAAGGCCTGCAAGCCCTCGTCGTAGCCCGACAGACCGGAGTCCCAGGCGTTCCAGGTCCACTCGCCCCAGTCGACCGACAGGACCCGGCGGCCGGTGGCCGCCTGCCGTGCCGCGTAGCCGTCGAGGTAGGCGTTGCCCGCGCAGTAGTCGACCTGGCCCGGGCCGCCGCCGGTGGCCGCGGTGATCGAGGAGAACAGCACCAGGAAGTCCAGCGCGGTCTCATCAGCGTGGCCGATTCGCAGTGCTTTGTCCAGGGCCTGTACGCCGGCAACTTTGGGCGCGAGAACGAGCTCGGAGTCGTCGGACTGCTTGAACTGGATCAGACCCGTTCCGGGCACGCCGGCGGTGTGCAGGATGCCGTGCAGGGCGCCGAAACGCTCTTGCGCCAGGTCGATGGCGCGCCGGACGTCGGGCGCGCTCGCCACGTCACCCGTGACGATCTCGACCTCCGCGCCCAGCTCCACGATGCCCAGGACACGGCTCACCCTGGCCCGCAGCGCCTCGTCGGCCGCCTCGGTGCCCGCGGCGATGCCCTCCCACCGCTCACGCGGCGGCAGCCCGCGGCGGCCGAAGAGCACCAGCCGGGCGCCGACCTGCCGTGCTAGGTGTTCCGCCATGCCCAGACCGATGCCGCCCAGACCGCCGGTGATCAGATAGACCCCGCGCTCGCGCAGCACCGCCGCGGCGCTCTCGTCGTCCGCCGCCGGGAGCATGTCGTAACCGCACACCCAGCGCCTGCTGCCGCGCAGGGCGACGGCCGCGTCGGTCCGCGGTCGGCGCAGTTCGGCGGCGACGGCGGCGGCCGGGGTGTCCGGCTCGACGTCGAGCAGCCGGGTGGTGACGTTGGGGTACTCCAGCGGCACCACGAGCGTCGGGCCGATGAGCGTGGCGGCGTCGGGCCGTACCTCCGAACCGTCGAGCACCTGGTGGGCGCCCGCGGTGACCATGTCCAACTGCCAGTCGCCCGAGCCCAGTTCACCGGCCGCACGGGCCAGTGCCACCAGGGTGTGCAGACCGAACGCGATCGACTCGTCGTCGGGCCGCTCCGCGAGCGTCCACAGATGGACCACCCGTTCCAGCGCGAGCCCGCGCTTGCGCAGATCGCGCAGGACCGCCTGGGCGTCGCCCGAGTGGCCCGGCCGTACGGTGTAACCGGTCGCCGGGTCGGCGCTCCAGCCGCCGCCGGGACGGACCGCGGTCACAGTCGCGCCGTCGGCCGCCGCCGCGCGCACCAACTCGTCGAGCACACCGTCGGCCTCCGACCCGTCGGCGTAGACCAGCCAGCTCGCGGGCTGCGCGCCCGCCGTCGCCGGGGACGCGGTCTGCCGCCACACCGGCTGCCAGACCCACTGCTCCTCCGGCAGCTTCGGGACCCGGTCGATGTCCTCGAAGCTGGCGGGCACACCCGGTGTGCCCGGCGCCGTCGCAGCCGCGGGCGCGGCCGGCTTGGCGCCGATCAGCGGGGTCTGCTCGATCCAGTAGCGCTGCCGCTGGAAGGGGTACGTGGGCAGCGGCACCCTGCCGGGCGCGAAGCCCCGGTGCAGCTCGGCGGTCCGCTCGGCGCGGCCGTGGTAGGCCGCCCAGTCCAGGTCGACACCGGTCAGCCACAGCCGCGACAGGGCCTCGGTCAGGACTCGGTCGGCCGGACGCGGGTCGCTCTGCGCGGGCAGCGTCGCGGTGATCGTCGCCCAGCGCTGCGGAGCGCAGCCCGCGCCGCGCACCATCGTGCCCAGCGACTGTCCGGGACCGATCTCCACCATCGCCAGCTCGGGGTCGGCCAGCAGCGTCTCGACGGCCGCCGCGAACTGCACGGGACGGCACATGTGCTCCGCCCAGTAGGCGGGGTCCCGCACCAGCCTGGCGTCGGCGACACCGCCGGTGACGTTCGACAGGTACGGCAGCCGCGGCGGGTTGAGCCGGATGTTCTCCGCGACCCACGAGGTCAGCTCGTCCGCGAGCGGGGCGAGCATCCGGGAGTGGAAGGCATGCGTGGTGCGCAGCCCCCGGCTGGGGACGCCGTCGCGCTCCAGGTCGGCGGCGAGGCCGGCCAGCGCGTCGGCGGGACCGGCGACCACGACGGTCTGCGGGCCGTTGACCGCGGCGATGTCCAGGCCGCGCGCCTGAAGTCCGTAGCGGTCGCGCAGGTCGTCGGGCCCGAGCGGCACCGCGGCCATGGAACCCGTCTCGACCCCGGAGATCAGCCGGGCCCGGTGCACCACCAGCGCCAGCGCGTCCTCCAGCGACAGCACCCCGGCCAGGCAGGCCGCGACGTACTCGCCGAGGCTGTAGCCGAGCATCAGCGACGGCTGCACGCCCCACACCATCAGCGTCGAGGCCAGCGCGTAGTCCACCGCGAACAGCAGCGGCTGGACGATCTCGGTGCGCTCCAGCTCCGCCTCCCGGTCGTCGGCCGCGCCGGTCGCCCGGCCCAGCAGCGCCGCCAGGTCCATGCCGCCGCCGGGACGGTCCCCGGTCAGCAGCCCCATCAGGTCGGTGTCCGGCAGGTGCGCGGCCAACAGGCCCAGGCAGTGGTCGAGTTCGGCGCGGAAGACCGGCTCGTGCCGGTAGAGGTCGCCGACCAGACCCGGATACTGCTCGCCGACCCCGGCGAAGAGGAAGGCGACGGGACGGCCGTGCGCGGTCTCCACCCGCGCCGACAGCGGCGCGTCCTCGTCCGTGCCGGCCAGCGAGGCCACGGCCTGCTCACCGCTGGAGACCACGGTGGCGCGGCGGTGCTCGAAGGTCTTGCGGCCGACCTGGAGGGTGTAGGCGACATCGGCGACGCTCGCCCCCGAGGTCGCGGCCAGGTGCTCGGCGAGGTTGCTCACGGCCTGGTCGGCGGCGTCCGAGGTTCGGGCCGAGACCGGCAGGAAGTGGTGCCGCCTGCCGCCCTGCGGGGTGTCGGGGCCGGCCCTGCGGGCCGGCGGCTCTTCGACGACGACGTGCACGTTGGTGCCTCCCATGCCCAGCGAGTTGAGTCCGGCGATCCGCGGCCTGCCGTCCTCGGCCGGCCACTCGGTCAGCCGGGTGTTGACGTAGAAGGGGCTGTCGGCGAAGTCGATCTGCGGGTTGGGGGCGGTGAAGTGCAACGTCGCGGGGACCATCCGCTCGCGGACGGTGAGGACCGTCTTGATCAGGCCCGCGGTGCCCGAAGCGTGGTTGAGGTGACCGATGTTGGTCTTCACCGCGCCGATCGGGATGCTGCCGGGACCGCCCGCCGTGCCGAACGCCCGGCTCAGCGCGGTGACTTCGATCGGGTCGCCGATCGGGGTGGCCGTGCCGTGCGCCTCGATGTAGCCGAAGTCCTCCGGCTTCACCCGTGCGTCGGCCATCGCGTCCTGCACCACACGGGCCTGCCCGGCGACGCTGGGCGCGGTGTAACCGACCTTCAGGGCACCGTCGTTGTTGATCGCCGAGCCGCGGATGACCGCGTGCACGGTGTCGCCGTCGCGCAGCGCGTCCGAGAGCCGCTTGAGGACCACGACGGTCGCGCCGTCACCGAACATCGAACCGCTGGCCTGCGCGTCGAAGGTCCGCACATGGCCGTCGTGCGACTCCATGCCGCCCTGCTGGCGGCGGTGGCCGACCCGGTCCGGGACGCTGATGGACACACCGCCTGCCAGCGCCATCTCGCACTCGCCGCCGCGCAGGCTCTGCACCGCCAGGTGCACACCGACCAGCGACGTCGAGCAGAAGGTCTGCACCGCGACGCTCGGTCCGCGCAGGTCGAACAGGTAGGAGACGGACGTGGTGAGCGCGTCCTTGTCGTTGCTCATGATGATCTCGTACGGGCTGATGTCGCCCGCGGCGAGCTGCGAGGTCATCCCGAACAGATACGTGGAGAGGTTGGAGCCGCCGAAGACGCCGATCCGGTCGCGGTACGCCTCGTTGGCGTACCCCGCGTGCTCCAGACCCTCCCAGCAGACCTCAAGGAAGAGCCGCTGCTGCGGGTCGGTGAGCGCCGCCATCCGCGGGCTCATCCCGAAGAATCCGGCGTCGAAGCCGCTGATGTCGTCCAGCACGGCGCGCGCGGGCACGTACTCCGGGTCCTGGACCATGTCCGGGTCGACGCCCGCCTCGATCAGCTCCTCGGGGGTGAAGAAGCGGATCGACTCCACGCCCTCGCACAGATTCCGCCAGAAGCCGGCCACATCGCCCGCGCCGGGGAAGCGGCCCGCCATGCCGACGATGGCGATCCGCCGGTCGAGTTCGGTGCTCTCCGGTTCGGTGTTCTCGGGGCGCTCGGTGTGCTGGGTGACCGCGCTGACGGCCGGGGTCGCGGCCACGGCCGGACGCGGCGCCGGAGCGGCGACGGGTACGGGCGCGGGGGCGGGCCGGGGCGCGGGGACGACGGTCGCCGCAGGGGTACGGGGCGCCGCCGGGGCGCGGACCGGTGCCGGGCTCGGCCCCCCGGCGGCCTTGGGCCTCTGCTCGTCCAGGACGGCCGCCAGCCGGTGCACGGTCGGCGCCTCGAAGAGCGTGACCGTCGGCACCGTCACACCGAAGCGCGACTTCACGGTGGCCAGCATCTGGAGGGCGAAGAGCGAACTGCCGCCCAGGTCGAAGAAGTTGTCACGGGTGCCGACCGGGTCGACACCGAGGGTGTCGGTCCACAGCGCGCACAGCTCGCGCTCCGTGGCGGTCAGCGGCGCCGTGTACGGCTGCGGCAGGTCGGGCCGCGGGAAGGACGCCACAGGGGACGTGCTCCCGGCGCCCGCCGTGACCGCCTGCGGACGGCTCGGGAGCCGGCCCGCCAGACCGCCGGCCACCACGACCACCGCGGGCAGCGGCTGCGTCACCGCGCGGTCGAGTGCGGTCAGCGACTGCTCGGCGGTCATCGCGTGCGCGGCCATCGAGGCGCCGGTCCTGGCGTCGACCTTGGCCAGCGTCGGCGCCCAGGTGTCCCAGGCGGCCGAGGTCCAGCGGGTCTGCGCGGTGCCGTCGTCCGGGCCCGCCCCGGCGAGCGCGGCCAGCGCGGCGTTGGCCGCCGCGTAGCTGCCGAAGGCCAGTCCGCCCAGGTGCGCGGAGGTCGAGGAGAACAGCAGGCCCCAACGCGGCGCGCGGTCCCCGGCGAGCCCGCCGACGGCGTCGCGCAGCACGCGTGCGCCCTCGTACTTGGCGGCGAAGTGCCGTGCGACGGTGCTCTCCTGGAGCGCGCCCAGCGGCAGGAAGGTGTCCTCCGAGGTGTCGGCCGCCGCGTGCACCAGGCCGTCGAAGCGCTCCGCGCCGAACAGGGCGCGTACGGCGGCGGCGTCGGTGACGTCCAGCGCGGGCGCCTCGACGTCCGCGCCGAGCGCGCGCAGCCGGACGACCGCCTGGCGGCGCGGGTCCGCCGGGTCGGCGGGCAGTCCGGTACGGCTGGCGAGCACGACGCGCCCGGCGCCGCCGCGGATCAGGTGCTCCGCGACCATCAGGCCCACGTCGCCCAGGCCGCCGGTGACGAGGTAGCTCTCGCTGGGCAGGACCACGGGCAGTTCGTCGGTGTGCGCCTTGGGCGCGTCGATCGGGCGGTACCGCGGGGTGAGGCGGCTGCCCGCGCGGAAGGCGGTGAGCACCGGCCCCTCGGCGGCGGCCAGTTCGGCGGCGAGCAGGGCGGCGGAGGCCGCCGTGTCGGCCGCGGGGTCCAGGTCGACGCCGCGGGCGTCGAGGCCCGGGTACTCCTGGCCCGCGACGACCGGCAGGACGGCGACCGCGGCCTGCGCCGGGAGGCTCCGCTCGGCGGCCGTGACGCTCTGGCCGCCGCGGGTGACCACGACGACACCCCCGGTCCCGGCCCGGTCGCCCCACGCCGACACGGCGCGGGAGACGTCGAGGACGGCCCGGGCCGGGTCCGCGTCGGGCCCGTCCGCGTCCAGCGCGGACAGCACGACCACGGTCAGCGGCCCGTCGCCGGGCACCTCGGCGGTGTCGGGCGCGTCCGTCGGCCGTACGGTGACGGCCTCGGCGCCCGCGCCGCGCAGCCGCTCGGCCAGCGCGTCGCCGACCCCGGAGGCGTCGGCGTACAGCAGGAACCGGCCGGTGGCCGTACCCGTGCCGCCGTTCGCGTCCGGGCTCCACACCCGGCTCATGACCTGTACGTGCTCCTCGGCGCCGGAGTCGGCGGACTCCGTTGCCGCGGAGGGGAGTGCGGGCTTGGCGGCGGCGGGCGCGTCGATCCAGTAGCGGGAGCGCTGGAAGGGGTATCCGGGCAGCTTCGTGCGCAGGACGTCACGGCCGTGCTGGTAGCCGGACCAGTCGATGTCGACGCCGGTCAGCCACAGCCGGCCCACGGCCTCGGTGAGGACCGTGCCCGCCTCGCGCGGGTCGTCGTCGCCGGGCAGCGCGGGGATCAGCAGGTCCGCGTGCCCTTCGGTGAGGGCGCGGTGGGCGCCGAGGGCGCCGTCGCCGATCTCCAGCAGGGCGTGGTTCCCGGACTCCAGCAGCGCGCCGAGCGCGGTGCCGGGGTCGGCGGGCGGGCCGGTGAGGGCCGCGGTCCAGTGCGCGGGGTCGGTGGCCTCTGCCGCCGTCAGCCGGCCGCCGGTCGCGGCGGAGTACAGGACGGTTCCGGGCTCGCCGAAGGTGATGTGGCCCGCCGCCCAGTCGGTCAGCGGCTGTCCCTCGGTCTCCGTGCGGCGGTGCAGCAGCGCGAAGGCGTCCTTGAGGGAGATGACCCCGGCCAGGCACCCGGCGACGTACTCGCCGACGCCGTGCCCGAGGAGGGCGTCCGGCTGGATGCCCCAGGAGCGCAGGAGCGTGCCGAGCGCGTATCCGAAGGCGAAGGCGCGGTGCCCGTGCTGGTCGTGGCCGCTGGTGCGGTCGGGGGAGAGCAGCCCGGCCAGCGGGGCGCCGCCGACGGCCTGGGCGGCGGCGCGGCACTCGTCGAGCGCGGTACGGAACGCCGGTTCCGCGTCGTAGAGTTCGGCCGCCGCGGCGGGGTACGGCTCCGCGGCGCCGGTCAGCAGGAAGGCGACCGGCCGGGAGGCGGTGCCGTCGGCGCGGCCGAGGGCGGACCCGGCGCGCAGCTCGCGCGCCGCGCCGCTCAGCGAGTCCGCGACCAGGGCGCGCCGGTGGCTGAAGAGTCGGCGGCCGCTCTGGAGGGTGTAGGCGACGTCGGAGATGCCCGCGCCGACCGTGGTGTCCGCGTCGTCCATGGTGTCCAGGTGCGCGGCGAGATTGGCGGTGGCCTCGTCGGCGGCGGCCTCGGTGCGGGCGGACCACACCAGCAGTTCGCTGCGGCGGCCCGAGCCGGTGCTGCGGGCGGCGACCGGCGGGGCCTCCTCCAGGATCACGTGGGCGTTGGTGCCGCCGATGCCGAAGGCGCTGACCCCGGCGCGGCGCGGACGGTCGCCGCGCGGCCACGGGTGCCGCTCGGTGAGGACCGTCAACCGCGCGTCGCCGGACTCCAGTTGGGGATTGGGCGCGGTGTAGTTGCGGGTCGCGGGGATCTCGCCGTGGTGCAGCGACAGGGCGGTCTTGATCAGACCGGTCACACCGGCCGCGCGGTCCAGGTGGCCGAGGTTGGTCTTGACCGAACCGATCATGACCTCCTTGCCGTCGAACACCTGCTGGAGCGCGGCGAGTTCGGCGGCGTCGCCGAGCGCGGTGCCGGTGCCGTGGGCCTCGATGTAGTCGATGTCCTCGGGCTCGAGACCGGTCGCGGCGAGCGCCTCGGCGATCACCTCGGCCTGGCCGCTGACGCCCGGCGCGGTGAAGCCGACCTTGCGGCCCGCGTCGTTGTTGACGGCCCAGCCGCGGATCACCGCGTACACCTGGTCGCCGTCGGCGAGCGCGTCGACCAGGCGGCGCAGCGCGACCACGCCGACGCCGTTGCCGACCAGGCTGCCCCGGCCGGAGGCGTCGAAGGCGCGGCACTCGCCGTCGGGCGAGCTGATGCCGCCCGGCTGGTAGAGGTAGCCGGTGTCGTCCGGGACCGCGATGGCGGCGCCGCCCGCGAGCGCCAGGTCGCACTCGAAGCCGGCCAGGCTGGTGGCCGCGGCGCAGACCGCGACCAGGGACGTCGAGCAGTAGCTCTGGATGCCGTACGCGGGCCCTGACAGGCCCAGCGTGTGGGCGACGCGCAGGGTCAGCGAGTCCTTGTCGTTGGCCAGGCCCACGGTCAGCTCGCCGACGCTGCGGCCGATCCCGGACGGGGCGACGTTACGCGTCAGATAGGTGCTGATCGCGCAGCCGGCGAAGACACCGATCGAGCCGTCGAAGCTCGCCGGGTCGCAGCCCGCGTCCTCCAGCGCGTGCCAACTGTGCTCCAGGAAGAGCCGGTGCTGCGGGTCGAGGATCTGCGCCTCCTTCGGGTTGATCCCGAAGAAGTCGGCGTCGAAGCGGTCGATCCCGTCGATCACCGCGCCCGCCTTCACATACGCGGGGTCGTCGATCAGCTCGTCGGGCACGCCCGCGGCGCGCAGTTGGTCGTCGGTGAAGCGGGTGATGCCCGAGCGGCCGTCGCGGAGCGCCGACCACAGCTCCGTGGCATCGGTGGCGCCGGGGAAGCGCCCGGCGAGGCCGACGATGGCGATGTCCATCGGTGACACCTCGGTGGGTATGCGCGGCATGAATCCGTCCTCCTAGTTCCGGGTGATGGAAGGCTGGGCACCGCGGGCGCGGCGCCGTCTCTCGCCCCGGGCGAGGCCGGAGTCGCGTGCTGTGGTGGTGGCGGTCCCGGCGGGACCGCCGTCGAGCGCCGCCGCGAAGGCGGCGACGGTCGGGTGCTCGAACAGGACGGCCGGGGCGATCCTGCGGTCGAGCCGCTTCTCGATGTCGGCGACCATGGACATCCCGACCAGGGAGTTGCCGCCCAGGTCGAAGAACGGGTCGTGGACGCCGATGCCGTCGATGCCGAGGTGCCGGCCCCAGCTGTCGGCGATGACCGTCTCCAACTCGGTGCGCGGGGCCGCGTATTCGGTACGCAGCAACGGCCGGGGGAAGCGCGGCCGTTCGCTGTCGGCGGGGGCGCCGGCCGCGACGAGCGCGTCCAGGTCGGTCAGCGCCGCCCACTCGCGCAGCCCCTCGGCCATCGGCATCCGCACCGCCAGCAGGCTGCCGCGGGCGGCGCCCGCCAGCCTGCCCAGCAGCGCGTTGCCGCCGGACTCGGAGAAGCCGTAGCGGGCGCGGTGCTCGCGGACCCGGTCGGCCAGCGCGCCGCCGGACGCCTCGGCCTGCCAGTCGTCGTGCTGCCACGGGCCCCAGGCCACGCTCAGCACCTTGGTGGTGGCCGCGGCGGCGTCGGCCAGCGCCGCGCCGTACGCGTCCAGGACGGTGTTGGCGGCGCTGTAGTCGCCCTCGCCCAGGCCGCCGAAGACGCTGACCGCCGAGGAGTACAGGACCAGCAGCTCCGGCCGGTCGGCCTCCGGGGTGCCGGGGCCGACGAGTTCGGCGAGCGGGCCCATGGCGAGCACCTTCGGCGCGAGCACCGTACGGGCCGTGCCGGGCGTCAGGCGGACGGCCATGCCGCCCGCGGGGACGCCCGCCGCGTGCAGCACGCCGGTCAGCGTTCCGAACCGCTCCCGGCAGTCGCGCAGCGCGCGCCGCAGGTCCTCCGGTACGCCGACGTCGGCGGTGAGCAGCAGCACCTCGGCGCCTGACGCCTCCAACGCGGCGATGTCGCGCAGGCTTTGGGCGGCCCGCCCCTCGGAGTCGGCGGCAGCCGCGGCGTTCAGATCGGTCCTGCCGACCAGGGCCAGCCGCCGCGCCCCGGAGCGTACGAGTTCCCGTGCGAGCCCGAGGCCGAGACCGCGGGTGCCGCCGGTGACCAGATACGCGCCGTCGGGGCGTACGGGGAAGCCGGTCGCGCCGTCGGCCGCGGGGAGCGGCACCAGCCGCCAGTCCTTGAGCAGGCGGCGTCCCGCGCGCCAGGCGATCAGCGCGGGGGTGGCGGCCGGGTCGTCGTGCTGCCAGGCGCGGTGGCCGATCTCCTCCGCGAGGTGGGCGGCGCAGGTATCAGCGGGCGCCGACGGGTCCAGGTCGACACCGCGCCAGGCCGTACCCGGCTGCTCGGCGTGGGCGATCCGCGCGAAGCCGTGGGCCAGCGCCCGGTCGGGGGCCGTGCAGTCGCCGCCGTGCACCTGGGCGGCGCCCGCGGTCACGGTCAGCAGCTTCACGCCGCGTTCGGCCGCCGCCGAGGCGAGCGACTGGACGGTGAGCAGCAGGCTGTCGAAGCCCAGCCGGACCGCCCTGACCAACTCGGCGTCCTCGGCGAACAGCGGGGTGCGGGCCGGGTCGCGCAGGCTCCACAGGTGGGCGACGCGCAGCGGTCCCGCGGTCCCGGCCAGCGCTTCCGCGACGACCCTGCGGTAGTGCTCGGGGTCGGCGGGGTCGATGACGACCCGCCGTCCGTCGCGCCGCCAGGCGCCGCCGGGCACGACCTCGGTGACGGGTGCGCCGCAGGCCGCGGCCAGCTCGGCCAGCCGGGTCCCGACACCGTCGCCGTCGGCGAACACCACCAGGGGCGCGGCCGGTTCCACGGCGGTCGGCGCGGGCAGGGTGACGTCCTGCTGCCACGCGGGGGCGTAGCAGAAGTCGTCGGGCTGCACGGCGCCGCCCGTGGAGCCGGTGCCGGTCGCGGCGGCCGGCCCCGTGCCCGTCCGCGGCCAGTAGCGGGTCCGCTGGAAGGGGTAGGCGGGCAGTTCCGTGAGCGTGCCGGGGCGTGCGCCGCGCAGCGACGTCCAGTCGAGGTCGGCGCCCAGCTCCCAGAGCCGGCCGAAGGTCTCCAGCAGCCGGGAGCGGCCATCGGTGGGGCCGCCCGCCGCCCACTGCGCGGGGACGGTGCCGAGCACGGTGGGGTTGGCGCCGCTGCGGTCGTTCTGCCGGAGCAGGCCGCCCAGGGTCTGGCCGGGGCCCAGCTCCACATAGCCGTCCACGCCCAGATCCGCGCAGGCCGCCAGACCGTCGGCGAACCGCACCGGGCTGGTCAGGTGGTCGGCCCAGTAGCCGGGGTCGGTGGCCTGCTCGGCGGTCAGCGGCGCGCCGGTGACGTTGGAGACGACCGGGATGCGCGGCTCGTGCCGGGGCACCGCGGCCACGGCCTCGGCCAGCTCCGCGCGGGCCGGGGCGAGCAGCGCCGAGTGGAAGGGGTGCGCCGAGCGCAACTGCCGTGCCGCCAGGCCCTGTTCGCCCAGGTGGGCGGCGGCGGTCGCCACGGCGTCCGGCGCTCCGCTGACCACGGTCATGGCCGGGCCGTTGACGGCGGCGATGTCCACCGCCGCGCCGCACGCGGCCAGTTCGGCGCGCACCCGGTCGGCGTCGGCGGCGACCGCCAGCATCCGGCCCTCGGGCGCCGCCTCGATCAGCCGGGCGCGCCGCGCCACCAGCCACAGGGCGTCGGGCAGTTCGAAGACACCGGCCAGGGTCGCGGCCACGTACTCGCCGAGGCTGTAGCCGATCAGCAGGTCGGGCGTGACGCCGTGCGTGGCCAGCAGCCTGGCCAGCGCGTACTCGACGGTGAACAGCGACAGGTGCGCGATCTCCGCGTGGCTGTCCGGGTCGTCCGCCAGGTCAGCCCCGCTGCCGGGCCTGGCCAGAAAGCCCGCCCCCGCGTCGGCCGGCGCCTGCGCGGGCTCACCGAGCAGCGTGTCCCGCAGGTCGATGCCGCAGCGCTCCTCGGCGACGGCCAGGCACGTCTCGACGGCCTCGGCGAACGCCGGTTCCGTACGGTGCAGATCGCGCGCCATGCCCCGGTAGTGGTCGCCCGTGCCCGGCAGCAGATACGCCAGCTTGGGGCGGCCCTTGACCGTACGGACCCCGGTGGCCCGCGCCGCGGTCGCCAGCGCGGCGGCAGCGTCCTCGGGGTCGGCGGCCACCACCGCGCGCCTGAACTCCAGCGCCGCGCGGCCGCTTTGCAGCGTGTACGCCAGGTCGTCGAGGCCGGTGCGTCCGGCGACCGCGGCCAGCGCGTCCAGCCGCGCCGTCAGCGCGTCGTCGTCGGCGGCGGAGACGGGCAGCAGTTCGGCCCTGCCGGGCGCCGGGGCGGCTTCGACGGAACCTTCGGCGGTGCCGTCGGCCGAGGTGCCTCCCGTGGTGGCGAGACCGGCGCGGACCGGGCCGCCGACGCCCGCCGCCGTGCCCGTCCCGGCCGCCGCGGGCGACGGCGCCGCCAGGACGACATGGGCGTTGGTGCCGCACCAGCCGAAGGAGCTGACGCCCACGAGCTGCGGCGACGCCTCGTCGGTCGGGAGGGGGCGGGACTCGGAGGCCGGGCGGACGGCGCCCGCGGCGACGGCGGTCTCCGAGGGCTCGGTCATGTTCAGATTCGGCGGCACCGTGCGGTGCTTGACGGCCAGGACGGCCTTGATGAGACCGGCCATCCCGGCCGCGGCCTGGGTGTGGCCGATGTTGGTCTTCACCGCGCCCACGTGCAGCGGCCGTTCCTCGCTGCGGCGCCCGAACACATCGGTGAGCGCGCCCAGTTCGATGGCGTCGCCGAGCTTGGTGCCGGAGCCGTGCGCCTCGACGTACGCGATGTCGTCGGGGGTCGCCCCGGCAGCGGACACCGCGCGGCGGATGACGTCGGCCTGGGCGCTGCGGCTGGGCGCGGTCAGGCCGTTGCTGCGGCCGTCCTGGTTGACGGCCGTGCCGCGGATGACCGCGTGCACCCGGTGGCCGCGCCGTACCGCGTCGGAGAGCCGTTCCAGGACGACCACCCCGGCGCCCTCGCCCAGCACATAGCCGTCGGCGCGGGCGTCGAAGGTCTTGCACAGGCCGTCGGGGGACAGCATCGAGGTGGAGCAGGCGTTGACGTACATGTCGGTGTGCATCAGCAGGAAGGCGCCGCCCGCCACCGCGAGGTCGCACTCGCCGCGGCGCAGCGCCGTACCGGCGAGGTGGACGGCCACCAGCGAGGACGAGCAGGCGGTGTCCAGGGTCAGCGCGGGGCCGCGCAGGTCGTAGTGGTACGCGAGCCGGCCCGCGACGACGCTGGCGGAACCGCCCTGGCCGCCGTACGGGTCGTGCAGCACGCCCAGACCTTCCTCGGCCTGCTCCAGGCGCAGGTACTGGAGGACGTCGGAGAAGCCGATCATCACTCCGGTACGGCTGCCCGCCAGGCTCGGCGGCGGCGTACCGGAGTCCTCCAGCGCCTCCCAGGTCAGCTCCATGAGCAGCCGTTGCTGCGGGTCCATCCGCAGCGCCTCCTGCGGGGAGCTGCCGAAGAACCGGGCGTCCCAGCCCGCCACGTCGTCGAGGAAGGCGCCGCGGGTGGTGTAGACCCCGTCGTTCTCGACGTGCGGGGTGAGGTCGAACCGGCCGCCCGGCACCTCGTCGAGGACCGCGGACCTGCCCTGGTCGAGCAGGTCCCAGTAGGCGTCGACGGAACCGGCGCCGGGGAAGCGGCACGACATGCCGACGACTGCGATCGGCTCGTGCGTCTGTGCCTGGGCCTCGGCCAGCTTGCGCCTGGCGTCACCCAGGTCGACCGTGGCCTTCTTCAGGTATTCGCGGAGTCTGTCCTCGCCTGCCATCTTCCTGCCCTCTGCCGATTCGTGGTGTGGTGACGGACTGCCCGGTGCCGGGAGCCGGTGGTGCCGGTGATGTGCGCCGGCGATGTGCCGGGGGAGTGCCGGTGGGAGTGCCGGGGAGTCGCTGTACCTCGGTGGCCGGGCCGTGCGCCCGGCGCGGGATTACGCCTGGGCGTCGATGAAGGCGAAGATCTCCTCGTCGGAGGCCTCGTCGAGCACCGCGGTGGGGGAGTCCATCGGGACTCCGAGTCGGTTGAGGGCGTCCTGCAGGGCCACGACCATGCGGTCCCGCAGCGCGGGCGCGGACGAGCTGAGTTCGCCGGTGATCCGGGCGAGGGCTTCTTCCATGGTGGTCACGTCATCCTTCGGGGCCGGGACCAGCGCGATGGCCAGGTGCTCCGCCAGGGCGCCGATGGTCGGGTGATCGAAGACGAGCGTCGGGGCCAGGTCGAGACCGGAGTCCGTCTGGAGCCGATTGCGCAGTTCGACCGCCGTCAGCGAGTCGAATCCGAGGTCGATGAAGGGCAGGTCGGGGTCGAGCGCTTCGGGCGCTCCATGGGCCAGTACCGCGGCCACGTGGTGGCGTACGGCGGTGTCGACCGCGGACTTCGCGGCGTCACCGGTGAGTCCTTCGAGCTTCTTGGCCAGGCCGCCCGCGGCGTTGGCGCCGGACTGCCGGGCGCCGCCGCCTTCCGCGGTCCGCCGCCCCGCGCGGACCAGGCCGCGCAGGATCTGCGGAATCCGCTCGCCGCTGTCCTGCGCGCCGCGCAGGCCGCTCAGGCTCCAGCGGGAGGCCACGACCGCGGCCTCGACGTCGGGGTCGGTCAGCACCGTGTCCAGCAGCCCGAGGCCCTGCCGCTCGTCGAGCGGCGCGACCCCGATCCTGGCCAGCCGCGCCTCGTCGGCCGCGGTCAGCGTCGAGCCCATGCCCGCCGTCGACCACAGGCCCCAGGCCACCGAGACCGCGGGCAGACCCGCCGCCCTGCGGTGGACGGCCAGCGCGTCCAGGAAGGTGTTGGCGGCTCCGTACGTGGTCTGCCCGGCGTTGCCGAGCACGCCCGCGACGGAGGAGAACAGGACGAAGGCGGCCAGCGGCAGGTCCGCGGTCAGCTCGTGCAGCAGCCAGGCCGCGTCCGCCTTCGGCCGCAGCACGTCCGCCAGGCGCTGCGGCGACTGGCCCGCGAGCAGCCCGTCGTCCAGGACACCGGCCGCGTGCAGCACACCGGTCAGCGGGTGCTCCGGCGGCACCGAAACCAGCAGCGCGGACAGCTCGCCGCGGTCGGCGGCGTCGCACGCCTCGATCCGTACGGTGGCGCCGGGTCCGGCGGCCTCGGTCAGCTCGTCGGCCAGCTCCCGCGCCCCGGGGGCCGCGAGACCGCGCCGCGAGGTCAGCAACAGGTGCCGTACGCCGAAGCGTTCGACCAGCCGCCGGGCGACCAGCGCGCCGAGCGCCCCGGTGCCGCCGGTGACCAGGACCGTGCCGTCGCCGAAGGCCGGCTCGACGGCGGGTGCGGGCACCCGGCGGGCGACCCGCGGCAGCAGCGTACGGCCGTCCTCCAGCAGCACCTGCGGCTCGTCCGCCTCGGCCGCGGCGGCGAGCAGCGCCACCGCCCTGCCGGGACCCGCGAGGGCCGCGCTGATGCCGCCGCGGGCGCCCACCAGCAGGAATCGGCCGGGGTGTTCGGCCTGCGCCGCCCGCACCAGGCCCCAAACCCCTGCCGTGCGCAGCGAGTCGGGGTCGGTGGCGATCACCAGCCGGGAGGCGGCGAAGGCCGCGTCGTCGGCCCACCGCTGGAGCAGGCCGAGCACCTGGCCGGTCAACTCGCTGACGCTCTGCGGGAGTTCGGCGCCCTCGGCGGTGTCCAGTGCCTCGGTGTCGAGCAGGACGTAGTCGGGCCGGACGCCGGACGCGGCGAGCGCGTCGGGGCCGGTGTGGAAGGGGAGCGCGGCGACCGGGGTGCCGAGCGCGGCCCAACTGCCGGGGCTCACCGCGGGAAGCGTCGTCTCGGTCCACTCCAGGCCGTAGTAGCCCTCGGGCGAGGCCGCGCTTCCGGCGAGCGCCCGCATGGCCGCGGCCGGCACCGCCCTGACCCGCATGTCGCGGGCGTCCAGGACCAGTCCGCCGTTCTCGTCCGCCGCGGTCAGCGACAACTGGTCGGCGCCCTCGGTCACGATCCTGACCCGCAGGGCGGACGCGCCGACCGCGGTCAGCCGCACCCCGCGGAAGACGAACGGCAGCCGCAGCTCGTCCCCTTCGCCCTCGGCGGCGTACGGGTGGAAGGCCGAGTCGAGCAGCACCGGGTGAAGGCCGAAGCCGTCGTTCTCCGCGCCCTCGGGCACCTCGACCTCGGCGAACAGCTCACCGTCGGTGCGCCAGGCGCCGCGCAGCCCGCGGAAGGCCGGGCCGTAGCCGTAGCCGCGCTCCGTCAGCCGCTCGTAGACCGCGTCCAGGTCGACCGGTGCGGCCCCCTGCGGCGGCCACGTGGCGGCCCACGCGCAGCCGTCGGGCTCCGCGGGGCCCGCGGCCAGGCTGCCCGACGCGTGCCGGGTCCAGCTCTCCTCGCCGCCGCGCCGGGCGTGCACCCCGACGGAGCCGTCGCCGCCGATGGCGACCTGGAGGTCGAGCGACCCGGTCACCGGCAGCGGCATCGGCGCCTCGAACGTCAGCTCCTCGACCCGGTCGTAACCGGCCTGCGCCGCCGCCTCGACGACCATGTCGAGCAGGGCGGTGCCGGGCACGATCGCCGCGCCGCCCACGGAGTGGTCGGCCAGCCAGGGCAGGTCGTCCGCGGTCAGCCTGCCGGTGGCGACCAGTCCGCCGTCGGCGACGGCGACCGCCGCGCCCAGCAGCGGGTGCCGCAGCTCGGTCAGGCCGAGCGCGTCGGCGTCGCCGCGCGGCGGGGTCCGCAGCAGCCAGTAGCGCGTGTGGTCGAAGGCGTACGTGGGCAGTTCGACGGGCTGTCCGCCGGGCGCCGCGGCGCTCCAGTCGGCGGACGCGCCGGCCGCGTACGCCTCGGCGAGCGCGGTCAGCAGCCCCTCGGGCTCGGCCAGCGTGCGCCGGGACACGGCGGTCACGACGGCCTTGGCGTCCGGCAGGCAGGCGCGGACCATCCCGGAGAGCACCGGGCGCGGCCCGATCTCCAGATAGACGTCCGTGCCCGCCGCGTCCAGCCGCGCGGTCATGTCGGCGAAGCCCACGGCCTGGCGGACCTGGTCGGTCCAGTAGCCGGGGTCGGTCCAGCTCCGGTCGGCGCCGAGGTTGACGGCGCTGTCCAGCGTCGGCTGACGGAAGGTCAGCGCGGCCAGTTCGGCGCCGAAGGCGTCGAGCATCGGCTCCATCAGCGGCGAGTGGAAGGCGTGGCTGACGGTGAGGCGCTTGGTGCGGCGGCCCTGCTCCGCCCAGTGGGCGGCGACGGCGGCGCAGGTCTCCTCGTCACCGGAGACCACCACGTCCGCGGGGCTGTTGACGGCGGCGACCTGCGCCAGGCTCTCCTTGCCCGCCAGCGTGACGGCGACTTCCCGCGCCGTGGCGGAGATCGCGAACATCGCGCCGCCGGAGGGGAGTTGCTGCATCAGCCTGGCGCGGGCGGTGATCATCCGGGCCGCGTCGGCCAGGTCCCAGACACCGGCCACATGGGCGGCGGCGATCTCGCCGACGCTGTGCCCGGCGACCTTGTCGGGGACCAGACCGAGCGAGCCGAGCAGCCGGAAGGCGGCGACCTGGTAGGCGAAGAGCGCGGGCTGCGTGTAGTAGGTGCGGTCCAGCTCCGCGGCCTCGGGCGTGCCGGGCTCCGCCCACATCACCTCGCGCAGCGGCCGGTCGAGATGCGGGTCGAGCGCGTCGCACACCTCGTCCAGGGCGGCGGCGAAGACGGGGAAGGCGGCGTGCAGTTGACGCCCCATGCCGGGCTGCTGCCCGCCCTGTCCGGTGAACAGGAAGACGGTCCTGGCCGTACCGGACGCCACGCCGGTGGTCACCGGGGAGCCGTCCCTGCCCTGCGCGAAACCGTCGAGCCGGTCGAGGAGTTCGGCGCGGTCGCGGCCGACGACGACCGCGCGGTGGTCGAAGCGGGCGCGGGTGGCGGCCAGCGACCAGGCGATGTCCACCGGGCGCAGCGCCGGTTGAGCGGCGACGCGGCGGCCGAGCCGGTCGGCCTGGCCGCGCAGCGCGTCGGCGCTGCGGGCGCTGAGCACCCAGGCGAGCGGGGCCTTTCCGGTGTCGGACGCGATGTCGGAGCCGGTGTCGGACGCGGTGTCGGAGCCGGTGTCGGTCCCGGTCTTGGAACCCGTCCCGGTCTCCAACTCCGTTGCGGCGGGCGCCGGTCGCGGCTCCTCCAGGATCACGTGCGCGTTGGTGCCGCTGATCCCGAAGGACGAGACGGCGGCCCGGCGCGGCGCGTCCTCGCGCGACTCCCATGGCTCCTCTTCGGTCAACAGCCGTACGGTGCCCGCCGACCAGTCGACCCGCGAGGTCGGGGTGCCGATGTGCAGGGTGCGCGGCAGCTTGCCGTGCCGCATCGCCTGCATCATCTTGATCATTCCGGCGATGCCCGCGGCGGCCTGCGTGTGCCCGATGTTGGACTTGATCGTGCCGAGCAGCAACGGCCGCTCCGGCGTGTGGTCCTTGCCGTAGGCGGACAGGATCGCGTTGGCCTCGATCGGGTCGCCGAGCGGCGTGGCCGTGCCGTGCGCCTCGACCGCGTCGATGTCACGGGGCGTCAGGCGGGCGTCGGCCAGCGCCTGGGCGATCACCCGCTCCTGCGCCTTGCCGTTGGGCGCGGTCTGCCCGTTGCTCGCGCCGTCCTGGTTGACGGCCGTGCCGCGGATCACGCCGTAGATCGGCCGGCCGTTGCGCTGAGCGTCCGAGAGGCGCTCCAGCAGCAGGACACCGCAGCCCTCGCCCCACACCGTGCCGTCGGCGTCGGCGGAGAACGGCTTGCAGCGCCCGTCGGGGGCCAGACCGCGCTGCCGCGAGAACTCCGCGAACATGTCGGGCTCCGCCATGACGGTCACCCCGCCCGCCACCGCGAGCGTGCACTCGCCGCTGCGCAGGGAGCGTACGGCCTGGTGGACCGCGACCAGCGAGGACGAGCAGGCGGTGTCGAGGGTCACCGAGGGACCTTCGAGACCGAAGCTGTAGGAGACCCGGCCCGACAGCATGCTCGGGGTGCTGGCGACCAGGAGGGTGCCGTCGACGTCCTCGGGAACGGCGCCGAGGAAACGCGCCGAGTAGAACTCGTACATCATCCCGGCCCACACGCCCGTGCTGCTGCCGCGCAGCGTCGCCGGGTCGATGCCGGCCCGCTCGAAGGACTCCCAGGCCGCTTCGAGGAAGAGCCGGTGGTGCGGGTCGGTGCTCACCGCGTGCCGGGGGCTGATCCGGAAGAAGGGGGCGTCGAAGTCGCCCGCGTCGTGCACGAAGGCGCCCCGCCGGGTGTAACTGGTGCCGGGGGTGTCGGGGTCCGGGTCGTACAGCTTCTCCAGGTCCCAGCCGCGGTCGGTCGGGAACGGGCTGGTCGCGTCGGTGCCGGAGTCCACCAGCTCCCACAGGTCGTCAGGTGCCTCGACCCCGCCGGGGTAGCGGCAGCCGATGCCGACCACGGCCACCGCCTCGTGCTCGCGGTCATCGGCCTCGCTCAGCTTGCGCCGGGCGTCGGTCAGGTCGCCGACCACCTTCTTCAGATATTCGCGAAGCCGCTCTTCGCTCGTCATAGCCGTGTCCTCCAGTACGAAGTCGGGTTGCCGCGAATGTCAGAGTTGGTTGTCGATGAAGTCGAAGAGGTCCTCGTCCGAGACGGTTTCGAGGCCGCCGCCGGGCAGTGCCGGGCTCAGGAGCCGCCCCGGTCCCTCGCCGCCGTCGCGCAGCCGGCTCAGCGCCGCCTGGAGCAGCGCCTCGGTGCGGTCGCGCTCGTCGGGGTCGGCCGGGCCCTCGGCCGCGGCGCCGCCGTCGAGCAGCGCGGACAGCGCGTCGCCGAGGGTGCCCCACAGCCGGTCGCCCACCGGTACGGGCTCGGCCGGTGCGAAGTCCGCGGCGAGCCGGGCCGCCACGTCCGCGACGGTCGGGTGGTCGAAGGTCAGCGTCGCCGGGAGCGGCACGCCGGTCATCCGGCCCAGGCCCTCCTGGAGTTCCACCGCGGCCAGCGAGTCGAAGCCCAGCTCCGTGAAGGGCCGGTCGACCTCGATCCGGTCGGCCCTGTCGTGCCCGAGGACGAGCGCGGCGCGCTCCCTGACCAGGTCGAGCAGCACCGCGTGCGCCGCCTCCCGGTCGAGCCCCGCCAGCTTCCCGGCGAGTCCGCCCTGACCCGCGGCGGGCGCGGGCGCCGTCGCACCGGGCGCGGCGGGCCGGACGGAGGCCGTCCGGCGTGCCGGGCGCGGCGCCGGCACCAGGCCGCGCAACAGCGGCGGTACGGGTGACCCGCTGGAGGCCGCGCGGGCCCGCAGCCCGGTCAGGTCCCAACGGGCCGCCACCGTACGGCCGCCCGCCAGGTCGGCGGCCAGCGCCGCGTCGAAGAGCGCCAGACCCTCCTCCTGGCCGAGCGGCAGCGTGCCGATCCGTGCCAGCCGCGCCTGGTCCACCGCGCTCAGCGCCGTGGCCATCCCGGCCTCCGCGGACCACAGGCCCCACGCGACCGAGGTCGCGGGCAGCCCCGCCGCCCTGCGGTGGACGGCCAGCGCGTCCAGGAAGCCGTTGGCGGCGGCGTAACCCGCCTGCCCCGCGGTCCCGAGCACGCCCGCCACGGACGAGTACAGGACGAACGCCGCCAGCGGCAGGTCCGCCGTCGCCTCGTGCAACAGCCACGCCGCGTCCGCCTTGGGCCGCAGCACGTTCCCCAGCCGCTCACCGTCGAGCCGCGCGACCACGCCGTCGTCGAGCACGCCCGCGGTGTGCACCACCGCGGTCAGCGGCTTGTCGTCCGCGATCGAGTCCAGCACCGCGGTCAGCGCCGCCCGGTCCGCCACGTCGCACGCCGCGACCCGTACGGCCGCGCCGCGCGCTTCGAGCGCGGCGACCAGCTCGTCGGCCCCTTCGGCCGCCGGGCCGCGCCGCGAGACCAGGAGCAGGTCCCGCGCGCCGTGCCGTGCCACGAGGTGCGCGGCGAGGCGCGCGCCGAGTCCGCCGGTACCGCCGGTGATCAGGACCGTGCCGGTGCCGAGGGCGCTTCCGGGGTCCGGGGTGTCCACGGTCCGCGCGCCGTCGACCGGCTCGGTGCCGGTGCCGGTGCCGGTGCCGGTGCTGGTGTGGGTCTCGGTCTGGGTCTCGGTCTCGGTCTCGCGGAGGGTGAGCCGGGGGACCAGCAGGGCGCCGTCGCGGACGGCCGTCTGCGGCTCCGCCTGGTGCAACGCGGCTGCCAGCAGCGGCCATTCGTCCGGCGCCGTACCGCTCGCGTCGGCCAGGGCGAAGGCATCGGGGTGCTCGGTCTGGGCCGACCTGATCAGGCCCCAGAGCGGGCCGCCGGTCAGCGAGTCGGGGTCGGCGAGGAAGAGCAGCCGGGTGCCGGCCAGTTCGGGGTCGGCGACGCGTCGCCGTACGAGGTCGAGGGTGTCCGCGAGGACGCGGCGCACGGTCGAGGGGAGGCCGCCGGACGCTGCCGGTTCCTCGGATGTCGGGCCCTCGGGCGTCGGGCCCTCGGGCGTCGGGCCCTCGGGCGTCGGGTCCTCGGGTGCGGGGATGACCAGGACGGCCGGGGCGGCGCCCGTGCGGGGGGTGTCGATGTCGGCGAGTACCGAGGCGGGGCGGCCGGAGGAGCGCAGGGCCGCGGCCACGGGTTCGGCGGCGGCGGAGCCGAGCACCGCCCAGGGCGCTGAGTCCTCGGAGGACGGGGCCGGGGACGCGGCGGCCGGGACCCAGGCGATGTCGTACAGGCCGATGTCCTTGGGGGCCGAGGTCGCCGTGAGGCCGAAGCCCTCGGGGGCGTTGCGCATGCTCACCGTCACCTCGCCCACCGGGCGTCCCGCCGTGTCGCACAGGGACATCCGGGTGCCGTCGCCGGAGGCGTCGCTCGCGGTGAGCCGTACGCGCAGGGCGTCGGTTCCGGGCGCGGGGACGGTGACGGACGTGAAGGAGAAGGGGACAGGGCGGCCCGCCGACGAGGCGTTCCTGGCCTCCAGGACGAGGATGTGCAGGGCGGCGTCGAGCAGGGCCGGGTGCACGGCGAAGTCGGCCGCGGCGGACTGTACGTCCTCGGGCAGCCGGACCTCCGCGTAGAGGTCGTCGCCCGCACGCCAGGCGCCGGTGAGGCCCTGGAAGGCGGGGCCGTAGCCGTAACCCGCGGCGGCGAGCCGCCCGTACACGTCGGTGAGGTCGACCGTCTCGGCTCCGGCCGGCGGCCAGACCGCGGCCCAGCCGTCGTCGGGGGCGGCGTCCGCCGAGGCCGTCAGGTGGCCGGTGGCGTGCGCCGTCCACGGCGCGTCGGTGTCGTCGGCGGGCCTGGCGTGGACGGTCAGCGCGCGCCGCCCGTCCGCGTCCTCGCCGCCGACGGCGACCTGGACCTCGACCGCGCCCAGTGGCGGCAGGACCAGCGGGGTGAGCAGGGTGAGTCCGCCGACCGCCTCGGCCCCGGCCAACTCCGCCGCCTGGAGGGCGCATTCGACCAGCGCCGTACCGGGGACGACGGCGGTGCCGCCGATGGCGTGGTCGGCCAGCCACGGCGTGGAGCGCAGCGAGAGCCGTCCGCCGAGCAGGTGGCCGCCGTCGGCCGCGACGGTGGTCGCGCGGCGCAGCAGCGAGGTGCGGGCGGTCGAGCCCGCGTCGGGCCCCGCGTCGGTGAGCCAGAACCGGCGCCGGTCGAAGGCGTAGGTGGGCAGCTCGGTACGGGCACCGTCCGCCGCGGTGGCGGCCCAGTCGACGGTGGCTCCGGCGGCGAACGCCTCGGCCAGGCCCCGCAGGAGAGCGTCCTGTTCGTCCCGGCCGCGCCGGACCAGCGGTACGACGCTGCCGGGCCGCGCGGCCAGGCTCTCGCGGGCCATCGGGGTGAGCACCGCCTGCGGTCCGACCTCGAACAGCACGCCGGTACCGGCGGCGGCCAGCCGGTCCACGACCGGCGCGAAGAGCACCGTGTCCCGGATCTGGTCCACCCAGTAGGCGGGGTCGGTCCAGGAGCGGTCGGCGCCCAGGGCGGCCTCGTAGGGGAGTTGGGGTTCGGCGAGGGTGGTCGCGGCGATCTCCCGCCGGAAGGCGTCGAGCATCGGGTCCATCAGCGGCGAGTGGAAGGCGTGGCTGACGGTGAGCCGCTTGGTGCGGCGGCCCGCGTCGGCCCACTGCCGCGCGATGGCCTCGCAGGTCTGCTCCTCGCCGGAGATCACGCAGCTCAGCGGGCCGTTGACGGCGGCCAGGCCCACGGCCCGCGCCGCGTACCGCGGCTCCGCCAGCGTGCCGCGGATCTCCTCCTCGCTCGCGGCGACGGCGAACATCGCTCCGCCGCGCGGGAGTTCCTGCATCAGCCGGCCGCGCGCGGCCACCAGCCGTACGGCGTCGGCCGGTTGCCACACCCCGGCCGCGCAGGCCGCCGCGTACTCGCCGACCGAGTGCCCCGCCACGACGTCGGCCTCGACGCCGAGGGAGCGCAGCAGCCGCCACGCGGCCGTCTCGAAGGCGAAGAGCGCGGGCTGGGTGTAGCGGGTCTCGTCCAGCAGGACCGCGTCGGGTCCGTCGGGCTCGGCCCACAGCACCTCGCGCAG
This sequence comes from Streptomyces sp. NPDC025721, assembly GCF_055558595.1. Lineage (NCBI taxonomy): Bacteria > Bacillati > Actinomycetota > Actinomycetes > Kitasatosporales > Streptomycetaceae > Streptomyces > Streptomyces sp. NPDC025721. The sequence goes on along the minus strand of NZ_JBVHMF010000004.1, from coordinate 284,287 downwards.
CGGGCGGTCGAGGTAGGGGTCGAAGGCCGCGCAGATCTCGTCGTACGCCGCCGCGAACACCGGGAAGGCGGCGTGCAGTTCGCGTCCCATGCCGAGCCGCTGGCCGCCCTGCCCGGTGAAGAGCAGCGCCGTCCGGGCGCGGCCCCTGGCCGTACCGGAGACGGTGCCGGGCCCGGCCGGGTCGCCGTCGGCGAGGGCGCGCAGCCCCGCGATCAGCTCGTCGGTCCCGGCGCCGAGGACGACGGCGCGCTGCTCGAAGACGGTACGGGCGGCCAGCGTGCGGGCGACGTCCTCGGGACGCCTGTCGGCGACGGCGCCGGTCAGCCGCTGGGCCTGGTGCCGCAGCGCCTCGGGGGTGCGGGCGGTGACCGGCCAGGCCAACAGGCGCTGAGCGAAAGTGTCCTGACGGTCCGTCCGCTCAGCGGGAAGGTCGGCCGCGGCCGGTTCCTCCACGACCACGTGGGCGTTGGTGCCGCTGATGCCGAAGGAGGAGACGGCGGCCCTGCGGACCCGCTCCCCGCGCGGCCAGGCCCGCTGCTCGGTGAGCAGCCTGATCCGTCCGGCGTCCCAGTCGGCGCGCGGCGTCGGCTCGTCGGCGTGGAGCGTGCGCGGCAGCGTCTCGTGGCGCAGCGCCTGCACCATCTTGATGACGCCCGCCACACCCGCGGCGGCCTGCGTGTGACCGATGTTGGCCTTCACCGAGCCGAGCCAGACCGGTCGCGCGGCGGCGGGGTCGCCGCCGCCCGGCGCGCTGCCGTAGGTGTCGATCAGCGCGTTGGCCTCGACGGGGTCGCCGAGGGAGGTGCCGGTGCCGTGCGCCTCGATGGCGTCGACGTCGTCGGCCGTGAGCCGCGCGTCGGCCAACGCCTGCCTTACGAGGGCGCGTTGGGCCTGACCGTCGGGCGCGGTGAGGCCGTTGCTCGCACCGTCCTGGTTGACGGCGGTGCCGCGGATGACGGCGAGCACCGGGTGGCCGTTGCGGCGGGCGTCGGAGAGTTTCTCCAGAAGCAGCACCCCCGCGCCCTCGGAGAAGGACGTGCCGTCCGCGTCGGCCGAGAACGCCTTGGCCCGGCCGTCCGCGGCGAGTCCGTGCTGCCTGCTGAACTCCACCAGATTGCCGGGCGTCGACATCACCGTCACGCCGCCCGCCAGCGCCATCGGGCACTCGCCGCCGCGCAGGGCGCGGACCGCCAGGTGCAGGGCGACCAGGGAGGACGAGCAGGCCGTGTCGACGGTCAGCGCGGGGCCGCGCAGGCCGAGGGTGTACGCGACCCGGCCGGAGATGACGCTGAGCGCCGTACCGGTGAGCAGGTGGCCGTCACCGCCGCCGTTCGGCCGGTGCAGCGGGGGGCCGTAGTCGGAGGCCATCGAGCCGAAGAAGACGCCGACCGGCTGCCCGGCGAGCGCGGCCGGGTCGATGCCCGCCCGCTCGACGGCCTCCCACGACGTCTCCAGCAGCAGCCGCTGCTGCGGGTCCATCGCGAGCGCCTCGCGGGGGCTGATGCCGAAGAAGGCGGCGTCGAACTCCGGTGCCTCGTGCAGGAATCCGCCGCCGACGGTGGTCAGGGCGCCGGGCCGGTCGGGGCCCGCGCCGAGCAGTGCGTCCAGGTCCCAGCCGCGGTCGGCGGGCAGCCCGGTGACCGCGTCGGTGCCGTCCGCGACGAGCTGCCACAGCTCCTCCGGGGTACTGACCCCGCCGGGGTAGCGGCAGCTCATGGCGACGACGGCGATCGGCTCGGGCGCGTCGGGGTCGACGCTGGAACCGGCGGACGTACCGGTGTCGGCGGCGGTGTCGGCGGAAGTGCCGTCGCTGGTCACGCTGTTGGGGGCGGGCCGCACGCCCGCGCCGTCCGCCTCGGGCGTCTGCGGCGTCAACTGCGCTGTCAGCTCCGCCAGTCGCTCGGCCAGCCGCTTCGGCGTCGGGAACTCGAAGAGCAGCGTCGTCGGCAGCTTCAGACCGGTGGCGTCCTTGAGCCGGTTGCGCAGCTCGACGGTGCCCTGCGAGTCCAGGCCGAGGTCCTTGAAGCTGCGGCGCGGGTCGATCGCGCTGCCGTCCGCGTGCCCGAGGACCGCGGCGGTGCTCGCGGAGACCAGATCGCGTACGGCCTCGGGAGTGCGGACCGCCACGGGCGCCGGGGCCGCGTCCGAGGGTCCCGCGGTGCCGGCGGCACCGGGACCGGCCGCCGCGCCGAGGATCGGCGCCCCGCCCAGCCAGTGCCGCTCGCGCTGGAAGGCGTACGTGGGCAGGTCCGTCGTACGGGCTCCCGGTACGGCCGCGACGGGCGCCCAGTCGACGTCGGCGCCGTGTACGTAGGCACCGGCGAGGGCGCGCAGCACCTGCGCGGGGCCGCCCTCCTCGCGGCGCAGGGTGGGCACGGAGGCGGCCTCGTGGCCCGCCTCCTCCGCGGTCTCCTCGATCGCGTGCCGCAGCACCGGGTGCGGGCTGCACTCGACGAACAGGCCGTTGCCGTCGGCGAGCGCGGAGCGGGTGGCGTCGGTGAAGCGGACGGCGTGGCGCAGATTGCGGTACCAGAAGTCGCCGTCGAGCTCCGAGGTGTCCTCGACCCGGCCGCCGGTCAGCGAGGAGTAGAAGGGGGTGTCGACGGCGACCGGCCGGACCGGTGCGAGCACGTCGAGCACCTGCTCGCGGATGACTTCCACGGCGGGGGAGTGCGAGGCGTAGTCGATCTTGAGGACCTTGGTGCGGAAGCCGTCGGCGTCGAAGCTCGCGGCCAGCTCGGTGAGCGTGTCCAGCGGTCCGGAGACGACCGCGGAGGTGGGGCTGTTGAGCACGCTGAGGGTCGCCGCCCCGTAGGCCGCCAGCCGTTCCTCGACCATGGCGAGCGGCGCGGACACCGACAGCATCCGGCCGCCGGTGACCTGGAGCAGCACCTGGCTGCGCAGGGCCACCACGCGGGCCCCGTCGTCCAGGGAGAGCGCGCCGATGACGGTCGCGGCGGCGATCTCGCCCTGGGAGTGGCCGATGACGAAGTCCGGTTCGACCCCGGCCGCGCGCCACACCTCGGCGAGCGAGACCATCACGGCCCACAGCGCGGGCTGCACCACGTCGAGCCGCTCGAAGCCGGGCGCGCCGGGCGCACCGCGCACCACGTCCACCAAGTCGTAGTCGGTGTACGGGGCCAGCGCGCGGGCGCACTCGGCGATCCGGTCGGCGAACGGGCCGTCGATCTCCAGCAGTTCGCGCGCCATGCCCCACCACTGGGAGCCCTGGCCCGGGAAGACGAATCCCACGCCGCCGGTCGCGGTGTGCCCGGTGACGACCTCGCTGTGGGGTCGGCCCGCCGCCAACTCGGCGAGCAGCGTGTCCAGTTCGGGGCGGCCCGCGCCGAGGACGACGGCGCGGTGGTCGAAGGCCGAGCGGGTGCGCAGCAGGGACAGCGCGACGTCCCGCGCCGGTACGTCGGGCCGCGTGGCGAGGTGGGCGGCGAGCCGGTCCGCCTGGGCGGTCAGGCCGCGCGGGGAGCGGGCCGACAGGAGCCAGGGGGTGGTCGGGGCCGCGTCGGCGTCGCAGTCGCGGCGGACCTCGGGGCTGTCGTCCGCGACGGTCTCGTCCGGCGCGGTCTCGTTCGGCACGGTCCGGGGCGCCGCAGTCCCGTTCGGCGCGGTCTCGGGCGCCGCCGCCAGGATCAGGTGGCAGTTGGTACCGCCCATACCGAAGGCGCTGACGCCCGCGGTCGGGCGGCTGTCGGGGGAGCCGGGCCACGGACGGGCGGCGGTGACCACCTCGATGCCCTGCTGCTCGGCCGCGATGGCCGGGTGGAGCGAGGTGAAGTTCAGGCTGGGCGGGAGCGTGCGGTGGCCGATGCTGAGCGCCACCTTCAGCAGACCGACGATGCCGGCCGCGCCCTCCAGGTGGCCGACGTTGGTCTTGGCCGAGCCGACCAGCAGCGGCGGGGCGCCGTGCGCCACCCGGGACTCGGTCTCCAGCGAGGCCCCGAGACCGGCCGCCTCGATCGGGTCGCCGACCGCCGTACCGGTGCCGTGCAGCTCCACGTAGGCGATCTCGGCGGGCGCGACTCCCGCGTCGCGGCAGGCCAGCCGGACGACCTCGCGCTGCGCCTCGGGGTCGGGAACGGTCAGGTGCTCTCCTGTGCCGCTGTTGACGGCGCCCCCGAGGATGACGCAGTGCACGGTGTCGCCGTCGGCGAGCGCGGCCGACAGCGGCTTGAGGAGCACCACACCGCCGCCCTCGCCGCGTACGTAACCGTTGGCCCGGCCGTCGAAGGTGTGGCAGCGGCCGTCGGGGGACAGGGCGCCGAAGCGCTCCAGGGCCCGGTCGCTCTCGCCGAGCAGATTCAGGTTCACCCCGCCCGCCAGCGCCGTCCGCGCGGTGCCGCGACGCAGCTCCTCGCAGGCCAGCCGCACGGCGACCAGGGCGGAGGACTGGCCGGAGTCGACGGTGAGGCTGGGGCCGCGCAGGCCGAGCAGGTGCGAGACCCGGTTGGCGATGATGCTGCGGTGGGTGCCGGTGACGCTGTGCCTGCTGATCCCCTGGCCGCCGAGCCGGTCGTGGACCAGCGCGTAGTCGCCGGTGATGGCGCCGATGAAGACTCCGGCCGCCGTGCCGTGCAGGGTCGAGGGGACGATCCGGGCGTGCTCGATCGCCTCCCACGCCAGCTCCAGGACGAGCCGCTGCTGCGGGTCCATCGCCGCGGCCTCGGCCGGGGAGAGGCCGAAGAAGGCGGCGTCGAAACGGTCCACGTCGGCGATGTATCCGCCGCGCCTGGCCCGGCCGGTGCCGTCCGCGGCACCGGCCGCCGTCGATCCCGCCGTACCGTCCGTCTGGCGCCGGTCCGCCGGGGCCTCGCCGACCGCTTCGCGGCCTTCGCTCAGCAGCCGCCAGAACTCCTCGGGGCTCTTCGCGCCGGGCAGCCGGCAGGACATGCCGATGACGGCGACCGGCTCCGCGGCCGTGAACCGTTCAGTCAGAGCGGACATGACCCACCTTTCGAGGATTGGCTGTTCCAGAACGCATCGCCCGGCATCGCACGCACTGCGGCGCATTGCCGTGAATTTCTTCTTCGTGTTTCTCTTCGCGGGCCCTGACGGTTCGGTAAACGCATTCCGCTGCTCAGGACCGGGAAATACGACCGGGGCGGCCGGCGTGGTCTTCACCGGTGGCCCCGGCTGTTCCGGGCATGGCAGAAGCGTGGACTCCACGGCCCTGGCGGGTCAAGGAAGTTCGCTCCGAACGCGGTGGCAGGGAATACCGCGAACTTGATGCCAACGCGCGCGTATGGACAAGGAGAAGCGACCCATGAATAAGTGTGTGATGCGGCGAAAGGGCCGCCGGAAAACCGTCAGGAGCGATGTGCGGGAGGAGGTGAAGCAAATGCGCAAGGTGGTCTGTACGCGGGTGGTCTGCACCCGGGTCGTCTGCACGGCCGTGAGCCACGCGCGCGGCACCGTCTGTCGCTGAGCCGTCGCGTTCCACGCGCCGCGCGGCTCGTCACCTTCCTCCCCGCGCCGACGGGCGCGGGGGGAGGGGCCGTACGCGAACCCGTAGCGCGGCCCGGAGCCAGCAGCCCGCCGACCACCGATCACCGACCGCTTTTCGGCGCACGACGGCCTCACGCCACGCCGGACCACCGCCTCACGCCACGCCTCGTGCCCCACCTCATGCCACGGAGGGACCATGCCCGTCGACGCCCCGCTCACCTTCGGCCAGTTGTCGACCTGGCGATCGATAGAAACCTTCGCCACCGACCGGCTGATGGAGGTGAACGTCCCCGCCCTGTGGGACGTCGAGGGACTTCAGGCGCCCGCGATCGACCGCGCCCTGCGCGTCCTGACGTACCGTCACGAAAGCCTGCGGACGACGTTCCACACCGATGCCGACGGCCGGCCCTTCCAGCGCGTCCACCCCGAAGTCCCGCTCCGGCTGGACCGGTTGGACCTGCCGTCGGTGACCCCGCAGGACGGCGCGCGGGTGCTGCGCGAGCTGTACGCGCGGCCCTTCCCCGTCGTCGGCGACCCCGGCTGGCACGGCACGCTGATATGCGCCGCGGGCCGCCCCCGCTATCTGGCCGTGTCGATGTCGCACATGGTGGTGGACGTCTGGGCGATCCGCGAACTGGAAAGGCAGCTCAAGGAGTTGGCGGCCAGGGGCGGCGGGGACCCGGCGGCCGACGGCCGGCCGGGGCCCGCGCCGCGCGAGCTGGCCGTCCTCCAGCACGGCGACGCCTGGGCGGGCCACCGCCGCGGCGCCGAGAAGTACTGGAAGAAGATCCTGGCGGGCGGCCCGCTGAGCAATCTGCCCGCCCGGACGCCCGGTCCCGACGAGCGCCGCATCCAGGCGACGTTGCGCTCCCCGCGGCTCGCCGCGCTGGTCGCGGACGCCGCCTCCGCACACCGGGTGTCGCCGCAGAGCGTTCTGACCGCGCTGACCGGCGCGGCCCTTTCCGGAGTGCTGTCCCGGAACCGGATCATGCTGAGCCTGATGTGCGCCAACCGCTTCGACCCGCTGTGGCAGCCCGTCGTCAGCACCATGAACCAACTGGTGCCGCTGCTCTGCGCGGTGGACCCGGACGCGCCGCTGTCCGGCTTCCTCAAGCGCGCGCATCTCAGCTCGCTGCTGGCCTACCGCCACGGCAGTTACGACGTCGACGCGGCGGCGCGGCTGGCCGCCGAGGCACCGGGGCCGGACGGCTCGCTCTTCGTCCACGACTGCTGGTTCAACTACGTGGCGGAATCGGAGCCGTCCGCCGACGTACCGTCGGCATCGTCACCGCCGCCCGTACCGGCGCGGGACCGGGCCGATGTCCCGTCCGACGCGTCCCTGACCTGGACGCCCCCGGCCCGCGAGGCGGGTCACCCGTTCTATCTCCGGGTCAACGCCGAAGGGGCTCACCAGGTGGAGCTGACGCTGCGGTCCGACCCCGACGTGCTCGGCGAGGAGGATGTCACCGCCGTCCTGCGGACCATCGCGCTCGGGGCGCTGCGCGCGGCCACCGAGCCGGAGGCCACGGTCGGCGCCCTGCTGGACGACGGACGGGCGAGGGGGGAGCTGGGAGCCGATCTGTTCCCGCGTCAACCGGCCCTCGCCAAGGGGTAGTCGTGGTGCCTCAGGCGCCGCGGTAGCTCAGGAAGGAGTGCGTGGAGACCACGATCGGCAGGTGGATGTCCGCGTCGGACTCGGTCACCCGGAACTCGACGATGGCCCGGGGGTGCAGGGGCAGCGAGCCGAGGACGGCGTAGTACGCGTCCAGGTCGCAGACCACCTGGTAGATGCCCGGCTGGATGTTCCGGTCACCGAGCATCGCCAGCCGGCCGTCCTGACCGGTGCGCCCGCGCACCAGCTCACGCCAGTCGTCTCCGGCGGGCTGGCGCAGCAGGACGTCGACGTCCGCTGCCGGTACGCCGAACGCACTGTCCACGATGTGCACGCAAAGACTCACGGGGTCCCGCTTCCGGGTTCGGGCGCGCCTTTTGCGGTGTCGCGCCTGGGTGGCCACGACGTTGGGGGATGCCCCTATCGTTCCGCCATCGCTCCGGCGGCCCGGGACGATAGGACCGGCGGCCCCCGACGATAGCGAAACGAGGGCGGGGCGAGAGCCGGACCGCCGCGCCGAGCCCCGCGCCGACCTGCGGCGGTCGGGTGAGAGCGACGTGATAGCGACCGTGATAGCCGGGCGAGGACGGACCGAAAGCGGTCCACCGAACCATGAAGTCATCGAGCCACCGGGACACCTGAACCGGCGGCCCCACAGACTTGGAGATGGCATCATGACGGTTCGCGCCTTCCGCCGCAGCATCACCGCCGCCGCCCTGCTCGTCACCCTCACGGGCGGCGTCGCCGTCGCGGTCACCTCGACGCACTCGTCCACGAACGGCCACACCTCGGTCGTACGTGTCGACGGCGGAACGCCGAAGCCGACCCCCACCCCCACCGCCTCCACGGACAACACCATCTGGGACTGACCTCCGCCGCGGCCCTCGCGGCCCGGCACCCCGTACCACCGCACCGCGCACCATCGCTTCCCCAGCTCCACCCCACGACGACCGCCGCTCGGTCGGCCGGATGAGCCCTTTCTCACGGCGCCCCGGTTCGATCCGGCGAATCGTCTCCCCACGAAGCCCGTGCCGACACGGGCATCCCGCACCGTCGGAGATCCGGCACCCCCACCCGCCCGCGCTCTCGGGTACCTCCGCACCATGACGCCCGTGACCCCGGGCCGCCCACACGGCTGGGCGCCTTCCACCCCGTGACACCCGGTGCTACCGGCTGCCCGGATTCTCCCTGCCCGCATCGGCGGGCGCCCCCGCTCCACGACGCCCGGTCGGCCGCACCTTCACGCCGACCGGAAACACCGCCGACCCGGCAGGCCCCCTGCCGGGAGCTGGCGTTCCCCCAACTCCCCGGCGACTCCTAAGCCGTTCAGCTGTGCAGCTCGGCCTCCGCCGGAAGCTGCGCCGCGGTGACACCCGCGTCGGCGCCCCCGTCGGCCAGCGTGCGCAGCAGCCGCCGCACCTCCTCGACCAGCGCGACACCGCCCTTGTCCGTCCGCAGCCCGGTCAGCATGCCCGCCGCCGCCTGCCAGTCGGCACGCGCGCCCTGCGGACGGCCGGACGCCGCGTGCACCCGGCCGCGCAGCACCATCGCGCGCGCCTTGTCCAACGTCGCGCCGATCGCCTCGAAGCCGGTCAGCGCGCGCTCGACGTACTCCGGCGCCGCCTCGACGTCCGAGGTGAGCAGCGCCTCGGCGAGCGCCAGCGCGATCCGGCTCTCCACCATGCGGGCGCCGGCCTGTACCGCCAGTTCGAGCGCCTCGGTCAGCATCGCCCGCGCGGAACCCGGCTCGCCGCGGCGCAGGTCGACCGTCGCCAGACCCAGCAGCGCGTAGCACTCGCCGACCTTGTCGCCGGTCACCCGCACACTGTCCAGCACACGCGTGTAGGCGACATGCGCGTCGTCCAGCCGCCCGACCCGCAGGTGCAGCGCGCCCAGCCGGTTCTGCACCTGAGCGGTGACCCGGCGGTTGCCGACCTCGTGGCAGATCGCCTCGGCGCGCTCCAACAGCCGCAGCGCCGTAGCCGTTTCACCGCAGTCCACGTGCACCTGGGCCATGTTGTGCAGGACGTGCGCCTCGGCGATCCGGTCGCCGGTGACCTGGAAGACGCCCAGCGCCTCCTCCCACCGCTCCTGCGCCGACGCGATGTCACCGGTCAGCCGGTCCAGATAGGCCATGTTGCGCAGTACGAGCGCCGCGCCGTGCTCGTCGCCGAGTTCGTGGTAGAGCGTGTGCGCCCGCTCGAACTGCCGCATCGCCGGGTCCGTGCTCTGCTCGAACATGTGCAGTGAGCCCAGCGAGTAGCGCATCGCCGCCTCGCCGTGCTGATCGCCCGCCCGGCAGGCCGCCTTGAGCGCGATCTCGTGCGTCTCGCGCCAGTTGCCGAAGTACGAGTACGCCTCGAAGAGCGTCACCGAGCTGAGCGCCAGGTCCCAGCAGTGCTCGACGAGTCCGGCCGCCGACGCCTGCCGCACGGCCGCCACGATCGACGTACGCTCCTGCTCGTACCAGGCCAGCGGGTCGGACAGCAGCCGCTCCACCAGACGGTCGGGCAGCCGCCAGCGCTCCGCCGAACTGCGCCGTTCCAGATAGCCGCCCGCGTACTCGCGGCGGTGCGCCTCACCGGTCAGCGACAGCAGCGCGCCGAGCCAGCGCTCCAGCGCGCCCAGCCGCTCCTCGGAACTCTCCTCCGCCAGCCGCTCCTGCGCAAAGGGCCGCATGATGTCGTGGAAGCTGTAGCGGACATGGCCGCCGGGACCTGGCGTGGCGTCGATCAGATACGCCTCCGCCAGGACTTCGAGCGCCTCCTGCGCGCGCAGCACGTCGACCTGGAGCAGCGGGGAGCCCACCCAGGCCGCGAAGTTGGGCACGTCGAGCAGGGCGAGACGGCGGAAGAGCAGCCGGGCGTCGTCCGGCAGGCTGTCGTACGTCAGCGAGATGCTGGCCCTGACCTGCATCTCACCGTGGTTCAACTCGTCCAGCCTGCGGGACTCGTCGAGCAGCCGGTCGACGAGGTCGGCGACGCTCCAGTGCGGACGGGCCGCCAGCCGCGCCGCCGAGATCCGTAACGCCAGCGGCAACCGGCCGCAGAGCTGGGAGAGTTCGCTGACGCTCTCCGCCTCCGCGACCACCCGCGCCTCACCGATGTAGCGGGCGAGCAGCGCGGCGGCCCCGCTCTCGCTGAGCGCGCCGATCTCCACCCGGCCCGCGGTGGGCAGTCCGGTGAGCCGCTGACGGCTCGTCACGATCACCGAGCAGTCGGCGCTTCCGGGCAGCAGCCAGGTGACCTGACGCTCCGTCATGGCGTCGTCCAGCACGACCAGTACGTGCCGCCCGCTGACCAGGTCGCGGAAGAGCTCGGCGCGTTCCTCAAGGGACTTGGGCAGGCTGGGGCCGACGACACCGAGCGCCCGCAGGAAGCGCTCCAGGATGTCGGACGGGTTCGCCGGACGGTCGCCGACCCGCAGGTGCGCGAAGAGCTGGCCGTCGGGAAAGTCCTGGGTGAGCAGGTGCGCGACATGCACGGCCAGCGTCGTCTTGCCCGCGCCGCCCTGTCCGACGATCACGCAGACGGGCACCGCCTGGTCGCTGCGGTGGCGCTGGTCGCCGCCGATCTGCCGCACGATGTCGTTCACGGTCTCGCTGCGGCTGGTGAAGTCCGGGATGTCGGCGGGCAGCAGGCTCGGCGCGCGCCGCTTGGGCTCCTCGGCCGGCGGCTGGTGCGGCGACTGCCCTTCGGCCTGGCCGCGCGCCTGGTCCGAGGCGCCCTCCGGGTCGGCGCGGGCGCCGGGCATGGGGGCGCCCGCCGAGGTGGGCGGCCGGGCCGACTCCGCGGGCGCGCTGCCCGTCGGATCGTCCCGGTCTCCGTACCGGTCGTCGCGGTCCCGCTCCATGCGGTCCCACTGATCGCGGCGGGGTTCGTCGCGCCGGTGTTCGTCCGCGCGGTAGTCGTCACGGCGCGGGTCGTCCCGCCCGTGTTCGTCCCGCCCGTGTTCGTCGCGGCGCTGCTCGTCGCGTCGGCGTTCGTCCCGGCGGTAGTCGTCCCGGCGGGGGTCGTCGCGCCTTTGATCATCGCGCCGCTGGTCGGCCCGGCGCTGTTCGTCGCGCCGCTGGTCCTCCCGCCGCTGGTCGTCCCGGTGTTGATCGTCGCGCCGCTGGTCTTCGCGGTGCTGCGGCTGACGCCCCTGACCGTCGTGGTCCCGGCTGTCCCGGCTCGTCGAACGCCCCGACGTCGTCTCGTCCGGCTCCGCGCCCGGCAGCGAGAACGTACCGGCGAGCATCGCCCGGTGCAGGCCGCGCAGTTCACTGCCCGGGTCGATGCCCAGTTCGCTCTGCAATTCCTCACGCACCTTGCGGTACGCGTCCAGCGCCTCCGCCTGCCGCCCCGCCGCGTAGAGCGCGATCATCAGGAGCGCCCTGAAGTGCTCGTGCAGCGGATACTCGGCCGCGAGGGACGTCAACTCGCCGATCAGCCGGTGCTGTTCACCCGCGATCAGCCCGGACTTCAGACTCTCGCCGAGCACGGCGAGCCGCCGCTCGTTGAGCCGCCCCACTCCCTGCTGCACCAGCGTGCTGTCCACGTCGGCGAGCGCGGGACCGCGCCACAGTTGCAGCGCGTCCCGCAGGATGCGGGCCGACCCGGCCGGGTCCCCGGCCGCCAACGCCGCCTGCCCTTCGTGGACTTCGGCCTCGAACCGGTGCAGGTCGAGCGTCCCCGCGGGGACCCGCAGCAGATAGCCGGGCCGTCGGGTCTCGATCAGGTCCTCGCCGCCGCCCGCGAGGATGCGCCGCCGCAGGTTGGAGATACAGATCTGGATCTGCCCACGCGAGGTCGCCGGCGGGTCGTCGCCCCACACGGCGTCGATGAGCCGTTCCACCGGGATCACATGACCGGCCTCGATGAGCAGCATCGCCAGTACCGTCCGCTCGCGGGCACCGCCGAGTTGCACCGGGCGCCCGTTCGCCGAGACTTCGAGGTGCCCGAGTATGCAGAACTCCAACGATTTACCCCCGGCTACTGTCGGTAACGGAGCGGGTGAGTGCGCTGTCCCGCCGCGCGAGGCCCCGGTGTGCGCGGCGGGCCTCTATTGCGTGTACTCCGTGCCGCTCAATTGGACGAATTCTCATTCATGACGCAGCACAAATCAAGATGTCCATAGCAGCATGGTTGATTTCGAAGAGAGCCACTGGGGTGAGTGGGGCGCGTGTGACATGAGTGCGTCATCGACTTCCTGCCGGGGCCGCGCTTGGGCGCCGATCCCCGCCGCGCGCCGACCCGCCGCCTTGTGTCGCGACACTCCGCGTAAGTAGCGTCCTGTCCGTCTTTCCCCGTCACATACGGCGACGTTCCGGCTGCGAATCCGGTATGTCCGCCCGTGGGGTATCGGTCATGCGCTGTCCCCCCTGCCCGCCCGGCCCGCGGCCCTCGGCCGGACCCGCCGGAGACCCTATTGGCCGCCTCCGGATCAATGTTCAGAACACCCGGATGGTGTGAGAATGAATGAATTCACGCCGTCATTCCCTTGAATCCTGTACGAGTTTCCCGAATGGGTCCTTTACTGGCTCTTCGCAACCGTGTACTGCCGCTTCGGGAATCCGCGGCCATTGGGCATATGCGCCGGTCCTGTTCCCCGGCCCCGCTCCTCTGGCCGCTCACAGCCCCCGCGACGGCGGTCGGGGACCCCGCCGGGAGGCGGGCGGTCCGCTTTTCGCGATCATCATAAACGCCCCCGCCCGCGTCGGCCGACGTCCCCCGGTCGGACCGTTGTCGCGGGCCGCGCGGACGGGGGCGTGTTTCGATGACGAGAGCAGCGGGCGCACGGATCGGGCAGCCGACGGGCGCGGGCCGGACGGCGGACGGGCATGCGGGTCGAGCGGAGCCGGGAGGTGGGACATGGCGGTTGAGGCGGCGGTGGAGCGGACGGGCCCCGGCGGCGGACGGCCCCCGGTGATCCGTACGGTCGGGCTCACCAAGCGGTATCCCAAAGCGCCCGTCATGGCGGTCGACGGCCTCGACCTCGAGGTCTACGCCGGGGAGTTCTTCGGACTCCTCGGACCCAACGGCGCGGGGAAGACCACCACCATCGGCATGCTCGCCACGCGCGTGGTCCCCACCGGCGGGAAAGCGTACGTCGGGGACATCGACGTCGTCGCGCAGCCCGCGCTGGCCAAGCAGGTCATCGCGGTCGTGACGCAGCAGAACACCCTGGACCGCTCGCTGACGGTGTGGGAGAACCTCTACTACCACGGGCTGCTGTTCGGGATCTCCGCCGGACGGTCGCGCGAACTGGCCGACGAGTCGTTGGAACGCTTCAGTCTGTCGCGCTGGGCCGCCTCTCCTGTGGGCAACCTGTCGGGCGGCATGGCGCAGCGGCTGCTGGTGGCGCGCGCGATCATGCACCGCCCGGCCGTCCTCTTCCTGGACGAACCGACGGCCGGTCTCGATCCGCAGAGCAGGCTCGCGCTGTGGGAGATCCTGGCCGGGCTCATCGCCGACGGCCAGACCATCGTGCTCACCACGCACAACATGGAAGAGGCCGACCAGCTCTGCGACCGGGTGGCGATCATCGACCACGGGAAGATCCTCGCCCTCGACACACCGGAAGCCCTCAAGCAGGGAGTCGGCGCCGACACCATCGTCACCGTGCTGGCCAGTGGCGACCACGAAGCCCTCGCCGCCCGCCTCACCCGGGACATCGAGGGCGCCGTCCGCACCCGGCTGGTCGACGGCGGCGTCGAACTCCAGGTCCAGGGCGACGAACGCCTGCTGCCGCGCGTGGTCGCCAGCACCGAGCGGGGCGGCTTCGAACTGGTCGACCTGTCGATCGTGCGCAGCTCCCTGGAGACCGTGTTCATCAGCCTCACCGGCAAGGAGCTGAGGGAATGACCGCACCACCGGCCGGACCCTCGCAGCCGCTGTCCCCGACGCACCGCCCGGTCACCGTACGGCCGAGCCGTTCCGTGGCCGCCGCCAGCCGTACCGCCCTCGGCGCGCTCGTCCGGCGGGACCTGCGGGTGCTGTGGAAGAGCTTCGGGCAGTTCGTCGCCCGGACACTCGTCCAGCCGTTCCTGCTGGTCTTCGTCTTCCTCTACGTCTTCCCCACCATCGGGCAGGGCATCGGCGGCGCCGGGGGATCGACGGGCGAGTCGGACTTCGCCACCGTCCTCGTGCCCGGTGTCGTCGCCATCAGCATCATGTTCCAGGGCATCCAGTCCGTCGCGATCCAGATGTCACAGGAGTTCGGCTACACCCGCGAGATCGAGGACCGGGTGCAGGCGCCCTGCCCGATCTGGCTGGTCGCCGTCGCCCGCGTGCTGTCCGGCGCCGTCCAGGCCCTGATCTCGGCGGTCATCGTCTTCCCGATCGCCGCGGTCGTCCACGCGCCCGGCGTCCACGCCCATCTCACCGTCCACTGGTGGATCGTGGTCACCCTGATCCCGCTCGCCTGCGTCGCCATGACCTCGCTCGGCCTGATGCTCGGCACCACCTTCCAGCCGCAGAACATCGGCGTCATGTTCGGCTTCGTCGTCCTGCCCCTGGTCTTCCTCGGCGGCACCTACTACCAGTGGACGAAGCTCTCCCTCGTCCACCTCGGCGGCTTCCACTGGCTCCAGATCCTGGTCCTGGTCAACCCGCTCATCTACATCACCGAGGGCATGCGCGCCGCCTTCACCGAGTCCACCCACATGTCGCTCTTCGCCGTCTACCCGGTCCTGATCGCCGCCTGCGCCGTCTTCCTCACCCTGGGCCTGCGCAACTTCCGGCACCGCGTGCTGTCCTGACCCACGGACGGACGGGCTCACGGGCTCACGGACCCACGGGCGGACGGGTTTACCGACCCGCGAGCCGCGGCCGGTGCGGCCCGCGCGGCCGGTAAATCAGTCGGCGCGTTCGGGGCGCGTGGCTATGCTGACGATCGACAACAGCACCTCCCGGTGCGCAGGTCGCGGTTACTTCTTTGTGGTAGAACCACTCCGGTGGGCGGGGTTCGAACCCCGCAGAACCGCGGCCGTCCTGATCTCGGGGGGCGCAGCATCGGCGGTGTCCGGTGCGCGGACAACGGGTACTTCCACTGTTCATGGTGAGACGTGGGTTCGAATCCCACCGGGCGTGAAACCCCGTAGCTCAGCGGCCCAGAGCGCATTGTTCCCGTCGTCGACCCCTGATCTCGGACACCGCCCCGCTGGGCTTCCCCTCCGACGCGGGGGGACTCTTCCATGTCTCGTTTCAATCAGCGCGGCGTCAAGCCGCGGGTCACGTCGCCCGTGACCACGTCCGGCGCGCGGACCGTGACGGCGGAGGGCGGCTCCGGCCACCTGCGCGACCCGCGGTCCGAGCTCTTCCTGCTCGCGATATCCAACGTCGTGGGCACCGACACCTTCTACGAGAAGGGCGGCGACCGCGACGACCGGTACCAGCGGCTGGTCCGCCGACTGGCGATCGAGGACCCGCGGTGGACGGCCGCGCTCCTGGCCTGGCTGCGCGGTGACGGCAACATGCGCACGGCGGCGCTGGTCGGCGCCGCGGAGTTCACCGCCGAGCGGCTGCGCAACGACGCGCCCGGCTACTCCCGGCAGGTCGTCGACTCGGTGCTCCAACGGCCCGACGAGCCCGGCGAGTTCCTCGCCTACTGGACCTCGACGTTCGGCCGCCGGCTTCCCAAGCCCGTCAAGCGCGGTGTCGCCGGCGCCGTACAACGCCTGTACAGCGAGCGGTCGTTGCTGAAGTACGACACCGAGTCCAAGGGCTACCGCTTCGGTGACGTCCTCGAACTCGTCCATCCCTCGCCTGCCGCCGACAAGCCCTGGCAGGGCGACCTGTTCAAGCACGCCATCGACCGGCGACACGGCCGCGGCGACGACATCCCGGCCGCGCTGCGGATCGTCCGCGGCCGGGCCGAGCTGATGGCCGTGCCGGTCGGGAACCGCCGCGGCCTCCTCGGGAGCGGTGGCGGTGACCGGACCGACGGGCCCGACGGCAACAGCCGTATCGCCGCAGCGGGCATGACGTGGGAAGCGCTGGCGGGCTGGCTCCAGGGCCCGATGGACAAGGCCGCGTGGGAGACGGTCATCCCGTCGATGGGTGTCTTCGCGCTGGTCCGCAACCTGCGGAATTTCGACCGCGCCGGGGTGTCCGACGAGGCCGCGGCGCAGGTCGCGGCCACGATCTGCGACCCGGAGCGGGTGGCGCGCTCGCGCATGCTCCCGTTCAGGTTCTGGGCGGCCCACAAGCACGTCGAATCGCTGCGCTGGGGTCACGCGCTGGACAAGGCGCTGAACCTCTCGCTCGCCAACGTGCCCGCGCTGCCCGGCCGCACGCTGATCCTGGTCGACCGCTCGCCGTCGATGTTCCCCGGCTTCGGCTTCTCCACGCCGAACAGCTCGGACATCACCCTGGCCGAGCAGGCCGCGGTCTTCGGCGCCGCCCTGGCGGTACGCGCCGCCGACCCGACCCTGGTCGAGTTCGGCATGCGCAGCAGGCCGGTCGCCGTGCCGAAGGGCGGCAGTGTCCTGCGCCTGATCGAGAAGTTCGGCCGGATCGACGGCACCGACATCCCGTCGGCGGTCAAGGCCCACTTCCGTGGCCACGACCGGATCGTCGTGGTCACCGACGAGCAGACCAGACCCGGCTGGTTCCCGTCCAACGCCAGTGGCCACGGCGGCATGCGCGAAACGGAGATCGACGCCCTCGTCCCGAAGAACGTGCCGGTCTACATGTGGAACATGGCCGGCTACAAGGCGGGCGCCATGCCCTCGGGCACCGGCAACCGCCACACCTTCGGCGGCCTCACCGACCACGCCTTCGGCATGATCCCCCTCCTGGAGTCCGGCCGCTCCGCGTCCTGGCCCTGGGAGCGCTGACCCCGCCTCACCGCACCCCGAGCGGGCGGGCTGCGCTGACCCCGCCTCACCGCACCCCGAGCGGGCGGGCTGCGCTGACTCCGCCTCACCGCACCCCGACCGGGCGGGCTGCGCTGACCCCGCCTCACCGCACCCCGAGCGGGCGGGCGAAGCCCGAGCCCGGCAGCGCACCGACTCGATCGTGAACGAACACAGCCGAAGGCGCGCCAAAGGCGGGCCGGCCCGGCGGTTTCGACGGCCACCCGAGCCGAAGAAGGCCGCCGGGCGGCCCTCCCCTCGGCGTCGACGACCATTCGACCCCCACTGAATCGATTCCCCGCACCCCGAGCCCCCGCCCGCGAGCACGCGGTGCCCCGCCTCCTTGACCGGCGCATACGCCCACCGGCCCCCGGCGTCAGGAGTCTTGACACACCCGTTCACGCGTCCGTAACGTCACTAGCAGATGAAGTGAAACGATTCAATCCCCTTCCGTGGACGGACTGTGACGATGCGTCGAAGACTGGTGTCCCTCTTGGCCACGGCCTCGGCCCTCGCGGCCCTGGTCCTGGTCCAGCCGCTGGCCGGACCCGCGAGCGCCGCGCCGCCGGGCGCGCCGGGCCCGGGGCAGCAGGCAGGTGTGGGGAACAGCGGCGCGCCCTCCCACCTGACGGTCGGATCGCTGTCCGCTCCCGTGGACGTCGATCCCGCCGGCACCGTCGGCTTCGGCTGGCAGTCCGGGGTCGGCCGCCAGACCGGCTACGAACTCCGCGTCACCGAGGGCGAGTCGGGCCGCGGCCGGGTCGTGTGGGACAGCGCGAAGGTCGCCACGGCCGCCGCGACCGCGATCCCGTACGGCGGCGCCGCCCTGCGCACCGCCGAGCGCTACTCCTGGTCGGTGCGGGTCTGGGACGAGCGCGGCAGGGCCACCGCGTGGTCGGCCCCCGCGACCTTCGGCACCGGACCCGGCGCCACCTGGGGCACGAGCGCGCCGATCTGGTCCGCGCCGCCCGCCGTCGACACCTGGACCGACTACCGCCTCGACGTGAAGCTGACCGTGACCAAGGTCGCGCTCGGGGTGAGGTTCCGCTCGCCCGACGTCCGCAACGGCTACATGTGGCAGTTCAGGGCGTCGGACACCAGCAACCCCAACACCCTTGTCCCGCACGTCGAGACCAACGGCACCTTCCGCGCGGGCACGCCCGTACCGCTGAACACCACGCTCGCCGTCGGCACCACGCACGACGTCCGCATCGAGGCGGTCGGCTCGACGCTCACCACCTTCCTCGACGGCAAGGTCGTCGACACCAGGACCGACACCGCCTTCGCCGAGGGCGGCATCGGATTCCGTACCGGCGGCACCGAGACGGGCACCGCGGACGACGTCACGGTCACCAGCCTGGCGGCGGCCGACAGCGGAAAGACCCTCTACGCCAACGACTTCGGCGCGACCGGCGCGCCCTTCCCGTGCGGCACCGTGCAGAACGGCGCGCTCGCCGTGGGCACCAGCACGGACTGCCTCAGCTCCCACGCCACCAACGACTGGGCGCTGCTGCGCCACGACTTCACGCTCGACAAGAGCGGGAAGCGGACCAAGCAGGTCGCCTGGGCCACCGTCTTCGCGACCGGCTCCTCCTTCGACGCGGCCAAGCAGTACGTCTACAAGCTGTATCTCGACGGCCGGTTCGTGGGTCTCGGCCCCACCGAGGCGCTGGACAAGGAGACCCGCTACGACGGCTTCGACGTGACGGCCGCGCTGCGGTCCGGCGGCGAGCACGCGCTGTCGGCGGTCGCGTACACCACCAAGGACCAGCGTTTCCAGGCGTATCTGGTGATCCGCTACACCGACGGCAGCACGAGCACGGTCGGCACTGGACCCGGCTGGAGGAGCATGTCAGGGGCGGACATCTGGCCGTCCGCGAAGTCCACCGGGACCAGCTACTGGAACATGCCGCAGGAGGACATCACGATGAGCCGCTACCCGGACGGCTTCGGCCGCTACGGGTACGACGACTCCGCGTGGCCCGCCGCCACCGCGAAGACCGCGTTCGCGGACCTGCGGCCGACCCCGTTCGGCAAGGTCCGGGAACAGCTCAGGCGGCCCGTGAAGATCACCGACAAGGGCAGCGGGAACTACCTCGTCGACTTCGGCCAGACCTGGCAGGGCGGCGTCCACCTCACGCTGCCCGGCACGGCGGGACGCAAGGTCACCCTCCGCTACGGCGAGGAACTGTCCGACCCGACGACCGTGCGCTACAAGCTGCGCGCGGGCAACGAGTACCAGGACGTCGTCACCCTGCGCGGCGGCACCCAGAGCGTCGACACCTGGGGCATGCGCGTCTTCCGCTACCTCGACGTCCTCAACTCGCCCGTCCCCGTCACGGCCGACAATCTCCAGGCCCTCGCCATGGTCTACCCGTTCGACGAGAGCGGCGCCCAGCTCACCTCGTCCGACCCCGACCTCGTCTCGGTCTGGCAGCTCGCCAAGAACACCGTGGAGACCACCAACCAGAACTTCTACGTCGACTCCTGGACCCGCGAGCGCGGACCGTACGAATCCGACAACTACATCCACCAGTTGGCGAGTCTCTACCTCAGCGACGACCCGACACTCGGCGTCTACTCGATGGACTACTTCGCCAACCACCGCACCTGGCCGCAGGAATGGCCGCTCTACGTGATCACGTCCGTCTACGACAACTGGCGGCAGACCGGCTCCACCGACCAGGTCAAGCGGATGTACGACGCGCTCGTGCCCAAGCTGCTCAGCAAGGACTACAACGCGGCGCTCGGCACCATCGACCAGTCGGACGCCATCGTGGACTGGCCGGAGGGCAGCCGTGACGGCTATGTCTTCGCCGCGAAGAACACCATCCTGGGCGCCCTGTCGTACAGCAACTTCTCGCAGATGGCGGTCCTGGCCGCCTCCCTCGGCAAGAGCGCCGACGCGGCGAACTTCACCGTGATCGCCGACCGGCTGCGCACCACCCTCAACTCGGCGTTCTACAACGCGGGCAAGGGCGCGTACGACGACGGGCTCAGCGCCGACATGAAGCCGACCGGGCACTTCGCGGTCCAGGCGACCGCGTTCCCCGCCGCCTTCGGCGTCCCCGCGAGCCGGAAGCAGTACGACGCGGTCGCGTCGTACCTCACCTCGCGCGGCATGGCGTGCAGCGTCTACTGCTCGGGCTTCCTGCTCCAGGGGCTGTACAACGCGGGCCACGCGCAGGAAGCGCTCGACCTGCTCACCTCGCACGGCACCAACAGTTGGCTGCACATGATCGACCTGGGCGCGGGCGCCACCGGCGAGGCGTGGGACCCGGCCGAGAAGAGCAACATGACGTGGTCGCACCCGTGGGCCACCGCCCCCTCGTACGTCATCCCGCGCGACATGTACGGCATCGCGCCGTCCACGCCGGGCTACGACACCTTCACCGTGCGTCCGCAGCCGGGCGACCAGACGTACGGCTCGGTGACGACACCGACCGTCAAGGGCACGGTCGGCGCGTCCTTCCACCGCGTGGGCGACCGTACCGACCTCGGCGTGTCGGTGCCGGGCAACTCCGTCGCCACGGTGAGCGTGCCGGTCACCGACGGATACCGGGGCATGACGGTGTACGTGGACGGCCGTGCGCGGACCGCGACCCGGCAGGACGACGGCCGGCTCGCGGTGCGCGTCGGCGTCGGCTGCCATGTGCTCAGCACCTCAGGCAGCCGGGCCGTGACCGCTGACCCGCTGCTGACGGGCGTGTGCGGCGGCGCGTACCGGGTCGGCGACACGCCCACCGGCTCGCTGGCCACCACGGCGGTGAGCGCGACACGCGGGAAGCCCATCCCGGTGACGCTCACCCTCGACCAGCAGGTCACCGGCCTGACCGCCGCCGACCTGCGGGTGTCCAACGGCACCGTCACCGGCCTCACCGCCAACGGCGTCGGCGCGGCGGGCACGACCTGGACGTTCACCGTCACCCCGCGCGGCAACGGCGAGGTGACGGTCCGGGTCCCGGCAGGCGCGGTGCACGGCACCAGCGGGCGGCCGAGCCTGGCGATCGGACCGCTGACCGTGGGCTCCGCCGGACACGGGCCATGGGGCTGAACGCCTCTCGCCGCAGACCCTGAACCCCGCTGAATCCCCCTGAACCAAGGCCGGGTGCCACGATCAACCCGTGGCACCCGGCCTTGTCCTTGTCCTCCGCTTCCCCTCGGCCGCGCGAGCTCCCGCCCGCCGCCCAGCTACCGTTCCCGGTATGCGCATCGTCTCCCTGCTCCCCGCCGCGACCGACATCGTGGTCGAACTCGGCCTCGGCGACGCCCTCGTGGGCCGTACCCATGAGTGCGACTGGCCGCCGGAGGTGGTCGCCGACGTACCGGTGGTGACCGGCGCGGAATTCGACCCGGACGCGCTCAGCAGCCGGGAGATCTCGCAGGCCGTCGGCGGCGCCGCGCACCGGGGCTCGTCCCTTTACACCCTGGACGCCGCGCTGCTCGCCGAGTTGGCGCCCGACGTGGTCCTCACCCAGGACCTCTGCCAGGTCTGCGCCGTCTCCTACGGCGCGGTCACCGACTCCGTACGCGTGCTGGACGGCGAAGGACCGCGCGTGATCAGCCTGGAGCCGAAGACCTTGCCCGACGTACTCGCCTGCGTGCGCCAGGTCGGTGACGTGCTGGGCGTTCCCGAGGCCGCGGCCCGCAGGACGGCGGAGCTGGAGGAGCGGCTGGCGGCGGTACGGGAGCGGGTGGCGGGCCGCCCCCGGCCGCGGGTGGCCGCCATCGAATGGCTGGACCCGCTGTGGCCCGCGGGGCACTGGGTTCCGGAACAGATCCGCTGCGCGGGCGGCGAACCCCTGCTCGCGCGACCGGGCGAGCACACCGCGCCCATGGAGTGGACCGCGCTGCGGGAAGCCGCGCCGGAAGCGGTCATGCTGCTGCCGTGCGGCTTCCCGCCCGAGCGCACCCTGAAGGAGGCCGGCCTGCTGACCGGCCACCCCTCATGGGCCGAACTGCCCGCCGTCCGCGACGGGCGCGTGTGGGTCCTGGACGGCCCCGCCTACTTCAACCGGCCGGGACCCCGCGTCGTGCGCGGCGCCGAAGTCCTGGCCCACGCGCTCCACGGCGTCGAACCGGCGGAACCGGTCACCGCCGCGGAAGCGCGCCCGCTGGCGGGAGCCGGTCAGCTCCCGTACCGCAGATAGACCGTGTCACCGAGGTGGACGGTCGTGCCGCGCGAGGCGGCGATCGGCGCCGAGCCGTCCAGGCTCGACTTCCACGTCGCCGTACCGGAGTTGACGGTGCCGTTGAGCGCCGTGACCGGGCCCGTGCCGGTGGCGGGCGTGACGGCGGTGACGCAGCCGCCGGGCGTCGCGGACGACGCCGCCGCGTCCAGGACCGTACCGAGCGTCGTGGTCGTACCGGTCGCCGCGACCGGCACCGAGCACACCTTCAGCGAACCGCCGCCGTTGTCCACGACGAGCGCGAGCTTGCTGGTGGAGCCGCTGGTGAAGTCGGTGGTGGCGGCCCAGGCGGGCGCGCCGGGAGTGACCGGGGCCGGGGGAGTGGCGGTGAAGCCGCCGCCCGCGACCGCGCGGACCGCGTCGATCGAGGCGTACGCCGACGGGCTCGTGTCGGTGGGCAGGTAGCGGAAGCCGCCGCCCGGACCGAACTGCTGGGCGAGCAGGAAGTCGACCGGCGTCTTGCGCGCCGCGGTGGTGAAGTCCGTGCCCTGCGCGTTGAATCCGCAGGCGTTCAGGCCGGAGACGGCCCAGCCGTTGGAGTCGGTGTTCGCGCCGAACATCGAGGTGAAGGCGCCGGTGGCGTTGACGAGTTTGCCCTTGAGGAAGTTCTTGCCCGCGACGACGGCCGAGTCGGTGTTGGGCACCCCGGCCGAGCACAGCGACGCCAGGGTCGCGCCGGTCATGTCGATGTCGCTCGCGGCGCCGAGCTGCGTCGGATCGCCCGCCGCCTTCGAGAAGTTCCAGCCGCCGTCGGTGTGCTCGTTGGCGCGCACGACCGCCACCGACGCGTCGAGCAGGGCCTGCGGCACGCGCTGCCCGCCCGATTGCGTCTTCGCCCCGGCCAGCGCCAGCAGCCCGAAGACGGTGCCGTTGAAGTTGGCGGGCGGCCCGAAGTAGCCGGGTGAGGCGGGCTGCCAGTACGAGGCGATGTCCGCGATCAGATTGCGGTCGGTGCCGACGCGGGCCGGATCGATGCCCGCCGCGTACGCGTTGAGCGCGCCGCGCTCGTAGTCCGTCACCACCGGCGACGCGGACGGCCACGCGGCGGTGGCCAGCAGATTCCGGTAGACGGTCCTGGCGTTCTTCGTGGTGTCGCCGCCGGGAGAGACGTCGGCCGCCGCGGTGCCCGCGGCGGCGAAGGCGCTGAACGCCCACTCGTTGGACAGACCGCTGCCCGCGTACGAGCCGTCGGCGGCCTGAAGCGACTTCAGATAGGCGACGCCGTTCGCCTTGGACGTGGCGATCTGCGCCGGGGTCGAGGTCGCCCGCGCGGGCGCGGTCGCGGTGAACAGCAGGGCTCCGGCCGCCAGCGGTACGGCGACGGCGAGTGCCCGGCGCCGGGCGGTGCGGGAGGGCACGGTCACAGGAACGGTCATGGGTGGAGGACTCTCCTTGGAAGGGGGCGCCTCGCGCCCCGGCACACGGCTGTCCTCACGACCGGCCCGCGCCGAGGCGGTCGCCGCCCGAACGCGTGGTCAGGCTTCCGCACGTGCTGCGTCTCCGAGCGGGTGATCGGGCTCGGACCACCGCGAAAGGCGGCCCCTACCGTTGCGCGTCAGCTCCGGACTCTCACCGGATTCCCCCAGTCGGCGACCAGCCGAGGCTAGCGCAGCACGCGCGTGACGTAAGGGTCGCGGGGGAGTGGTGAAGGCAACTGCCCGCCACGTTGACGGGGCACACGCCGACGTGGTGCTATGAAACGTATTTCCGATTCAGCAGCCAGGGGAAGCCGGTCCAAGTCCGGCGCTGACCCGCAACCGTAGGCCCTCCGAGAGGCGGGCGAGCCGGATCACCTGCGCTGAGCAGCAAGTCACGATCGCCGTCGAGGACTACGGCACGGACGACAGGACGGCCGCGTCAACCGCCAGGCCGCCTCGCCTCCGCGGCCCGCCCTCCCCGTCGGCCGACCCGGGGGGCCACCCGTGCTTCGTCTTGTCCCGCGCCGCCGTCACAGACGGCCGCGCATCGTCGTCCTGCTCACCGCGGCGGCGCTGGCCTTCGGCAGCCTCACGGCCGGACTGGTCTCGGTGGCGACCCCGGCGGGCGCGGACCCGATCGGCGACTGCACACCCACCTCGGGGGCGATCGTCGCGGTGGACTACGGGCACTGGAACGGCCCGGTGCTGCGCGGCTGCGACGCGCACCCCACCACGGGCATGAATCTGCTGCACAACGCCGGATTCACCACCACCGGCACCGTGCACGACGGCCCCGGCTTCATCTGCCGGATCGGCAACGACGGCTTCGACAGCGGCACGCAGTACCCGACAACCGCCGACGAGGCGTGCGTCCTGACCCCGCCCGCGAACGCGTACTGGTCGTTCTGGATCGCGCCCGCGGGACAGGACACCTGGACGTACAGCCCGCTCGGCGCGCTCGGCGACCACCCGCAGGACGGCGAGGTCGAGGCGTGGGTGTTCGGCCCCACCGACATCGGCGGCGGCACCGGCGGTCCCTCGTTCACACCGGACTCCGTCCGCGCCCACGACACCACCACGCCGCCGACCACCCCGCCCACGACGCCGCCGACCACGCCCCCGACCGGTCCCGGCGGACAGGCCGACACGGCGGCCGCGGCCACCTGGCTGACGAGGCAACTCACCGACGGCGACCACGTCTTCGACGGCTGGGGCACCGACTTCGGCGCCACCGCGAACACCGCCATCGCACTCGCGGCGGCCGGCGGCCCCGACGCCACGATCCGCGCGATCGACGCCTTTCTGACGGCGCACGCCGACGACTACCTGCTCCCGGACTCCACGGTCACCGTGCCGAGCCCGGCCGCGGCGGCCAACCTGGCGCTGCTCACCGAGATCCTGGGCGGTGACCCCACCTCCTTCGGCGGCCACGACCTGCTCAAGGACCTGACGGACAACGTCTGCGCGGCGGCCGGAAGCCTCGGCAACTGCACCGCGGCCGGTGACTTCCACGGCGCTTTCTCGCCCGGCACCCAGGCCCGCGCCCTGCTCGCGCTGGCCCGCGGCGGCGCCACCGTGCCGCGGCCCGCCGTCGACCGGCTCACCGGGATGCAGTGCGCCGACGGCGGATTCTCCGGCTCGATGCTCTCGCCCGGCGAGCGCTGCACGTCCGACCCCGGTTCGACCGCCGACGCCGTCGTCGCCCTCAAGCACCTGCCCGGTACCGGCGACGTGCTGGACAAGGCGCGGGCGTACCTCACCAAGACGCAGTCCGCCGACGGCGGTTACCTCGCGTACGAGGGGGCGTCCTCCGGCGACACCGGTACGACCTCCTCCGCGGCCCAGGCGCTGACCGTACTGGCGCAGACCGACCGCGCCGCCGCCGCCCGCTCCTGGCTCGCCGCCCGGCAGACCGACGGCGGCGGCTTCGCCTCCGACGGCTCCGGCGGCACCGACCCGGACCTGTACGCCTCGACCGCCGCCGTCCTCGCCGTGACCTCCAGCGACCTCGGCAGCCTCACCTACGGCGACACCCCGACGAGCCCGCCGACGACGCCCCCCACCACCGCGCCGACGACCCCGCCCACGACCCCGCCGACCACCCCGCCCACGACCGGACCGACCACCCCGGCCGCGGCAACCCCCGACCTGGCCAAGGGCGTCGCGTACCTCATCAACCGCGGCAATCTCGTGGACGGCCACTACTACGAGTCCGGCGCGGGCCAGAACACCGGCTTCGCCGACTTCGGCCTGACCGTCGACGGCGTGCTCGCGCTGGCCGCGACCGGCGGCGCCGACGACACCCTCGCCGGGATCACCGACTTCCTCCAGCACGGCAAGGACGGCTCCGGCCGCGGCATCGACGACTGGACGCTGATCGGCACCTCCTACGCGCAGGGCGGCTCGCTCGCCAAGGAGGCCGTCGCGGCCGAGGTCACCGGCAACGACCCGCGCGCCTTCGGCGGCCACGACCTGATCGCCGCGCTCGACGCCACCGTCTGCGCCGCGGCCGACACCTCGGGCGGCTGCGCCGCCAGGAACAACTACGCCTACGCCACCTCGGTGTTCTCCCAGTCCCTCGGCGTCATCGCCCAACTGCGCGCGGGTGACACCGCCAAGGCGGCCGGGCCGGTCGCGTACCTGGAGAGCCTCCAGGACTCCAGCGGCGCCTGGCCGAGCCTGATCCCGGCCGCCGGCGACCAGGACGTGGACAGCACGGCGATGGCGATCATGGCCCTCGACCTGGTGCCCGGCGACGCCGCGGCCAAGGCGGTCGCCAAGGGCGCGGCCTGGATCGCGAGCAAGCAGCTCGGCGACGGCGGCTTCCGGGGCGCGGCCGGTGACTCCGTCAACTCCGCCGCCCTCGCCGTCCAGGGCCTCACCCTGGGCGGCACGGGGTACCGCGCGCAGATCGCCAAGGCGCGCGCGTTCCTGGCCGCGCAGCAGAACGCGGACGGCGGCTTCCGGGTCGCCTCCGACACCGACCAGAAGCAGTCCGACGTACGCGCCTCCACGCAGGCCGTCGGCGGCGCGGTCGGCACCTCCTTCGGCACCCTGCTGCGCGACCTCGCGGACCAGAAGGCGGCGGCCGCAGGGGCCGCGTACCTGGTCGAGCAGCTCGACGGCAGCGACCACCTGGCCAGCACCTACGGCCCCGACTACGGTCTGACCGCCGACCTCGCCCTCGCGCTCGCCTCCACCGGCGGCCAGGACCCGACGCTGACCAAGGTCACCGGCTACCTCGCGGGACACGTCGCGGACTACGCCGACCCGGCGGGCACCTCCGCCTACCCCGGCCCGTACAGCGGCGCCACCGCCAAACTCGCGGTGCTCGCCCAGGTCATGGGCCAGGACCCGCGGCACTTCGGCGGCTTCGACCTGATCGGCACGCTCAGCGGCCACGTCTGCACGGCCGCCGCCGAGGACGGTTCCTGCACCGCCCCCGGCGACTTCGACCAGGCGTACTCGACGGTCTCCCAGTCCCTCGGCGTCCTCGCCCTGGCCCGCGCGGGCCAGATCCCGCCCGCCGCCGCCGTGGACCGGCTGCTCCAACTCCAGTGCGCGGACGGCGGTTTCTCCTCCACGCTGGACGCGCCGGGCGCCGACTGCGCCTCCGACGTGGACACCACCGGCTACGCGCTCCAGGCGCTCGTCCTGGTGCCGGGACACGCGGACGCGGTCACCAAGGCGCGTACGTATCTCGTCAAGGCCCAGCAGTCCAGCGGCGGTTACCAGGGCGCGGCGGGCGTCAGCAGCAACTCCACCGCGCTCGCCGTCCAGGCGCTGCTGGCCACCGACAAGATCCGGCCCCAACAGGCCCGCGACGGGCAGAAGTTCCTGCGCACCACGCAGAACAAGGACGGCGGCTTCCGGATCACCGCCGCGGCGGGCGACTCCGACCTGCGGTCCAGCACCCAGGCCGTCCCGGCACTCGCGGGCACCCCGCTGACCACGCTCACCCACGCGCTCGCGCCCATCGCGCCCTCGGGCGGCGGCTCCACCGGCGGTTCTTCCGGTTCTTCCGGCTCCGGCGGCTCGTCCGGCTCCGCGGGCGGCACGGACTCCGGCGGCAGCGGCGGCTCGCTGGCCGCCACCGGCACCGGCGTGCTCGCCGCGGCCGGTCTCGCCGCGCTGCTGCTGGCCCTGGGCAGCGCGCTGACCGTACGGCGGCGGCGCACCGCACAACAGGGCGGGAGGCACCAGTGATCCACGGCATTCGGCCGGCCCATGGCATGCGGTCAACGGCCCGGCGGGCGGCGCCCGTCGCAGGCGCGTCCGGCCACCCACGGCGGCCCGGCGCACGATCGGTCCTCGCCCGTACGGTCACCGCGCTCGCGCTGACGCTCGCCGCCGTGTGCGGCGGGCTCACCGTGGGCGCGGCGCCCGCGATGGCGACCGCGCAGCCGATGAGCGCGTGCACGACCACCAAGGGCGTCGTGCTCGCGGTGGACTTCAGCCACTGGGGCGGCCCGCTGCTGCGCTCCTGCGGCACCACGCCCACCACCGGCTACACCCTGCTGAACCAGGGCGGCTGGGCCACCACCGGCACCCAGCACGACGGTCCGGCCTTCATCTGCCGGATCGGCTACGCCGGTTACCAGGGCGGCAAGCAGTATCCGACGTCCAAGGACGCCCCCTGTGTGCTGACGCCGCCCGCGACCGCCTACTGGTCGTACTGGCACGCCGACGCGGGGCAGAACACCTGGTCCTACAGCCAGTTGGGCGCGATGAGCTACCACCCCAAGCCCGGCAGTGTGGACCTGTGGATCTTCGGCGCCACCAACGTCGCGGGCACGCAGGGCCGTCCGACGTTCTCACCCGACAGCGTCCGGGCGCACAACACCACGTCCGGCGGAGCCACTTCGGCCCCGCCCAGGCCGACCAAGCCCGCCGGTACGCACACCACCGCGGGCTCGGCGCCCGGGAAGACCTCACGACCGGCCGCCACCACGCCGTCCGCGACCCGTACGACACCGGCCACCACCTCGGCCCCGCCCACCGCGACCCCCGCCGGGACCGCGTCCGCGAGCACCGCGCCGGGCACGGGCACGGCCACGGGCGGAACGCCGTCGCCAGGGCAGCCCCGCACGCAGGACGCGGAGCCGACCGCCGCCGCGAGCCATTCGTCCGGCTCGGTCCTGCCCTTCGCCCTGACCGCGGCCGTCGTGGCCGTGATCGCCGGATTCATCGTCGTCAGGACCCGGCGGCGGCGGAACGCGGAGTAGCGCGTTGTCCACCGCCCCGCCTCCGTCCCCGACCGGCGGTCCCGCGCACGCCGCCGCGAGACCGCCGCGCGCCGCCGCCTCCCCGCACACCGGGCGGCGGCTGCCGCGCACCCTGCACCCGGTCGCCTGGTGGATCTGGGGCATCGCCCTGGCCACCGCGGTCAGCCGCACCACCAACCCGCTGCTGCTCGGCCTGGTCCTGGTCGTCCTCGGCTACGTCGTCACCGAGCGCCGCACCGACGCCCCCTGGGCGAAGGGCTTCAAGTACTACCTGTACCTCGCGCTGACGGTCGTCGCGATCCGCGTCGTCTTCCGCTGCGTCTTCGCCAGCGGCATCACACCCGCCGACCACATCATGTTCTCGCTGCCGCACATCCCGACGCCCCACTGGTACGCGGGAATTCAGCTCGGCGGCCCGGTGTCGCTCGAGGCCACCCTGTCCGCCGCGACCGACGGACTGCGGCTGGCCTGCCTGCTGTGCTGCATCGGCGCCGCGAACACCCTCGCCAACCCCAAGCGGGCCCTGCGCGTCCTGCCCGGCGCGCTGTACGAACTCGGCGTCGCCGTCACGGTGTCGCTGAGCGTCGCCCCCCAACTCGTCGAAAGTGTCCAGCGGGTGGCGCGCGCCCGACGGCTGCGGGCCGACCGGGCCAAGGGGCTGCGGGCGCTGCGCGGCATCCTCATCCCCGTACTGGAGGACGCGCTGGAACGCTCCCTGCACCTGGCCGCCGCCATGGACTCGCGCGGCTACGGCCGGGCCGGCACCGCGACCCGCGCCTCACGCCGTACCACCGCCGTCCTGATGCTCGGCGGCATGCTCGGCCTGTGCACCGGCATCTACGGGCTGCTGGACGGCACCACTCCGCGCGCGCTCGGACTGCCCGCCATGCTGGGCGGGTCGCTGCTGTGCTGCGCCGGACTCGCGCTCGGCGGGCGGCGGATACGGCGCACCAGCTACCGACCCGACCCCTGGCGGTCCGCGGAGTGGGTGGTCGCGATGTGCGGCGTCGCCACCGCCGCCGTGCTGTTCCTGACCGTCGGCTACAACGCCGCCGACCTCAACCCCAGCCTGTATCCGCTGCGTTGGCCGTCACTGCCGTGGCTGCCCGCCGCCGCGATCCTGCTCGCGGGCACCGCCGCCTTCGCCGCGCCGCCCCCGCCGCGCGGGTCCGCCGCGAAGAGAGCGAAGAGCGCGAAGAGCGCGAGAAGCGCCACGGCCGGGCGCTCCGCCGTGCCGCCCGGCGGAGCCGCCGCGACCGCCACCACCGCCGAAACCGCCGACAAGCCCAGCGAGGCCCTGCTGTGATCCGATTCGACCAGGTCAGCGTCGTGTACGCGGGCTCCGAGCAGCCCGTG
Organism: Streptomyces sp. NPDC025721; assembly: GCF_055558595.1. Lineage (NCBI taxonomy): Bacteria > Bacillati > Actinomycetota > Actinomycetes > Kitasatosporales > Streptomycetaceae > Streptomyces > Streptomyces sp. NPDC025721. The sequence continues at coordinate 254,189 of NZ_JBVHMF010000004.1, read as the reverse complement.
CTGCGGGACGTGGACCTGACCTTGGAGGAAGGCGAACTGTGCCTGGTCGTCGGCAGGACCGGCGCGGGCAAGTCCACGCTGCTCGGCACGGTCAACGGCCTGGTGCCGCACTTCACCGGCGGCACACTCGCGGGCCGTGTCACCGTCGACGGCCGCGACACCGCGACGTACCCGCCGCGTGAACTCGCCGACGTGGTGGGCGTCGTGGGCCAGGATCCGCTCGCCGGATTCGTCACCGACACCGTCGAGGAGGAACTGGCCTATGTCATGGAGCAGTTGGCCGTCCCCGCCGATGTCATGCGCAAGCGCGTCGAGGAGACCCTCGATCTGATGGGCCTGGCCGACCTGCGGCACCGCGCGCTGAGCGAGCTGTCCGGCGGCCAGCAGCAGCGCGTCGCCATCGGGTCTGTCCTCACCGCCCACCCCAAGGTCCTGGTGCTGGACGAGCCCACCTCCGCGCTCGACCCGACCGCCGCCGAGGAAGTCCTCGCCGCCGTGACCCGGCTCGTGCACGACCTCGGGGTGACCGTCGTGCTCGCGGAACACCGCCTGGAGCGCGTCGTGCAGTACGCCGACCGCGTCCTGCACCTGACCGGCGACGGCACCGTCACCTCCGCCCCGCCGTCCGTCGCCTTCCGTACCGCCTCGGTCGCGCCCCCCGTGGTCGACCTCGGCCGCCTGGCCCGCTGGGAACCGCTGCCGCTGTCCGTACGCGACGCCCGCCGCGCCGCCGTCCCCTTGCGCGAACGGCTCGCCGGACGCCCGGTGCCGCCGGTCCGCGTCTCGCACGGCACGGGCACACCGCTGCTGACCGCCAGCGGGATCGTCGTGCGCTACGGGGACGTGGTCGCGGTCCGCGAGGTGGACCTGGAGCTGCGGGCCGGTGAGGTCACCGCGCTGATGGGCCGCAACGGCTCGGGCAAGTCGTCCCTGCTGTGGGCGATCCACGGCGCCGGGCCGCGACAGGGCGGAACCGTACGGTTCGCTCAGGGCGCGGACCCGGCCGCACCCGAGCCGGGGGCCTCTGCGCGGCGGTTCGGCGGACGGCGTACGACGTCGGGACCTGAGCGCCGCCGCGTCGGCCTGGTCCCGCAGACCCCCACCGATTTGCTCTACCTGGAGACGGTCGGCGCCGAACTGGCCCAGGCCGACCGGGAGTCGGCCGGGGCGGCCCCGAGCGCCGCGCGGGCGATCCTCGACCGGCTCGCGCCCGGCATCCCCGACGACACCCACCCTCGCGACCTGTCGGAAGGCCAGAAGCTCTCGCTCGTGCTGGCCATCCAGCTCACCACCGCCCCCGACGTCGTCCTGCTGGACGAGCCGACCCGCGGCCTCGACTACCAGGCCAAGCAGGCCCTCATCCGGATCGTGGACGCGCTCGCCGCCGAGGGCCGCAGCGTCGTGATCTCCACGCACGACGTGGAGTTCGTCGCCGCGAGCGCCGACCGCGTGATCGTCATGGCCGAGGGCGAGACGGTCGCCGACGGCCCCACCGCCGATGTCATCGTCGCCTCACCGGCCTTCGCACCGCAGGCCGCCAAGATCCTCGCCCCGCTGCCCTACCTGACGGTCGGTCAGGTCGCGGACGCGCTCGCGGAAGCCGAGGCGAAGTGATGGCCACGACCAGGACGGGCGCCACGGACACGAGCGGGGGCGCGGGCAACGGCAAGGGCGCGGCCGGGCGTTGGACGGGCCGTACCACCGCCGTCCGGATGCACGCGACGGCCGTCGTCACCATCGTCCTGGCCGCCTTCATCGGCCTGGTCGCCTTCTTCTGGCCCTTTGTCGTCGCCCCCGGCCGCTTCGGCACCTCCTACGCGCCGCCGCTGATCTTCGGCGTCCTGCTGATCCTCGTACTGGCCGTGGTCTTCGCCCAGATCGCCGACGGCGGCATCGACGCCAAGGCCCTGGCCATGCTCGGCGTGCTGTCCGCCGTCAACGCCGCCCTGCGCCCGCTCGGCGCGGGCACCGCGGGCATCGAGACCGTCTTCTTCGTCCTCGTGCTCGCGGGCCGCGTCTTCGGCCCCGGCTTCGGCTTCACCCTCGGCTGCACGTCCCTCTTCGCGTCCGCGCTGCTCACCGGCGGTGTCGGGCCCTGGATGCCGTACCAGATGTTCGGGTGCGCCTTCGTCGGGATGCTCGCCGGGCTCCTCCCGCGCGCCCGCGGCAGGGCCGAGATCCTGATGCTCGCGGCCTACGGCTCGGCGTCCGGCTACCTCTTCGGCTTCCTGCTCAACCTCTCCTTCTGGCCCTTCTCGCTCGACCCCGGCAGCTCCATCGCCTACCTGCCGGGCCTGCCCTTCACCGAGCAGTGGCACCGCTACCTGGCCTTCGACGTGGCGACCTCCCTCGGCTGGGACACCGGCCGCGCGGTCACCAACTTCGTCGCCATCCTGCTGGCCGGCCCCGCCGCCCTCATCACCTTCCGCCGCGCCGCCCGCCGCGCCAACTTCACCGCCCCCATCCACTTCGCCCCGCCCGCCCCGCCTCCTCCGCCCGCTGGGTCCGCGCCGGGCGCGGGCGCGGACGAGACGTAACCCGTACTGGTCTAGCCTGGCGGTCCCCGACGGACGCGCGGGACGCGGGACGTAGGACGTGGGAGAAGGGGCTGGGGGCGTGGAGCTGGTGTTCGCGGGGCGGGTCGTGGAGTGGCGCGGACCGGCGCCGTACTACTTCGTGCCCGTGCCGGAGGAGGAGTCCGCGGACATCCGCGAGGTGGCGACGACGGCCTCGTACGGGTGGGGGGTGATCCCGGTGCTGGCCCGGATCGGCGGCACCGATTTCGCGACCTCGCTCTTTCCCAAGGACGGCGGCTATCTGCTGCCGCTCAAGAACGCCGTGCGCAAACCGGAGGGGCTTTCCGAGGGGGACGACGTGACGGTGGAGATGACCGTCCGCCTCGACACGTAGGGAAGGCGATCCCGTGCCGAATCCCGCCGAATCCCCGGACCGATTCCCCGGACCGAATCCCCGGGCCGATTCCCCGGCGCCGATCCGGTACGGCACTTTTGCGCGGCCATTGCCGTGCCGACAGCGGTGAACCACTAGCGTTACGGCCTGTGAGTACGAGTATCCGGTTTTCGCCGTCCGCGGCTCCGCGCCTTGCCGGTTCGGTCGCCTTCGGGGCGGTGGTCGGGGCGTGCGTGGGGTCGTCGACCGACACGCCGCTGGGAATTCTCTCGGCCATCGCGGCCACCGAGTCGTTCTTCGTCGTGGTCGGCTGGTGCGTGCTGTGGCCGATGGACGCCGCCGCGACCCGCCGCAATTCGCGGCGCGAGGACCTGCGACCGCTCGCCGAGGAGATCGTGGTCGTCGCGGTCGCGCTCTGCGGCCTCATCGGCATCGTCGTGTTCCTGCTCGGCAACTCCGACACCGCCCACGCCGCGACCGCGCTCATCGGCGTCTTCATGGCCTGGGCCGCACTGCATCTGATGTACGCGGCACGGTACGCGTATCTGTATTACGAGGAGTCCGAGGGCGGGATCGATTTCAACTCCGAGGACGAGGCCCCGGCCTACCGCGATTTCTTCTACTTCAGCTACAACCTCGGCATGACCTACCAGGTCTCCGACACCGACGTCTCCAGTTCGACGATCCGCGCGGTCGTCCTGCGGCACACACTGCTGTCGTATCTGTTCGGTACGAGCATTCTCGCGACCGCCATCAACCTCGTCGCCGGAATCTTCACGCGGTGAGCGCACGGCACTTGCCCTGGCGCCTGTCCTGATACCTGCCTGACGCCTGCAATGTCCTGACCCTGCACTGTCCTGACACCTGCGGTGCCCTGACGCCCGCACTGACACGTGCCCGGCACCGCGCGACGCCTTCCGCGCGGTGCCGGACACGTGCTGGAGGGTCAGCGGCAGCCCACTCCGTAGGTGCCGTTGCCGGAGTCGGCGGCCGGGTCGCTGGAGACGGACAGCCCGACGTACGGGTGATCGCGGTCCGGGGTGAACGTGTACCGGTCCGTGAAGGTGTAGCTCTGCGCGCCCTTGGGGAACTGGGCGGTCTGCCGGGCCAGCGTGACGGCGCCCTGCGGCTTGCCCGTGGCGCTGTGCCACCACGTCAGGTGCAAGGTGCCCGCCTCGGTGCCGTCGTAGGTGACGTACACCGTGGCGGTCGCCGTGCGGCGCTTGCCGGTCGGGCAGTCGAAGCCGGTGACGGCGATGGACGCCACGTGCGGCCCGGCCACGGGCTTCCCGGTCGTCGTCGGGTCGGCCGAAGGGGTGGTCGGCGCGGTGGTGGGCGGCGTGCTCGGCGTGCCGGTGGGCGTGCTCGACACGGTCCTGCTGGGCGTGACCGCCGTCGTCGGTGTGCCGGTCGGCGAGACGTTGACCGTGGGCGACGCCGACAGGCTGACGGTGGGGGACGGGTTGGCGGGCGCGGTGGTCGGGGTCGTCGCGGTCAGCGACGTGACGGCGGTCGGCGTCGGGCCCGCCACGGGGGTGTCGTCGCTCTTGTTGCCGGTCGCCACCGCCGTGACGGTCACCGCGCCCGCGATGATCACGGCCGCCGCGACGACGGCGAGGACCTTCGCGCGTCGGCTGAAGCGGGGTGCGGGAGCCTCGGGGCCGCCCGCGGGGGCGTGGTGGGGCGCGTGCTTGGGCGGTACGGGCGGCGCGCCAGCCCCGGACGCGGCGGACGCGGCCACGGCGACCGGTACGGCGGCGGCCTGCGGCTGCTGGGCCGCTTCCGCCGCGGCCTCGCCGGACGGCGCCGCCAACAGGACGACCAGCGCGGCGAGTTCACCGCGCCCGCGCTCCTCCCAGTCCTCGCCGTAGGCGGCGACGGCGGCCGTCTCGGCCTCGGCGGCGAACTCGGCCGCGCTCTGCGGCCGTTCCGCCGGGTCCTTCGCCAACCCGCGTGCGAGCAGCGGCCGTACGGGCTCCGGGGCCTGCTCGGCCGGGACCGGCGCCTCGGCGTGCTGGGCCGCCAGTTCCGCCGCCGTGGCACCCGCGTACGGCGGCGCGCCGGTGAGGCTCTGGTGGAAGACGGCCGTCGCCGCGTAGACGTCGGAGGCCGCGGTCGCCGGGGCGCCCGCCCACCGCTCGGGCGCGCTGTAAGGGGTGCCGGGGGGTACGGCGTCCGGCTCGGCGTTCGCCTCCGCCTGATCCGGGGCGGGAGCCGCCGGTTCGGCGTCGACGAGCTGGACCGTGCCTTCGGGGGTGATCAGGACGTTCTCGGGCGCGATGTCGCCGTGGGCGCCACCGGCCTCGTGGGCTGCGGCGAGCGCGAGCAGCGAGCCCTTGAGGACGACGAGCGCCGCCTCGGGCGCGAGCGCGCCCTTCTCCTGGAGGAGGGCGACAAGTCCGGTGCTGCTGACCGGAGTCGGCGTCCCCGCCGCGGGCTCCTGGGGCTCCGGGGCCTCGGCCACGGCCTGGGACGGCGCCGCCTTCGAAGCGGCCGGTGCCGTCTTCCGCCCCTTCGCCGGGGGCCTGGTCCCCGCCGCCTTCTTCGCCGCGCCCGCGGGCGGGGCCGCCGCCGCGGTCTTCCGTGTCTGCGCCGTCTTGGCCGCGGTTCTCGCGGGCGCCTTCGCGGGTGTCTTCGCGGGCGCCTTCGCCGGAGTCCCGGCCGGCGCCTTGGCCGCCGTCTTCGCGCTCTTGGCGGCCTTCACGGCGGGCTCCTCCGCCGCCTGCTTCTGTGCCGCCTTCGCCGCCGCGGCGGCCATGGGAGCGGCCTCGGGCTGCTTCTGAGGCTCCGTCACCTTGCTTGCGGTAGCGGGTACTTCGGCCGCCGCGGTCTTCTCGGCGGGCTTTGCGGCAGCGCGCTTCGGCGCGGCCTTCGTGGGCTTCGCGGGCTTTGGCGCCGCCTCGGACGGGGCGGCTTCCTGAGCGCCGCCCTCGGGCTGCGCGTCCGCCACCGCCTCCGTGTCCCCTGCCGTGCCCCCTGCCGTGTCCGCTGGCGTCTCCGCTGCCGGCTCCGCTTCCGCCCGGGCGGGAGCCTGGGCGCGCTTACGGGGCTGCGCCGCAGCCTTCCGCGCCCGGGCCATGGGCCTCGGGCCCGGCTGCCGCTGTCCGGCCGGCTTGCCGTCCCCGGCCGTCGCGCCGTCCTCGCCGGGTATGCCCGTGCCGTTGTCGTCGTCCACCTGATTCCGCCCCTCGCGCTGCCCCTTGAGGAGGAGCCGCTGTGCGCGGCACCTCGACGCCCTGTTCCGTACTCGGATTTCCCACCGCCAGCCGGGCCGATCTGCCGGGGGTCACGGCTGTCCGCCCGAACTGCCCCTTCCACGGGAGGGCCGAGCGCCGAAGGCGCCGACAGGGGACCGGGGTTCGCCCGGGAACCGTGGAGGAGGTGCCGTGAGGATCAAGAGGGTACTGGTGGCCGGGCACCAAGGGGAGATCGGGGCGGCCCTCATCCCGCCCCCGCACCCCCCTTTGCCGGACAGCCAGGGGCATATGCCTCGCCGATCCCCCGCCTAAGCGTGTCCCCCGATGCGGACGGTACGCACGGGGCGGCGGCGACGACGGCGCGGGCGCGGAACAGGCGCTCGGCGCGGCCGGGTTGGGCCCTTGTCGCCGTATCGGCACTGGCACCGGCACCGGCACCGTGTCACTCGGTCCTTCAGACGACTGGCCGGATGGCGTGAGCCAGGGGGCGGGCCGTCACGCGCGTGGCACCGTCGCCGTCCGGTTCGACCGCCCGGAGGGGGCAGCCTGTGCCGACGCGGTCGGTGAGTTCGGCGCGCAGGGTGGCGAGTTCGGCCATGCGGGCGTCGAGGAGGCGGATCTTCTCCTCGAACAGCGCGGAGAGCGCCACGGCGGGGTCCGGCGCCGCGCGCAACTCCTCGCCGGTCCCGGCGATTTCGGCCAGGGAGAATCCGAGCGTCTGCGCGGTGCGGACGTAGTGCAGCCAGGCCACCGACTCGGGCGGGAAGTCGCGGTAGCCGTTGGTGAGGCGTCGGCCCGTGATGAGGCCGACCTTCTCGTAGAACCGGATCGCGTCCCTGGTCATCCCGGTCTGAGCGGCCAGCTCTCCGATACGCATGCCGCGCCTCCCCCCTCGGCCGATGAGCTTGACCTTGGACCGTACTCCACTGTTTAGCGTGAGGCCGTCGCTGAGCCCCCCAACCGGCCGGAGCCTCCCCGTGATCCGTTTCCACGCCCCCGCACGCCCCGCCTATCTCCGCGTCGTACGCGCGAGTGCCTGGTACGACCTCGCGGTCACCGTGGGGTTCGTCACACCGTGGACCTACGCGCGGGTGCACGACGCGCTGTCCTCGGCGGGCGACGCGCTCGGCTGGGGCGTCCTGCCCGAACTCGACGTGTGGCAGACCCTGTTCGCGAATCTGATGGGCTCTGTGGTGGTCGTCTGGGCCGCCCTCCGCATCGTACGGACCCTGCCCGAACACGGCCTGCTCGACGGCATCGCGCGCACCCTGTTCTCCGCGTGGATGGCGTACGCGCTGGCCCAAGGCGCCTCGCGGATCCTGTGGCTGTTCCTCGCCGCCGAGGCCACCTGGGGAATCGTCCAACTCACGCCCTGGCTGCGCCCCGCCGTCGACCACCGGACCGCCCGACCGGAACACTCAGGGCTGGGTTGATCGCCAGCCGCCAGCCGCCAGCCGCCAGCCGCCAGCCGCCAGCCGCCAGCCGCCAGCCACGGCGGCCCTTCGGGGCGCGGACGGCCTACGGCTACGGCTACGGCTACGGCTACGGCTGCGGCTTCGCGGTGGCGATGCGGTCGAGCCAGTCGCGCAGGAGGGCTTGTTCGGTGGCGGTGAGGGCGGAGGTCCGCGGGAGGACGGCGCGCAGGGCCACGGCGGCGGTGACGGGACCGGAGGCGGGGTCGGTGGCGGCCGGGGCGTCGGTGGTGATCGCGGCGATGACCGCTTCGCGGGCCAGGGCGGCCAGTTCCGGGTCGCGGCGGTCGGGCGGCAGGGAGATCAGCGTGTTGGTGATGCCCTGGCCCGCGGCCTGGACGAGCAGCGAGGCGCGTTCCTCGCTCACGCGCAGTCGGCCCGCCTCGGCGATCCGGCGGATGTGCCCGGCTAGCACCGCCACGCCCGCGACCTCGGCGGGCGTCGGCGGCACCGAGCCCCTGGTCCGCTCGTACATGACCTGGTAGAGCGCCGGGTTGGCGAGGCCGAAGCCGACGTGCAGGTCCCAGCCGGTCCGCAGGTCCGCCACCGGGTCCGCGCCGGGTTCCAGGTCCGTCTTGCTGGCCAGGTAGGCCGCGAAGCCGTCGGCCGCGACCGCGTCGAGCAGGCCCTGCTTGTCGCCGAAGAGCCGGTAGATCGTCGGTGCCTGCACTCCGGCCGCCGCGCCGACCGCCCGGGTCGACACGGCCTCCCGGCCGCCCTCGGCGAGCAGCTTGGCGGTGGCGGCGAGGATGCGCTCGCGCGGACCGTCCTCAGGGGCGATGTCTCCGACGCTCATGGTGTCGACGGTAACAGGAGTGACGTTAGCGGTGATTCAGTATCGGTGCTAGCGTGTATGTCGTTAGCATTGATTCGATGCTGCTCGTGCCGCCACCGGCACGGCGCCACATGTCGGCATGTCGATCTGTCGACCGCGCGTCGCCCGTGCGCCGAGGCCGCGCAAACCCTCACCCACCTGGAGACACCTCATGATCATCGTCACCGGAGCCACCGGAAAACTCGGCCGGGCCGTCGTCGACCGGCTGCTCACCCGCGTCCCCGCCGAGGAGATCGGCGTCAGCGTCCGCGACCCCGACAAGGCGCGGGACCTGGCGGAGAAGGGCGTCCGCGTACGGCAGGGCGACTTCACGGACCCGGCGACCCTCGCGCACGCCTTCGAGGGCGCCGCGCAGGTGCTGATCGTCTCGGCCGACGTCACCGGAGAGGCCGCCCTCGCCATGCACCACGCCGCGATCGACGGAGCCAAGGCAGCCGGGGCCGGCCGCATCCTCTACACCAGCCACATGGGCGCGAGCCCGACCTCCCTCTTCGCGCCCATGCCCGACCACGCCGCCACCGAGGCGGCGCTGCGCGACTCGGGCGTGCCGTGGACCTCCCTGCGCAACGGCTACTACGCCAGCTCGGCGATCATGCTGCTCGGCGCCGCCGTGCGCACGGGCGAGCTGGCCGCGCCGGAGGACGGCCCCATCTCCTGGACGGCCCACGCCGACCTCGCCGAGGCCACCGCGCGCGTGCTGACCGCCGACGACCGGTCCGTACGCCCGTCGGGTCCGACCGCGCCGCTCACCGGCTCCGAAGCGCTCGATCTCGCCGACGTCGCGGAGACCGCCGCCGAACTGTCCGGGCGCCCGGTCAAGCGCGTCGTCATCGGCGACGACGAGTACCGGGACCTCCTCGTCGGGCACGGCGCCTCACCCGCGCAGGCGGAACTGCTCCTCGGGATGTTCGCGGCCGGCAGGCAGGGCGAGTTCACCGCGGTCGACCCGGCGCTCGCCACCTTGATCGGCCGCCCGCCGACGCCGTTCAGGGACGTACTCGACGAGGCGATCACGTCCGCTGCCTGACGGCCGACCTCTCGGCCGCGTGCTCGTCAGCGCAGGAAGGCCGCCACGGTCGACACGAAACGCGCCGGGTCGTCGAGCCAGGGGAAGTGACCGGCGCCGGGCTGGACGGCCGACTCGGCGCGCGGGAACAGACCGGCGACCTCGGCCGCGGCGGAGGGCGGGGTGTTGAGGTCGACCTCCCCGGCCAGTACGAGGACGGGGGAAGTGAAACGCGCCAGGGCCGCGCGGGTGGCGGCCGGGTCGAAGGCGCCCTCGGAACCGAAGACCTCCCCGGCTTCCGCGTTCTTGTGCGCCTCGCCCGCGTCCCGGTGCGCGCGGGCCGCGTCGTCCCAACGCCCGTAGAAGAAGGGGTCGACGGCCCGGAACGTCCCGGCGTCGCCCTTGCCCGCGACGACCGCCTCCAGCGCGGCGAAAGCGGCCGGGAACCACGGCTCGCCCTCGCGCAGCAGCGCCGTCCCGCGCCGCGTGTCCCCGGTGACCGGGACATCGACCGCCCGGACGCTCGGCGTGATCAGCGCGAGCCGCCCGACGCGTTCGGGATGGCGGGCGACGTACAGCACGGCCAGATTCGTACCGGCGGAGTGCCCGAGCAGATCCGCCCGGTCAAGGCCCAGATGGACGCGGAGGGCTTCCACGTCGTCCACGAGCCGGTCGCAGCGGTAGGAGCCGGTGTCCTGGGGGACCGCCGAGTCGCCGGTGCCCCGCGGGTCCAGCAGGATCAACCGCCGGTGCGCGGCGAGACCGCCGAGGTCCCCGAGATACGCGCTGTCCTGCATCGGGCCTCCGGGCAGGCAGATCAGCGGCGGCCCCTCGCCGAGAGCGTGGTACGCGAGCCGGGTCCCGTCGGGCGCGGTGAAAGAACTCGTGGCGGTCGTGGCGGTCGCGGTGGAGTCGGCGGTCATGGCGACGACTGTGGCAGCGGCCTCGGGACGGGGGCAACCGGGTTCCGGCGGCGGCCGTCCGCCGGGGAGCGGGAGCGTCGTACCCCGCGAGCAGCGTCGGTCGGCGTGGATCTCGACGCCGTACGCACCTTCGTCGCCGTCGCCGACGCGGGACGTTCCAGCAGGCCGCGACGCGGACCCGCACTCGCTGGTCCGGCGCGCCGACAACCCGCATCCGGCGCTGGCCGCCCTGCGCCGCCACCTGCGCGGCACCGCGCCGGACGGCCGGGCGTCCGATACCTGGACCCCGAAATGGGCGCATCCGCCGGTGGCGCGGGCGCGGTCCGCGCGTCCCGGGCAGGAGCCGCGTCGTGCCGGACCGGCCGGGGTCGCCGTACGTCCAGGGGCCGGATGAGCCGTGCGGGCCGCACCGGGCGAGGAGCGTGCGAGGGCGGCCACCGGACCGGTGACGTACCGGCGAGGGGACGGGCCACGGACCGGCGGGAGGCGGCCACCGGACCGGCGACGATCGGGCGCCCGGCGTATTCTGCGTCGTATGTCCTGGACCAGCCTCTTGAGGGTGCGCCGCGCGGAGGGGGAGACCTTCCTGCTGCGCCGCAAGCGGGTCCCCGGCATCGACCTGTCCTACGGTGACGCGCGGCTCGCCGAGATCCGGGCGGCGGCGCGCGAGGGCGTCGAGCAGTGGCCGCTGATCCGCGCGCGACTGGCCGCCGCGACGGACGGCGAGGACCTGACCTTCCTGCTGGAGGGCGTGCAGAGCGTTGCCGGGGTGGAGCGGTGGATCGGCGACGTGATCGCCGCCGAGCCGGACGACGCGCTGCCGCTGCTGGTCTCCGGCGCCCGGCATGTCGCCTGGGCCTGGCACGCCCGTACGGGTTTCGCGGCGCGATACGTGTCGGACGAGCAGTGGGAGCTCTTCCGGGCCCGGCTGACCGTCGCCGAGGACCACCTGCTGGAGGCGGCCGAGCGCGAGCCGAACTGGGCGGCGCCCTGGTACTTCCTCCAGATCACCGGGCGCGGTCTCGGCGTCGGATCCGATGTCGCGGAGCGCCGCTTCGCGGCGACCTGCCGCCGCTCGCCCGGCCATGTCGCCGCCCACCGGCAGCACGTGCAGCAGCTCTGCCCGAAGTGGGGCGGCTCGTGGGCCCGGACGCACGCCTTCGCCCGCGAGTCGATGCTGGCGGCCCCCGTCGGGAGCCCGATGGGCCACCTCGTCGCCCAGGCCCACCTGGAGGAGTGGCTGGCACTCGGCGGCGACGCGGACTCGCCGTATCTGGCCGACGCCGACGTGGTCCGCGCCGTCAACGAGGCCGCCGCGCGCTCGGTCTACCACCCGGACTTCGTACGCCGCCGGGACTGGCCGCTGGCCTTCAACACCTTCGCGATGACCTTCGCGCTCGCCGGGGACCTCCGCCTCGCGCGTCCGCTGTTCCAGGTCCTCGGGGACCGGGCCACCGAGATGCCCTGGATCTACCTGGACGGCCAGTCGCCCCTGGTCCCGTTCCTCGCCTGGCGCGCCCGCGCCGACCGCTGACCCCGTACGTCCGAAGGGGTACGGACCCGCGCCGGGCGAAAACCGCTGGTGGCGGCGGCTCCCTTTGCGGTAGGTCTGCGGGGCGCGTGCCGTGGAGCGGCGCCGCTGTGCGATGCCGACGTGGAGGACGAGATGTTCGCGATTTCCCTGGGAGACGACGCCGAGCTGCGCCCGCTGGAGCCGTGGCGGGCCGAGGAGTTCCTCGCCCACATGGACCGCGGGCGCGAGTACATCGGACAGCACATCGGCCTGGCCGACGCCACCGCCGACCTGGACTCGGCGCGGAACTGGCTCCAGTCGTACGCCGACAAGACGGCGGCCGACGCGGGCCGCCTCTACGGCATCTGGCTCGACGGACTGCTCGTCGGCGGTGTCCTGTTCAAGGTCTTCGACGCGGCGGCGGGCAACTGCGAGGTGGGCTGCTGGCTCGAACCGGCCGCCGCCGGACGGGGGTTGGTCACCCGGGCGGCCCGCGTCATCATCGACTGGGCGGTGTACGAACGCGGCATCCACCGGGTGGAGTGGATGGTGTCGCCCAAGAACACGCCGAGCGTCAACGTCGCCAAGCGGCTCGGCATGACCCGCGAAGGGCTGCTGCGCGCCACCTACCTCTACCGGGGCGTACGGCAGGACGCCGAGGTCTGGTCGATCCTCGCACCGGAGTGGCGCGCCGCCGGGCGGGACGCCCGCTGACCGACCGACCGATCGACCGCCCGCTGACCGACCGCCTGCTGACCGCCCGCCCGCCGTCCTCGTACCGGACGCCGGGCCGGCAGCGCACCGCGGCCCCGGGGCGCCCGTGGCAGACTCCCCGAATGCTTCATCCCGACGCCGCCCGCCTCACCCGCCGCTATCTGTCCGTCGCCGACCGGCTGCTGCCGGGCCGGATCACCCACTTCTACGTGGTCGGCTCGGCCGCGCTCGGGGCGTGGCGCGCGGGCGGCAGCGACATCGACGTCGTCGCGGCGGTGGACGGCGGCTTCACGGCGGGGGACCTCCGGCGGCTGCGGGTGCTGCACCCGGTCGGCAACACCACCCCCGTCGTACGGGCGCTGCTGCGGGCGCGGGTGACGGTCCCCGGCACGGTGAACGCGGTCTACGTGTCGGCCGCGGACCTCCGCCGACCGGTGACGGCCATCCGCCCGCTGGCCTCGCACACCGGGAACTCCTTCGCGCGCGGCCGTGCCTTCGACGTCAACCCTGTGGTGTGGAAGGTGCTGCGCGAACGCGGCATCCCGCTGCGCGGCCCGGCCCCCGGCACCCTCGGGCTCGACCCGGAACCGGAACGCCTGCGCGCGTGGAATCTGGAGAATCTGCACGGCTACTGGCACCCCTGGGCCGAGAAGGCGCTGGCCGGGAAGACGCCCGGCAAGCCGCTGGTCGCGGCGCGCTCGGCGGGACGCTCGCTCACCACCTGGGGCGCGCTCGGGGTGTCCCGGCTGCACCGCACGGTCGCCACCGGGGACATCGTCTCCAAGGAGGGCGCGGGGGAGTACGCCCTGGACACCTTCGCGCCGCGCTGGCACCCGCTGATCCGCACGGCCCTCGCCCACCGCCGCGCGGAGCCGCTTCCGGCCGCGCTCGCCCGCGACCCGGACCTCGCCGACCGGGCGCGGCGGCTCCGGCTGACCGGCGCGTTCGTCATGGAAGTGATCGCGGACGCCGACCGGCTCTGAGGACCGCCGCCGCCGAGCAGCCGTCCAGCGGTCGCCCCCCGCCCGCTCCGGGGGGCCGTCACGACCCGGAATCCCGGCACGACCGGCCGTTGGCCCGTGCCGCGCCTTGCCGCCGTACAGGCGACCCCTGTCACCTGTCAGAAGCGGCAGGCGCGGGCCCGCTCCTACCTCGGCGCCGTGGCCCCCAGGCGCTGGCGCAAGCACACGGCCAAGCGGCGGCGAGCGGCCGGTCGCACCCGTACACCGACACCTACGCCACGGGCACAGCCGCCGATACGACGTCCCGTACGGCCTCCGGTGCGACGTCCGGTACGGCCTCCGGTGCGCGGACTACGTACACCGACCTCGACCGGCTGGTGCGGACTTTGAACGTGCCCGGCGGCCAGGTCAGCAAATTGACGGACTGTCAGGGGCGGTCCAGGGTGATGGAGTTGACCGGGCCGAGGTCGTAGTGCCAGGCACCGCCCGCCACCAGGTCGTCGACGACCTGGCCGGTGCCGTTGTAGCCCGTCCACAGCCTCGCCCGAGCGCCCCCGGACTGGTTGTTGAGCACGTCGTGCCACCCGTACTGATTGCTCAGGTTGTGGGCGCCGTAGCTCCAGTACACGAAGCTGGGGTGGTCGTTGCCCCAGTCCGTGTCGTTCGGGTAGACGCAGACGGCGCCGTACGGGCAGCCGTGGACCGTGCCGCCCGCCGCGTCGGCCCGCACCGCGCCGACCGTCCCGACGGCCGTCACCGAAAGTGCCAGCACCGCCACGCCCCGCATGACCTTGCCCATGTCGCTCTTCCTCTCCTCGCGGAACCGGCCCTTCGAGGCCGCCACCAGCACCGTAGGAAAGGGGAACGGCCCGCCGCTCCTGACAGATGACAGGGCGGCGGGCCGGGACCGGACCGTCAGGACAGGCAGCCGACGCTCGCCAGGGCCTGCCGGAGCAGGACACCGCGACCGCCCGGCATCTCCTGCTGGAGCTGCGGCGAGGACGCCTCCTGCGGGGTGAACCACACCAGGTCGAGCGCGTCCTGGCGCGGGCGGCAGTCGCCCGCGACCGGTACGACGTAGGCGAGGGACACCGCGTGCTGCCGGGGGTCGTGGTACGCGGTGACCCCCTCGGTCGGGAAGTACTCGGCGACGGTGAACGGCTGCGGGGAGGCCGGGATCCGGGGCAGCGCCACCGGGCCGAGGTCCTTCTCCAGATGCCGCAGCAGCGCGTCGCGGACCCGCTCGTGGTGCAGCACCCGGCCCGACACCAGCGTGCGGCTGATCGTCCCGTCGGGCCCGATGCGCAGCAGCAGCCCGATGTGGGTGACTTCCCCGCTGTCGTCCACCCGCACCGGCACGGCGTCGACATACAGGATCGGCATACGTGCGCGCGTCAGCTCCAGTTCGTCGGGAGCCAGCCAGCCGGGCGTGGTTTCGGTCATGTCAGCCATCCGCTGATCGTACGTCGCCACCCGCCCGCGCACAGGCCCGGGAGCCGAACCGGACCCGCGCGGTCCGCTGTCCGGACCTGCGCGGTTCCCGGCCCCGCCGCGATCCGCACCCCTAGCCGCTCTTGCGGCCCACGCCCGCGTAGACCCAGAACTCCGAGGGATTGTCCGGGATTTCGTCGGCCGGATCGGGGCGCCACAGCGGGACGTAGACCAGTCCCGGCGGGACCAGGTCGAAGCCGGCGAAGAGCGCGGCGATCTGGTCGTGGGAGCGGGCGGTGACCGGAGAGGTGGCCTTCGACCGGTAGAGCTGGCCGACGGCGGCGGCGGTGCCGGGGCGGTCCTGGTCGGTCGCGTGGCTCAGCGCGAGCCAGCTCCCCTCGGGCAGCCCGTCGCGGTAGGCGGCGACCAGCCCCTCGGGGTCCTCCGCGTGCGTGATGAAGTGCAGGATCGTGATCATCAGGACGGCGACCGGCTGGTTGAAGTCGATCAGCTTCCGTAGCTGCGGCGAGTTCAGTACGTCGTCGGGCCGCCGGATGTCCGCGCTCACGATGTCGGCGTCCGGATTGTCCGCGAGCAGCGACGCGCTGTGCGCGACGGCCACCGGATCGTTGTCCACGTAGATCACCCGCGTGCCCGGCGCGATCGACTGCGCGACCTCGTGGACGTTGCCCTGCGTGGGGATGCCGGAGCCCAGATCGACGAACTGCCGGACGCCCGCGTCGACCAGATAGCGCACCGCCCGGCCCAGGAAGGCCCGGTTCGCCCGCGCCAGCGCCCGCACCTGCGGGTCGATGGCGGTGAAAGCGGCCAACGCCTCCCGGTCTATGGCGAAATTGTGCTCCCCGCCGAGCATCGCGTCGTAGATCCGCGCCACGCTCGCCTTGGCCGGATCCACGCCCTCCGGGACTTCTTTGCGTCCGGTCACCACAAGTCCCTTTCGACGGCCGCGTCTTGAACGGTCATCATAGAATCCTGGTGACGGGGCGCTGCGGGGTGCGTACGTCGCCACCGGGTGGTTTCGGCCGCCCGCCGCAACGGCTCGGCGGAAGGCACGACCCTGCGACACGAAGCGCACGAACAGCCCGAGGACAGCGCCCTCGAGGACGCGCCGGGGGCCGCTTCCGCGTTCCGCGAGAAGCCGCCGCCCCCGCGCCGCGGGCGGCTGGCGGTCGGTCCAGCGGCCGATGTCATCGGTTCCGCGCTCGATCTGCATATGACCGGAAACCATGTCGTCCACGCGATGGCGCCCGGATTCTGCGACGCCGCCTCCGTCTATCTGCTGGAGCGCTGGCTCGTCGACGAGAGCGCGGGGACGTCCGCCGATCCGCCGCAGATCGAGGCCAGGCGGCTCGCGCTGCGGATGGGCGCGGCGGCGGCCGAGAGCACCGAAGGCGTCCTGCCGATCGACGAGGTGCTGGTCTTCCCGCGCCAGACCCCGTACGCCCGCGCGCTCGCCACCGGCCACGCCCAACTGCTCGACGCGGTCGACACCCACACCTTCGACCGGCTCGCCGCCTCGGGACGCGGCGACGCCCGCATCCACGACCTGTTACGCACCGCGTCCTTCCTCGTGGTTCCCATACGCCTCCAGAGCGCCGTGATCGGCTTCATCGCCTGCACCCGCGGCCCGCACCTGCCGCCGTTCGGCCTGGAGGACATGGCGGGCGTCGAGTCGCTGGCCGCGCGGGCCGCGGTCGCCCTGGACAACGCCCGCCGATACGAGCACGAGCGCCGTACCGCGCTGGCCATCCGCAGGAGCATGCTGCCCGACACCGACCGGACCTTCGAGGGCTGCCGCGTCGCCCACGACTACCGGCCCGCGGGCCCGCACGACATCATCGGCGGCGACTGGTTCGACGTCCTGCCCAGGCCCGGCGGCCGGGTCGGCCTGATCGTCGGCGACGCCATGGGACACGGCCCGGAAGCCGCCGTCGCGATGATCCAACTGCGCACCGCCGCAAGGACGTTGGCCGCGCTGGACACCGATCCGCGTGAACTGCTGCACCGGCTCGACGCCCTCGCCGCCGACACCCCCGACGCCTCCTTCGCCACCTGTGTGTACGCCGAGTGGGACGCGGAACAGCACACCTGCACCGTCGTCGGCGCGGGCCACCCGCCGCCGCTGATCCGCGCACCGGGCGAGGCCGCCCGCCCCGTCCCGCTCGGCGCCGGACTGCCGCTGGGGCTCAGCGCCTGGAGCGCCGAGCCCTCGGTGCTGGAGATCCACCAGCCCACGCTCCTGCTGCTCTACAGCGACGGCCTGATCGAGAGCCGCCGCTCCGATATCGACGCCGGTATCGCCCGGCTCGCCCGCTCCCTCGACCACGGCATAGGCGAACGGGCGCCGGGCGGCCCGGTCATCGGTGCCGACGGTGCGGACCGCGCCCCAACCGGCCCCGGTACGGGTCCCGTTGGCGGCGCCACCGCCCGCGCCGCCGCCGAGGCCGCCGCACTGGCCGAAGTCGACGTCGGCCAGGAGCAGTTGCAGTCCCTCTGCGACACCCTCCTCCGCGACCCGCCCGCCGACGCCACCACGGACGACCGCACGGTCCTGCTGGCAGCGCTGACACCGGGATAGGCCACGGGCGCGCTTGTCGTGAAGGGGCGTCCGTCTGACGGTGCCTGGCGCGCGGCCGGATTCCGTGAGGCGCTTCCGGAGGTCGTGCTGACGGTCGTACCAGCGGGCTGACACGGCGGCCTGACACCGGGAAAGGCGCGCGGGCGCGTGCTTTGCGCGAAGCGCCCGGTGGCGCCCGGCGCGCCGTCGCGCACCGGCAGGTGGCTCCACGGCCCCGCTCGGCCGGATCGCCACGGGACGGACGGCCGGCGCGACCCACGTCCGCTGCGCCGACTTCGACGGCGACGGGAAGACCGACTCCATCCTGATCGGCGCGGGCGGCGAGATCTCGGCGTGGCTGAACCGCGGCGGCGACGGCCGCGTCGCCTCGGGCCCGGTCAACGGCTGACCGCGCGCCCGAGGCCGTACGGCCGTGTGTGTGTACGCGCGGCTGTACGCGACGGGCCTGGTCGCCGGGGCCCGAGGCCGTACGGCCGCGCGCGATGCCCGCTCGAAGGGGCCGGTCAGACGATGCCGCCGTTGGCGCGGACGACCTGGCCGTTGACCCAGTGACCGGCCGGGGAGGCGAGGAAGGCGACGACCTCGGCGATGTCGGCGGGGGTGCCGAGCCGCTCCAGCGGGGGCTGGGCGGCCAGGCGGGCGACGGTCTCCTCGTCCTTGCCGTCGAGGAACAGGTCGGTCGCGGTGGGGCCTGGCGCCACCGCGTTGACGGTGACGTCCCGGCCGCGCAGCTCGCGGGCGAGGATCAGCGTCACCGCCTCGACCGCGCCCTTGCTGGCGGCGTAACCGGCGTAGCCGGGGAAGGACAGGCCCAGCACGGACGTGGAGAAGGTGACCACGGCGCCGCCGGGGCGCACCCTGCGGGCGGCCTGCTGGGCGACGACGAAGGTGCCGCGGATGTTCGTGCGGTGCATCGCGTCCAGCTCGGCCAGGTCCAGCTCGGCCACGGTCGACAGCGCCATGCGCCCGGCGGCGTGCACGACGACGTCGACACCGCCGTACGCGGACTCGGCGGCGTCGAAGAGCGCCGCGGCGGCCGTCTCGTCGGCGATGTCGGCCTGGACGGCGAGCGCCTGGCCGCCGGCGGCGGTGACCTCCTCGACGGCGGCCTCGGCCAGGCCGCGGTTGCCCGCGTAGCCGATCACCACGGCGTGGCCGTCGGCGGCCAGCCGGGTCACCACCTGGCGGCCGAGGCCGCGTGAGCCGCCGGTGACGACGGCGACGCGCGGCCGGGCGGGGGTTTCGGGGGTGGTCGTCATGGGGGGCTCCTGTACGGAAACGGGGGCGGTCGGGCGGCCGGACCGCTCCGGCGTTCGTACGTCCTGCCGGGGGCCGGTCCGCTTCCCACTGTCGGTCGCTTCCACGCGTTCAGCCAGGGCTGAGCCCACCCAGGGGTTGCCGTCCCCTGGCTGCGGCCTGGCCCCGCCGGGCGCGGGGAGTGACGATGGAGGGGTGAATCTTCCCGAGCTGGCGGCGTTCCTGAAGACCCGGCGCGACCGGATACGGCCGGACGCCGTGGGGCTGCCCGCCGGGCCGCGGCGGCGGGTGCCGGGGCTGCGCCGCGAGGAGGTCGCCCAGCTCGCCGGGCTCTCCGCGGACTACTACACCGAGCTGGAGCGGGGCCGCGGCGCCCAGCCCTCGGCCCAGACGCTGGCCGCGCTGGCCAGGGCGCTGCGGCTGACCACGGACGAGCGCGACCACCTGTTCCACCTCGCCGAGCGGCCCGTGCCCCCCTCCGCGCACGGCTCGGCCGCCCCCGTACAGCCCGCGCTGCTGGGCCTGCTCGACCGGCTGACCACCACCCCCGCCCAGGTCATCTCAGACCTGCACGAGACGCTGGCGCAGAACGAGCCGGCCGCCGCGCTCCTCGGCCGTCCACCCGCCGTACGCGGCCCCGCCCGCAGCTTCGTCTTCCGCTGGTTCACCGATCCGCGGGCGCGCGGCATCTACCCGCCCGAGGACCACCCGCACCACTCGCGGGTCTTCGTCTCCGACCTCCAGGCGGTCGCGGGCCAGCGCGGCCGGGACACCGAGGTCGCGCGGATGGTCGCCCATCTGCGGCGCGAGAGCGCCGAATTCGCCGCTCTGTGGGACGCCCACGACGTGGCCTTCCGCCGCACCGACCACAAGCGGATCGTCCATCCGTCGCTGGGCGTCATCGAGTTGGACTGCCACTGCCTGTTCAGCGAGGACGGCCGGCAGCGGCTGCTCTGGTTCAGCGCCGCCCCCGGCACCGAGGGCGCGGAGCAACTGGAGCTGCTCTCGGTCATCGGCACGCAGGACATGACGGCGCGGTAGGGCGGGACGCGGCAGAGCGCGGGGTGCGAGGCACGGCAGGGCGCGGCAGGACGTGGGGCGCGGCAGGGCGCGCGGACGCCCTCGGCACGGCGGCGGCGTCCCCTTCGCACGGACCGCACGGGTCTCGGCTGCCCGCGAACTCCTCCCAGCTCAGAGGGCGTTCGGCGGGCCGCTAGCGCCGGGGCAGCTGATTCGCATGGGAGTCATGTGGTTGTTGCGCGGTGTTCATCGGGGGTTCTCGGACGGTGACGACCGGCCGCCTACTGTGATCGGGAGAGCTGGCAGGCAGAAAGGGAACTGTGGTGAAACCGACACAGGATCTTCCTGACGCACTGTCAGGCGGTGAGGTCTCCGGCGAGGCGGGCGGCTTAACCGGCCCTTCCGTCGCGGGCGGTGAACTGGCCGCCGCCCGGCTGCGCGGCGAACGCGAGGCGCTACTGCGGTACGTGGCGAAGCTGCTCGCCCCCGACCTGCGGCACGCCGAGGACGTCGTGCAGGAGACCCTGCTGCGGGCGTGGCTGAGGGCCGATCAACTGGACTGGCAGGAAAGACCGATCAGGCCCTGGCTGTTCAGGATCGCGCACAATCTGGCCGTCGACACCTGGCGCAAGGACCGCGCGATACCCGTCGGCAGCGCGGCCGACGTCCGCCCCGACACCGCCGACTGGGACGACCTCGCCGACCGCGTGGTGGACCGGCGGTGGCTGCAACAGGCCATGCGGCGACTGCCCTACGCGCACCACGAGGTACTGGTGCACGTGCACATCTACGGACGCGGCAGCGAAGAGGTCGCCGACGTCCTCGGGATACCCCGCGGGACCGTCAAGTCCCGTACCCACCACGCGATCCGCTCGCTGCGCCGCGAGCTGGGTGTGCTGGAGAACGAGGAGACGGCCGCATGACCCGTCCGCAACCGGCCGTCGTCGAGCTGGCGGGCGGGCCCCTCCAGGTGTTCACCGACCACCGGGGCGCCATCTGCACGGTGCTGGGCGTCCTCGGCCTGGTCATCGCCGTGCTGGTCCTCACCAACCGGTCGGTCCGCCGGATCGGCGGATGGCGCGTGGTGCGCCGCTGGGCGCGCCGCGAGAGCCGCCTCACCGCGAACGCCTTCACCGCGCCGCTGCGCGGGTGGGTCCGCTACCGGCGACAACTCCGGCTGCTGGGACGCCTGTTGGACGACCCCGGCGTCTGGCGGACCGGGGAGCGCGCGCTGCGCGCCGCCCATGCCGCCGTCCCCGACCGCTGCCGCCCGTACGGCGTGCTGGTCGGTGACGGGACCGACGACGGTCTCGTCGGGGTCCTCGTCGCGGGCCGGGACGTCCCCGAACCGCCGCCGCCGTGGGTCGCCGACGACCGCGACCCGCGCGTGTGGTGGAGCGCGTACGAGGAGTGGCACGACCTCCAACCCGCCGGACTCGCGGGCCGGTTGGCCCTCGGGGACGGCGCCGGCTGGGAGCAGGGGCCGGTCGCACCGCCCGTACTGATCGCGGCCGTCGGCGTCGAGGGGGACCGCGCGGTCTTCCTCGACCTCGCCTCGGGCGCGCCGGTCACCGCGCTGGACGGTGACGAACGCGTCGCGCGCCCGCTCGTCCACGCGCTCGCCGCCCAGCTCGACCGGCGGCTGCCGCCCGGCGCCGTCACCGTCGCCGACGGCGTGCACCCCCGGCACGCGGGGCCGCCCGTCGCCCAGGCGCTGCGCGACGCCGCCCGGTGGAGCGACACCCACGAAGGCCCCGCCTTCGTGGTCTGCCAGGGCCCGCTCCCCGACGCCGCCGCCGACCTCGCGGGCGCCGCGGGACCGCGCGTGCTGGCGTACGGCAGGACGCACGGCCGCGCCCGGCTGCTGGACGTGGACCGCGACGGACTGCTCACCGTGCACGGCACACCGCTGCGGGTCCGGGCGACCTCCGTGCCGCGCGCGGTGGCCGCCGCGATCCGGTCGTTGCCGCCGTACGAACCGCCGCCGCTGGCCGCGCCCGTCCGCGCCCCGGCACCGCACGCGCACGTCGAACGGGCCGAGGAGCCGGGCACGGTGGGCGTCTCCGCGGTGTCCGCCGCGAGCGCGCCGTCCACAGAATTCGCGCGGGGCGTCGGCCACGCCCAGGTGACGCCCCGTCAACGCAGCGGTGGCGAAGCCGAGTCGGGCCCGGTCGGCGTCTCGGCGTCGGCCGCCGCCGGGCCCGGATCCGTCGCGACCCCGCCAGCGGGACGCGCCCGCACCGGACCCGCCGCCGGTGAGTCCGCGGGCGGAGCCGGGACACCCGACGCCGAGTCCGTGGGCTCGGGAGCCGTGACCACCGCGCCCGCCCCGCGCGGCGACTGACCGCCGACCGACCGTTGACCGCCGCCCCCGGCCGCCCCCACCACCCCGGTTGGACATCGTGAAGCTGACTCTCACCACCGTCGACGCCGTCGGCACCACCGCGGGCGCCGTGCACCGCGACCACCTGCTGGAACTCCCCGACGGCTGCACCGTGGGCGACCTGGCCGAGGCGCTGGGCGTCCGGGCCGACGGCACACCCGCCACCGCGGGCCGCCCCGGCGCGCCCGTGGCGGACCCGGCACGCCCCGACGGCCCGGCGGACCCCGACGCGGGCCCCGCCCTCCACCTCGGCGCCGCACCGCTCGCCCCCGAGGCCCCGATCCGCGACAGCGGCATCCGCGAGGGCAGCGTGCTCGGCGTCGGCGGCACCCCGCCCGACCCCGACCCGCTCGCGGGCCGCGTCCAGCCCGCGCCCGGCGAACCCGTGCTCGCCGAGGTGCACAGTGTCTCGGGCCCCGGCGCGGGCCGCAGTTGGCAGCTCGCGCAGGGCAGTTACGAGATCGGCACGGACGCCCGCTGCGCGATCCGGGTCCGCGGCGCCGACGCGCCCGAGTACGGACTGTGGGTGACGATCGCCGCGGACGGCAGCGCGTACTGGCACCGCGAGCGCGCCGAGGACCGGATCGACGGCGGCTCCGTACGGCTCTGCGTCCCCGTCCCGCCCTCCGACGTCGACCCGCTGACCGGCACCGCGCCCGACCGGACCACACCCGAGGAGCGGATGGACGCGGCGCGCGCCGTGGACGAGGCGGAGAAGGCGGCGCGGGCCGCGCGGAAGGCGGCCAGGAAGGCGGCGCGCGGACCGGCCGCCGACCCCCGTACCGTCGCGGCCCGTACGCCCGCGCAGGCCGACACCACCGCCCCCCGTGAGGCCGACCACCGCACCGCGTGGCCGGTGGACGTCGACCTCGCCGTCGGCACGACGCTGCTGCGCATGGTCGCCCCCGTGGAGGCGGACGCCGCGGTCGCCGACTCCGCCGACGGCATCGGCGTCGACTTCAACCGGCCGCCGCGCATCGCGCCGTACCTGGACGCCGAGTCGCTGCGCCTGCCGTCCCCGCCGGGACAGCGCGTCCGCGTGCCGTTCCCGCTGCTGATGATGTTCGCGCCGGTCGTGCTCGGCCTGGTCATGGTCGGCATCTTCCACTCGTACTTCTACCTGGTGTTCATCCTCTTCACGCCGCTGATGGCGATCTCCAACTGGGTGATGGGCCGCCGCAACAACCACAAGACGCACGTGGAGTCGCGCCGCCGCTACCGGGCCCGCCGCCGCGTGGTGGAGCGGGAGATCCGCGCGGCCGTCGTACGCGAGCGCCGGGTGCGCTGCGACACCGGACCCGACCCGGCGGCCCTCGGCCTGATCGCCACCGGACCCGGCAGCCGGCTGTGGGAACGCCGCCGCCGCGACCCCGACCACCTCGTGCTGCGGGTCGGCACCGTCGACATGCCGTCGGTGAAGGCGATCGAGGACCCGGCGCAGGACGAGAACCACCGCACCGTGCGCTGGAATCTGCCCGACATCCCGATCGGCGTGGAGATCACCGAACTCGGCGTCGTCGGCGTCGCGGGCACCGCCGCGCCCGTCCAGGCGCTGGCCCGCTGGTGCGTGGCCCAGTCCGCGGTCCTGCACAGTCCGCGCGACCTGCGGATCGTCGTGCTCACCGAGCCGTCCCGTGCGCAGGAGTGGGGCTGGGTGCGATGGCTGCCGCACCTGCGGCCGTACTCGCCCAACGGACCGGTCGTGGCCATCGGCAACGACCCGGAGAGCGTCGCCAACCGCGTCTCGGAACTGGTCTCGCAGATCCAGGCACGGCAGCGGGCGCTCGGCTCGTCCATCGGACGCGCGATGTTCACCGCGCCCGACATCCTCGTGATCGCCGACAGCGCACGGCAGTTGCGCGACGTGCCGGGCATGGTGCAGATCCTCACCGAGGGTCCGCCGGTCCGTGTCTTCAGCCTCTGCCTCGACGAGCAGGAACGGCTGCTGCCCGAGGAGTGCGGCGCGGTCGTCACCGTCTCCGGCACCGGTCTGACGGTCCGCAGGACCGGACTGCCCGAAGTCACCGGCGTACGGCCCGACCTGGTCGCCTCCGCCTGGTGCGAGCGGGTGGCCAGGGCGCTCGCGCCGCTGCGCGACGTCAGCCCGGACAACGACAGCGGACTGCCCGACGAGGTACGGCTGCTGGACCTGCTCGGCCAGGAACCCCCGGACGCGCGGGCGCTGGTGGACCGCTGGACCAGGCGCCCGGCGACCACCACCTTCGTACTGGGCACCGGATACGACGGGCCGATGTCGCTGGACCTGGTACGCGACGGGCCGCACGGCCTGGTCGCCGGGACCACCGGATCCGGCAAGTCCGAACTCCTCCAGTCCTTCGTCGCCTCCCTCGCCGCGGGCAACCGCCCCGACGAACTCACCTTCGTACTGGTTGACTACAAGGGCGGCAGCGCCTTCCGCGAGTGCGCCAACCTGCCGCACACCCTCGGCATGGTCACCGACCTCGACGCGCACCTCGTCCAGCGCGCCCTGGACTCGCTCGCCGCCGAACTGCGGCGCAGGGAACGGATCCTGGCCGAGCACGACGCCAAGGACCACCCCGAGTACCGGGCCAAGCGCGCCGCCGCCGCTGCCTCCGCCATTGGCCCGCAACTCCCGCCGCTGCCGAGGCTGCTGCTGGTCATCGACGAATTCGCCACGCTGGTGCGCGAGGTGCCGGACTTCGTCACCGGGCTGATCAGCATCGCCCAGCGCGGCCGGTCGCTCGGCATCCACCTCATCCTCGCCACGCAGCGCCCGGCGGGCGCGGTCACCGCGGACATCAAGGCCAACACCAACCTGCGGATCGCGCTGCGCGTCACCGACATGGTCGAGAGCCAGGACATCATCGACACCGGCGACGCCGTACACATCTCGCCGAGCACCCCGGGACGCGCGCTGGTCCGCTACGGACACCGCTCGGCCGTCCCATTCCAGTCCGCGTGGGTCGGCGCGGAACGCCCCGCCGAAGAGAGCGAGGACCCGGACGGCCGGCCGCGCCCCGCGCTCGCCCGCCCCAAGGTCCACGCCGCGGAACTGTCCTGGACCCGGCTCGGCCGCCCCGCCGCCCCGCCCGCGGGCGACGACGACACCCCGCAGGAGCAGGGGCCGCTCGCGCCCACCGACCTCCAGGTCCTGGTGGCGGCGCTGCGCGAGGCCGCCGACCTGCTCGACGACTACGAGCCGCAGCCCAGCCCGTGGCTGCCCGCCCTGGAGCCGAAGGTGCTGCTGGAGGAGCTGCCCGCGGTCGAACGCCCCGGCGCCACCGGCCTGAAGACGCTCCCGCCGCCGTTCCCGTACGCCCTGGAGGACATCCCGCAGCTCCAGGAACGCCGGGTCGCCACCGTGGACCTGGCCACCTTCGGGCACCTCTACGTGATCGGCGCCCCGCGCTCGGGCCGCACCCAGGCGCTGCGCACCATCGCGGGCTCCGCCGCGCGCACCGCCCGCCTCAGCGACCTGCACATCTACGGGATCGACGCGGCGGGCGGCGGACTGGCCGCCGTGGCCGCGCTGCCGCACTGCGGAGCCGTGGTGTCCCGGCACGACTTCGAGCACCTGGAACGCCTCCTCGGCCGCCTGGTAAGGGAGTTGACCGAACGTCAGGAGGCGTGCTCGGCGCGGAGCTGCTCCGGGCTCAACGAACTGCGCGACCTGCTGCCGGAGGCGGAACGGCCCGCGCACATCCTGCTGCTCGTGGACGGCTGGGACGCGCTGTCCCCGCTGATCGACGACTACGACAACGGGCGGCTGCTCGGCGACATCACCCGCCTGCTGCGCGAGGGCGCGGCCGCGGGCATCCACGTCGTCGCCACCTCGGAACGCTCCCTAATCGCGGGCCGGATCGCCGCCCACAACGACCACAAGCTGCTGCTGCGGCAGGCCGACCGCAGCGACTACAACCTCATCGGCATGCTGCCCAGCCAGGTCCCCGCGTCCGTCCCCGACGGCCGCGGCTGGCACATCGTCAGCCGCACCGAGACGCAGATCGCGCTCCTCGACGCCGACGACAGCGGCCAGGGCCAGGTCGAGGCGCTGCGCGGGATCGGCGCCGCGGCCACCCGGCGCGCGGTGAACGTCCCCGACGACCGGCGCCCGTTCCCGGTCGCACCGCTGCCCGCGGTGGCCGACTTCTCCGAGGTCTACGAGAAGGTGCCCGCCAATCTGCGCCGCCCGATGTGGGGCCTGCTGGGCGTCGGCGGCGACGGCGCGGGCGCGGTCGGCGTGGACTTCGCGCAGGGCGCGCCGTCCTTCCTCGTCGCCGGGCCGCCCGGCTCCGGGCGCAGCAACACCCTTGCCTGCCTGGCCGTTTCGCTGCTCGCGGGCGGCACCTCGCTGGTGGTGCTGACCCCGCGCGAGTCGCCGCTGCGGGCGCTCGCCCGGCACCCGCAGGTCCGGCTGCTGACCGAGCCCGACCCGTCCGCCGACACCGTGCGCGAAGCGCTGGACGCGATGGCGGGACCGCGCGTGGTCATCGTGGACGACGCCGACCTGGTCGCGATGGGCGGCGCGGAGAAGATCCTCAAGGACATCGTGGTCTCCGGAAGGGAACGCGGCATCGGCCTGCTCGCCGCCGGTCCCGCCGACTCCCTCTCGCTGGGCCTGGGCAGTTGGCTCACCGCGGCCAAGCGGTCCCGGCGCGGCCTGGTCCTCGCCCCGCGCAACATGTCCGACGGCGACCTGATCGGCGCCCGGCTGTCCATCAGCGCCGTACGGTCGCACGCCCGCGCGGGCCGCGCCTGGACCTCGGGCCCCGGCGTCACGGCGCTCACCGTGCAGGTCCCGGTCACCACGCTCAAGACGTCCTGAAACGCACAAGCGCCGGGCTCCCGTACCAACGGGAAGCCCGGCGCGGGTGCGTGACGGGCCGTCAGCCGTTGGCGGCGTCGCGGATCTTCTTCGCCAGGTCGGCGTCGTTGTCCGCCATCGACTGCTTGATGCCGCGGAACTGCTCCGCGAAGTCCTTGATGCCCTTCACCGCGAGCAGCAGGCTGGAGTTGAACTTCTCATACGACTCCTTCAGCGCCGCGCTGGACTGCTCGAAGACCATGCCGTCGTCCAGCAGGTTGTTCACGTCGGTGCGGAGCTGGTTGAGCATCGGGACGATGTTCTCGTTGGCGGTGTCCAGCTTGGACGAAGTGGTCTCGATCTTCTCGTAGTCGAGGGAGATGTTGGGCATCGCGGGTGTGCTCCTCGCGGGTTGACGGGCCGGGTTGACGGGCCGGGTTGACGGGCAGGTTGACGGCGCTAGTAGCCGATGTAGTCGTAACTGGGGTCGGGTTCTTCCTCGCTGTCCACCACGCCGTCGCCGTCCTCGTCGCCGACGAGCTTCCACTCCGCGCCCGCCCCGGTGCGCGTGTAGTCGCTCTCCTTGCCGTCACCGTCGGTGACGGCCATGGTGCCGCTGCCGTCCTCGTTGATGTGGACGTCGGAGTGCGCCTTGCTGCCGTCGGCGTAGACGGTGTCCGTGATGTACGACCGGTGGTCGTCCTGGTACGTGGTGGTCGAGGTGTACGTCTGACCCGCGCCGGTGGTGACGGTGGTCTTCTCCGTGACGACGTTGTAGTCGTCGTCCAGGGTCAGTTGGGTGTGTACGGTGCCGCCGTCCGCGGTGGTCAGCGTCTTGTCGGTGGGCGGCGCGCCGGGGTCGGTGGGCTCGGGCCCCGGGTCGGACGCCGAGCAGTACGCCGGGGCGGTCTCGCCCGGCGCGACCTCGCAGGAGTCCGGATTCGCCTGGTACTGCTCCCACAGGTCGTGGTCCTTGACCCACTGGTCGTGGCCCAGCCACGCCTTGTGCTTGGCGACCCAGTCGCTCAGGCCCATGTCGGCGCTCATGATGCCCGCGCCCTCGGCGATCTGCGCGTCCATGTTGAAGAAGCCGTCGGCCACCGCCCCGAAGGTGTCCCCGAGTTGCCGCAGGTCGTCCTCGGCCTTCTCCATCGGGTGCTTGGAGCGGTAGTACAGCGTGCTGAAGGCGGCGGTGAGCTGGGCGTCGCCGAAAACGTCCTGCGCGTCGCCCGAGTCGTCGTTGCCGAGCGTGGCGTAGTCGCTGTTCTTGAGCGTCGGCCCGATCTTGTCGGCCAGCTCGTGCAGGTCGTTGCGGGCGGTGTGCAGAACGGTGTAGTCGAGCGCGAAGTCGACCAATGCCATCTCCTCCTTACGGGCGCCGGGCGCCGGGGGCCGCCGGGGTCACCGGAACCAGCCGGTCCGACATGTTCACGTACCAGCGGTCCCCGCGGTTCACCCAGGTCCGGGACGTGGGTCCGGGACTTCCCGCAGTGAACCGCCGGGGCTCCTTGTACGTGAGACATGCGGCAGAACTTCGCGGCACACGGCGGTACGGCAGGAGAGGACCCGGAATGCCACGCCCCACGGACTGGGACGCGCTCGGTGTGAGCGGCGACCCCACGCCCGGCGACCCGGTGCGGATCCACACCGTGGCGACCTCGATCGGCGACCTGGGCAGGACCGCCCGGGAGATCGACACCGCGATGGAGACGGTCCTCAACAAGACCGGGCCTGAGGCGTTCTCGGGCGAGACCGCCGAGGCGCTGCGGGACCAGATCAGCGGGCGGCTGCGCGGCTTCGTACAGAGCATCGCCGAGGCGTTCGAGTGGTCGAGCACCGCCCTGACCACGTACGCGGACGCCATGTCGACCGCGCAGAGCAAGGCGGACGCGGCGCTCGACCAGGGGCGCGGGCTGGCCAAGGACGACCCGAATCTGGAGACGCTGGCGAGCACCGCGCGCGACGCGGGTCAGACGCAGAAGGACGCGGCGAGCGCCGCCACCACCACGCTGCGCAAGGCGTCGGGCAACATCAAGTCGCCGGTGTCCGGCTGCGCGGAGTTCTGGGAGATCTTCCAGTGGATCGCCATCGCGCTGATCCTGCCCGCGCTGATCTTCGGCGGTCCGATCGCGCTGGTCGCGATGGCGGTCAACCTCACCATCTTCATCAAGACCGCGGTGGACTTCGCGCAGGGCAAGGTCGGCGCGCTCGACCTGTTCCTGTCCGCGCTCGGCATGATCGCGCCCACCACCCGCGCCGTGCCGATCTTCTCGCTGATCGCGAAGGGCTTCAAACTCGGCTGGCAGGCCATCAAGGCGGGCGGCATCGCTACCCTGACCTTCCTCAAGGACATGATGACCGGCATCGCCAAGCCGTTCGTCGCGCTGCCCTCGTTCAGTGAACTCGCCCACCTGACCGGGAGCTGGACCAAGGCGGGCGGGCTGTGGCTGTCGGGCGTCGGCAAGGGCCTCGGCCAACTCGGCGCCAACGCCTTCAAGGTCGGCTCGCTCACCGTCCTCACCGGCATCAAGGGAATTCCCGCCTTCTTCAAGGGAGTTCCGGAATTCGTCACCAACTTCGGCAAGGGCAGTGCGACGTTCTTCAAGAACGAGTTCGGCGGCGCGAAGTGGCTGCGGGTGTTCCTGCCCGCCGAGGGCGACGAGATCGGGAAGTTCGGCGTCTTCGGCGCCATGAAGATCGCGCTCGTCGACCGCGGTGTGTTCGGCAAGTTCAAGTACGGCGCGGCGGACATCGTACGGCCCGGCGTGCAGGCCGTCGGCAGCGGCGTCAGCCACCTGCCGACGCCGGAGTTCGGCGGCGCGGGCCACTCGGCGCCCGGCCTGTTCATCCCCGACCCGCCCAAGCTCAGCCTCGACCTCGGGCCCAAATTCAGCGACTCGATCACCTTCAGCTTCCAGGCGATCATGGGCAAGGACGCGCTGCTTGACACCCCGATCACCGAACTGTCCTCGATGCACCTGGGCGAGTGGGCGAACGTCACGCACACCCCGACCGGGATCACCTTCGACGTCGGCGCAGGGGTGCACGCGCTGCCGCCGCCCGCCGCCGCGATCCTGGCTCCGCCGCCGCCGATCCACATCTCCACCACCGGCATCAACACCGCGGGCATCGGCGCGACCGGCGTGCACGCCCAGGTCGGCGCGCCCTCCTTCCACGTGCCGGGCATCGGCGCCAACGCCGTCCCCAGCCACATCGTCACGCAGGCCACCGACCTGGTCGTGCCGCCGCAGACCGTGGTCTCCTCGATCGGGGTCCCGCACATCACCCCGGCGGCCGTCGTGACCACCCCGCCCGCCGGGACCGTGCACGCCTTCACCCCGACCACCCCGGTGACCAGTGCCCATCTGACGAACCCGGCCGCGGCGATCGCCACCCCGCCGCCCGCCTCGGCCGTCAACGTCAATGTGAGCGTGGCGGGCGCGGTCTCGATGCCGCCGCCCGCCGCCACCGCCGGTTTCGCCCCCACGGTGCCCGCGCCCGCCCTGCCGCACCTGGCCACCAACGGCGCGGTGAACTTCCACGCGGCGACCGTGCCGGTCACCGGGCACGTCCCCGCGACCTTCACCGGCGGCGTCACCCACGTGGTCACCGACATCCACACCGGCGGCTCCTTCAACGCGCTCGACCTGCTGCACACCCCGAACCCGGTCGCCGTGCACGCCTTGGCGCCGACCCCCAACGCGCTCATCACCGGCACCGCCGCGAACATCGCCAACAGCCACACGATGGCGACGCTCGCCCAGCACATCTCGGTGGACCTCGGCCCGGTCCACACCGTCGGGCACAGCGCGAGCGACCTCACCCCGCCGCCGACCACCGCGCTGACCGCGACCCCGCCGCCCGCGTCGGTCGTCTCCGCCCCGCCGCCCGCGAGCGTCACCCACATGCCGCCGCCCGCCGCCGTCGCCGCGGTCCCGCCGTCCGCCGCGGTCACGCACATGCCGCCGCCCGTGGCCGTCACCCACATGCCGGGTACGCCCGCGGTGACCACCTTCGACCTCGGCGGTACGGGCGCGGGGGCGGGCAAGGGCAAGGGGCCCGAAGTCCTCACGGCCAACGGCAGCGGAAGCGGCGCGGCGGGCGTGGACCTCCCGCCCGCGCACCGCTTCGACGCCGCGATGGACCTGCTCGACAACGGCTCACTCGGCCGCCCCTCGCCGCTGCCGCACCCCGCGTCCGGCCACGGCACAGCTGGCCACGGCGCTTCGGGCCACGGGGTTTCGGGCCACGGCGCGGACGGCCCGGCCTTCGCCGGCACCGCCGTGCCGGGACTCGGCGACAAGGCGTTCGCGGGCGCCCCTGCGCGTTTCCCAGAACCGGCCCACGTCCCCGAACCGGCCCCCGCTCCCGAACCGGCGCCCGTGCCCGCCGCGCCCCCGCACACGACCGGTGACGTACGGCTCGGCGGACCGCCGCCGCGGCTGACCGCCAAGGAACTGGACCGGGCGTGGTCGGCCGACAGCGAGCGGATCGGCGCGCTGTTCGGCCCGGCGACCGACCCGTCACGGCCGCTGCGCTTCGACGCCTGGGGCGACTTCGTCCTGGCACGCCACGACCTCGGCCGCCTCGAACAGCACCTGGACGACCTGCGCGCGATGCCCGGCGGGCCCTCCAGCGGCGAATCCCGCGCCGTCACCGAGATCAGGACCCAACTGGCCGCCGCCCAGCAGCAGTTCAACGTCGCGGTACGCGGCCTGCGCGAGCACGGCATCAACCCGGCCGCGATGGACCAGCACATCACCGACCTCAACCTCCAGTCGCTGCGCGAGCGGCCCCGGCTCCTCGGCGGCGCGGTGCCGCCGCCCGTCATCCGGGTCGAGGGCGCCGAAGGCGGGCGTCTCATCGAGGAGTCGGTGCCGCTGAGCGGCCCGACCGGCCTGCCGCACGGCCTCAGTGTCAGCATCGGCTACCACGTCAACGGCGTGGACATCAGGCTCCTCGACGGCGCGGGCAACGACCTCACCGCCACCACCCACCAGGTCGTCCAGGTCAACGGCGGCGGACTGTCCGTCCACGACGTGAACACCGGCATCCGGCAGACCTTCGACTCGCACGGATCGCTGCGCGCCGAGACCGTCCCGCTGCGCGGCCCGCAGGCGCCGCTCGGCACCGGCGTCTCCGTCACCTTCGACCGGACGGGCGCGGCCACCCACCACCTGGTCACCGGCGGCGCCGTGGACGCGGGCGCCACCGTCACCCGGCTGCCCGTACCCGGCGACGGCTTCCGCGTCGACCGCGCCGCGACACCCGGCACGTCCGCCACGTACCAGCTCTTCGACTCCGGCGGCCTGCACCTCGCGGACGGCCACGGGCTCCACACCGGCACCGGAGCCCCGCACTTCGTGGAATTCCCCGCGCCCGGCCGGGGCGGCGGCGCACAGCTCCTCGACGCCAACGGCGCGCCCGTGCACGGCTTCACGCCGGTCCGCGAGACCGACGCGACCGGCGCCACCGTCGCCGTGCGGATCGACCGCAACGGCGCGGACGGCGCCTTCGTCCGCCACGACATCACCGGCGGGCAGGCCGTGGAGACCGGTACGCCGCTGCGGCTGCCCGGCGGCGCGGCGGACGGGCGGCTCGTGGTGCGCCCGGTGGGCGGCGGCGCCCCGCACATCGAACTGGCGGGCGGCGTCAGGCCCGGCGGCGTCCAGGTCTTCGACCACGCGGGAGGCGGCCTGCGCGTCGAACGGCCCGGTGCCGCGGGACAGGCCATGACGTACCAGCGCTTCGGCCCCGACCACGTGCTGGCCGGGGACGGCCGCCAACTCCTGGGCGCGGACGGCCGACCGAGCGGCGCCGTGGACTTCCCCGTCGGCGGCGGCGCGGCCGGGCACCTGGACGGCGCGTGGCAGCCGGTGCCGCACCACGCGGTACGCGTCGACCTCGACCCGGCCACCGGCAACCCCGCCACGATCCGCGTCACCGACACCGGCCGCGGCGACTACTGGACGCACGACCACGCGGGCGGCCACCTCGGCGATCACGCCGTGATGCTGCACGGCCCCGGCGGCGCGCCCCTGCACGAATTCGGCGTCACCCGCCATCCGGCGCCCGGCACCATGGGCGCCGCCCAGCGGCTCGCGATCGACGCCAACGGCGTACCGCTGCCGCACTTCGCGCCGCACGGCGACGGCTGGCGCGTCACGGACCGCACGGCGGGCGTACGCGGCGGCGAGTACCGGCAGTTCGGCGCGGACGGCGGCATCCACCAGCAGGCGATCAACGTCACGCGCGACGGCGTCCGCGTGCCGGGACAGCGGTTCGTCCTCACCTTCACGCCGAACGCGAAGACCTGGCAGCTCATGGACACCGTCGCGGACGCCCCCTTCACGGGCGCCGGGCGCGGCCTGCTGCACTCCGGGACGGTCGACGTGGCCACCGACGCGGGCCACGTCAAGCTGGTCGCCAAGCCCGGCAAGAGCGCCGTGGAGGTCTTCGAACGCCGGCCGCTGGCGACCGGCGGCTTCCTCGACTCCCTCCGCCGTACCGACGCGAGCGGCTTCGGCAGGCTCTCCGGCCAGAACACCCGCTGGACGCACACCGATAACGCGGGCAACGTCACCAACTGGGGCCTGCGCAACGTCGGGACGCTGGACGGCAAGGCGTGGCGGGGCATCGACCACCACGGCACCCTGGTCCACGAGTTCCGCACCGGCATCGACGGCGGCGGCGTCCTCGGCGTCCGCGACGGCGCGGGCGACTGGTCGTGGGTGCGCTACGACGCCCACCACCGGCCGGTGCTCGGCGGCAGGCGCACGATGGACGCCGACGGCGGCTGGACCGACCATCTGCGGCTCGGCGGCGACGACATCGTCGTGCAGCGCCAGTGGGGCCCCGCGCACCTGCCGCAGTCCCACGCCAACCACTACCGCGAGGCCGTGCTCGACCCGGCCAACGGGCACCTGCCCAAGACGGTCACCATCGACCCCAACGGGGCGAATGCCACGAGGCAGTTGTGGAAGGAGCAGTCGGAGCACGGCAAGCCGGCCGGAGCCCTGGAGAAGCTGCCGGACAACCAACTCCTGGAAGTCCGGCGCTGGTCCGAGCAGCGCCCGCCGCAGTGGGTTCGCAAGCATCTCATCGGCATCGGCGACGCCGTGTGGGACACGCACGGCTTCCTCAAGGGCGACACCCGCTTCCAGATGTCGAAGTGGACCAGGACGGATCTGGCGACCGGCGCCGAGACCCACGGCTTCCGCTTCACCGCCATGAACGACAACGTGCTGGACATCGCGGCGGACGGCACCTTGACGCGCGGCACGTTCAAGCTGGACCACGGCAACACCCTCACCGTCGGCGACTCCGTCACGCTGCCCGCGGGCGTCGCCCCCGTCGCCCACCGGATGCCGTGGACCGAGGGGGCGGGGAAGCTCTCCGGCTACCGGATCGAGACGCCCGGCGCGCCCGGCGGCCGGATCTGGGAGGACCACTTCAAGGTCGACCACAACGGGGCCTTCACCGGCGGCGACTGGTACGGCGCGGACGCCGCCCCGACCCGGGTGGCGCGCGCGGGCTACGCGGACGGCACCGTCGTGGAGTTCCAGCCGGTCCCGGCCGCCGGGACCGTCCTGGACGGCGGCCCGGGCGTGCGGGCGGGCGCCTTCGAGGGCAACGGCGGCCCGGCCCTGACCAAGAACGTGCACGGCGCGCCCATCGGCGACGTACGGACCTGGCCCGGCGCCGACCTGCGGCCCGGCCACGGACACGGCCCGACGACCGTCACCACCACCGCGCCGCGCTCCCGGCACTGGGACTGGTCGGGCTACAACGGCCGGACCGACACCCGCCATTGGGCCTGGGACGGACTCGACGGCGCGGGCAACCGCACCACCGGATTCACCGAGTTCGGCCGCGGCTTCAACGGCGCCACACCGTTCGACGACTCCTTCCGCGCGTATCTCCGCACCGACAACGGCCCGGTGGCGATCCGCGGCCGGGACATGCTCGGCGGCGGCGAGCACGTGGACTCCTGGCGCGTCACCAACCCCGACGGCAGCCACCAGTGGCGCTGGGCGAAGTACGACGCGTTCGGCAACGCCGTGGACTTCCACGGCGTCGGCACCCGCCAGTGGTGGAATCCGCGCGCGGGCGGCGGGGCCGGCGCGTACGTGGACGACTGGTTCACCGGCGCCCGGTTCTTCCGCGACCGGGTCGACCTCGGCGGCGGCGCCGCGCCGATCACCGTCCGCGAGGTGCCCACCACCAGCACCACGGGACGCGTGCGCGAGTACCTGCCCGACGGCGCCCGCCTCGGCCCCGGCGCCCCCAACCCCGTGAACCTGAACGTCTGGAAGGAGTTCGACCACAACGCGGCCGTCGTGGAGAGCAAGGTCGTCGGCACCAACCAGATCCTGACCACCGACGCCTGGCGCGGCCAGTGGGTACGGCACGACGGCAACGGCGTCATCCACGCCCAGGGCTCCGACAGCGGCTACATCTTCGAGGCGGACACCTTCGGACGCCTCCAACTCACCGGACGCGGCGTCGACTTCCGCGGCCCGGCGGCCGAATTGCGCGGCTGGGGACGGCGGCTGCGCGAGCCCAACCGCATGCAGTGGAAGACCGACCTCAGCGGCCTGGACATCTCCCGGATCGGCGACGGCCTCTACCAGCCGCAGTGGAAGCTGGTCATGGAGAAGGCCGCCATCGAACTCTTCCAGGAATTCGTCCTGGAGTTCACCGCGAATCTCGCCGTCAACGCGATCGTCGCGGACATCCAGAACAGGCCGTTCTCCGGGAAGGACGCGCTCAAGGCGTTCGCGAACGCGAGCGTCAGCGCGGGCATCAAGACCGCCGTCGGCAGCCTCGTCCACGACAACAAGATCAGCGGGTTGCAGCGCACCGGCGACTGGCGCAACGGCCTGGCCAACACCGACAGCGGAAAGCCCTGGTACCGCAAGCCGATGAACCACGACAAGCACTGGTCCAACGAGTGGGCGGGCAACGAGGCGCCCACCCGCTGGCGCGGCGGCATGTACGACTTCGGCTACAACGCGGGCACCTCCACGCTCGCCGCGTGGGTCAACGGCAGCATGAACGCCTCGGTGTTCGGCATCACCGACGCCAATGGCGACACCGTCTACCTCAGCGGCGGAGCCGCGGCCCTGGACGGTCTGATCAACGCCGTCTCCGGCATGACCGGCGCGGTCAGCGTCGGCGCCATGAAGAACCTGTTCATCATGGGCGGCGGCAGCCGGCTCTTCCATCGGCAGGGCTTCGCCGAGTTCTTCCTCCAGTTCGGCTGGAAGCTCCCCGAGAAGGTCTTCACCTCCCAGCTCACCAACTGGTACCGCGCCGCCATCAACCCCTGGTGGTACCAGGGCGGTTACGGCGACACCGGCACCGCCGAGACCGGCACCGGCACCTCCGACACCAGCGGGGAGCCGCAACCGTGACCACCGAGCGTACGACCGCCCACACCGTCCACGTCGCCGCCAAGGGACGCGGCGCCCACCGTACGATCGCCGCCGCCGTACGCGCCGCCCGGCCCGGCGCGACCGTCCTGGTGGAGCCCGGCGAGTACCGGGAGTCGCTGACCGTGGACCGGCCGGTGGTGCTGCGCGCCGAACACGGCGCGGGCAGCGTCACGCTGTACCCGGCGGCCGAGGGAACGCCCGCGCTGACCGTGGCCGACGCGCACTGCGCGGTGCACGGATTCACCCTGCGCGGCGCCGGCCCCGGAGAGGCGGCGGTCCGGGTGACCGACGGTTCGACGCTGGCGCTGCACGACTGCGTGGTCCTCGGCGGCCGGGTCGAGGTGACGGGCACGGACGCCGACGACGGCTCCCAAGGGATGCACGGAACAGGGGAGTTGGCTGTCCCCGACCCCGACGGCCTGGACTTCGACGCCGACCCCGACCCCGATCCGGCCCCGACCCGCGAACGGGGACCCGCGCTGCTCCTGCTGCGCTGCCGGATCGCGGGCGCGGGCGGCGCGGGTCTGCACCTGTCGGGCACCGCCCGCGCCCGCGCCGACGACCTGCGGATCGAGGCCGTCGACGGCACCGCGGTCGTCCTGTCCGGCACCGCCCGGCTCTCCGCCGAGCGGCTGCGCGTACGCGACTGCACCGGCACGGGCCTGCGGATCCGGGGCCGGGCCGCCGCCGCACTGGTGGACTGCGCGCTGGAAGGGACCGGCGGCAGCGGACTGCTCGTCGAGGACGAGGCGGCGCTCGTCGCGGGCGACACCCGCGTCACCGGCGCGGGCGCGGTCGGCATCCGCCTCACCGGCTCCGCCACCGCCGAGATCGCCGACTGCCGGATCACCGGCTCCGTCACCAGCGGTCTCGTCGCCCAGGACGCCGCGCGGCTGGCCGCCACCGGCTGCGCGGTCACCGACTCCCGCGCCAACGGCCTGCTGGTCCTCGGCGCCGCCACGGCCCGCCTCGCCGACTGCGCGATCTCCGGCACCGGCTACAGCGCCGTCCACCTCGCCGACGCCGCCCAAGCCGCCCTGCTCGACTGCCGGATACGCGACAGCGCCGAGCACGGCCTGCACGCCGTCGGCACCGCGCACGCCGACCTCACCGAATGCGGCCTGTCCCGTATCGCCATGACCGGCCTGCACACCGCGCAGACCGCGACCCTCACCGCCCGCGGCTGCCGCCTCACCGACACCGCGACCGGAGTGCACGCCGTCTCCGCCGCGGGCACCGAGTTGGAGCACTGCACAGTGCTGCGCGCCGCGAAGACCGGTGTCGAGGTCGGCGCGGGCGGCGGCGTACGGCTCTCCCACGTGCGGGTCGTCGCCGCGGGAGCGGCCGGGATCGTGGTCGACTCCGGCGGCACCGCGCGGGTCGACGGCGGCTCCGTCGAAAGCAGCGCCGGCTCCGCGATCGTCGTGTGGACCGGCGCGTTCCCCGAGGTCAGCGGGGTCTTCATCGACGCGCCCGCGAAGAACGGCATCTACCTCGCCGAGGACGCGGGCGGCACCTTCACCTCCTGCGAGGTCGCGGGCGCGGGCTTCCCCGCCCTCCACGTGGCACGCGGCGCCGCCCCGGTCTTCCGCCGCTGCCGGGTCCGCGACTGCGCCGAGGATCTGGGCCAGGACGAGGGAGCGCGGCCCGCCTTCGAGGACTGCGTCTCCTACGACGTACGGCGGCCGACGATTCCGCAGCTCGGCGGGGGAGCGGCGGGCCGGGCCGCGGGCCTGCCCGCGTCGCCGTCCGGGACGGCCCCGCCCGGCGCACCCGGTGACGACGGACCGGACCCGGACGCGCCGGAGGAGGATCTGGACGACCTGCTCGCCGAACTCCACTCGCTGGTCGGCCTCGACGGCGTCAAGGGCGATGTCGGCTCGCTGGTCAAGCTGATGCGGACGGTACGGCGACGGCAGGAGGCCGGGCTGCCCGCGCCGCCGCTCAGCCGCCACCTGGTCTTCGCGGGCAACCCCGGCACCGGCAAGACCACCGTCGCCCGGCTCTACGGCCGTCTGCTCAAGGCGCTCGGCCTGCTGCGCCGCGGCCACCTGATCGAGGTCGACCGCAGCGCGCTGGTCGGCGAGTACGTCGGCCACACCGGGCCGCGTACCACCGCAGCCTTCCAACAGGCCCTGGGCGGCGTGCTGTTCATCGACGAGGCGTACGCGCTGTCGCCGCTGCACAGCGGCAACGACTTCGGCACCGAGGCCGTCTCGACGCTCGTCAAGCTCATGGAGGACCACCGCGACGACATCGTGGTGATCGCCGCGGGCTACCCCACCGAGATGGACCGCTTCGTCTCCTCCAACCCGGGCCTGTCCTCCCGCTTCAGCCGCACCCTGCACTTCGTGGACTACGACGCGGCGGAACTCGTCTCGATCGTGGAGCACCAGGCGGCCGAGCACCGCTACGAACTCACCGAGAAGGCCCGCGCGGAACTGAGCGGCTTCTTCGACCGGATGCCGCGCGGCGAGGGCTTCGGCAACGGCCGCTCCGCGCGCCAGGTGTTCCAGGAGATGACGGAACGTCAGGCGCAACGCGTCGCGGAACTGGCCGATCCGCGCGCCGAGGACCTGGTCGCCCTCGAAGCCGACGACTTGCCGCCGCAGTCCGTGGCCCTGTCCGCGGCACCCGCCGTCGCCCGCCCCGTCCTCAGACTCTGAGGAGACGCCGAGGCCCCGGCCC
Organism: Streptomyces sp. NPDC025721; assembly: GCF_055558595.1. Classification (NCBI taxonomy): domain Bacteria; kingdom Bacillati; phylum Actinomycetota; class Actinomycetes; order Kitasatosporales; family Streptomycetaceae; genus Streptomyces; species Streptomyces sp. NPDC025721. The sequence goes on along the minus strand of NZ_JBVHMF010000004.1, from coordinate 215,056 downwards.
CGAGCGAACACCCCGGCCCCGAGCGAACACCCCGCCCCCGCGCCCGACATCCCCCCGGAGACCCCCCGTGCCGACGCCCGACCTCCCGCCGCCCGCCCTGGACAAGCCCGCGTCCGCGCCGCCGCCCGCCGCCTCGGACTTCTCCGCCACCTTCGCCGAGCACGCCTCCGTGCCCCGCCGCGGCCTGGTGCCCGGCGTGCGCGTGTGGGGCACGATCGGCGGCGCGGCGGCGGTGACGGCCGTCTGCGTGCTCGTCGTCCCGCTGCTCGGCGCTCTCGGCGGCGACAACGGCGGGGACGGCGGCCGTACGTCGGACACGGTGGTCGCCGCCGCGCGGACCCAGTCGCCGAGCGCGACGCCGTCGAGCACCGCCACCACCCCCGAGGCGGCGGTGACCACGACGAGCCCGCCGCCGACGACCAGGCCGCCCGCGGCCAAGCACGCCGCCGCCCCGCCCGCCGGGAACTCCAGCGGTTCCGGCGGTTCGGGGGGCTCGGCCGGATCAGGGGGCGGAGCCCCGCGCACCCGGGCCACGAAGAAGGCCACGAGCCCGGCGACCAGGCAGACCGCCAAGCCGCCGGCGAAGGCGACCAAGGCCGCCGCGCCGCCCGCTCCGGCCAGGGTCGGCGACTTCCTGGTCAGCGGCGGGTCGGGCAAGTGCCTGAACGCCTCGGCCGGTTCGGACGGCACCCACCTGCAACTGTGGACCTGCAACGGCAACGTCAACGAGCAGTGGACCTTCGCCTCCGACGGCACGATCCGCAGCAAGGGCCTGTGCATGGACGCCGCTTGGGGCAGCACGGACGACGGGACGATCGTCCAGATCGCCTATTGCAGCGGCAATCCGGCGCAGCAGTTCACGCTGAGCGGCGGCGTGATCCGCGGCGACCAGTCGGGCCTGTGCGTCGACGTATGGATGGCCGCGACCTCCGACGGCACTCCGATCAAGCTCCACCCGTGCAACGGCGGCAGCAACCAGGCGTGGAAACGCAAAAGTTGACGGTCGACGGCCCCGAACTACGGGCCCGTGCGGGCGTGCGGTGTCGGCGCGGCGGCAGCGGGGGCCGCGGCGCGACAGGGTGATACACCGTCAGATCACCCTGCCGTGCCGGAACTCCCGCTGCCGCCGGTGCCGGAGGGCGTCCAGCCGTTCCGGCGCCAGCGACGACGGATGGCGGGCCTCCTTGACCAGGAAGTGCGGGTGCCGCTTGGTCTCGTAGGAGATCCGGCCGATGTACTCGCCGATCAGGCCGGGCATCACCATCTGGACGCCGCCCAGGCCCACGACGATGGCGACCAGGGTGACACAACCGGGCGCGTCGACCCCGGTGACCAGCGCGTCCACCGTGACCCCGGCCGCGGAGAGCACGCCGAGCACGGCACGGGTCCGCGCGTCGAAGCGGTCGATGACCGCCTCCTCGTCGTCACAGGGCACGACGACCGAGAGCTTCGTCATGCGCGCCTCCCGGGGCGACGGAGACCGAGGGCGGTTCCGCGGAGCGCGGACCCGTCCAAGAGCCCGTCTCGCGTGGGGCGTTGGGGGAAGAGCCGTCGTGCGAGGGTGCGTCCGGCGGTACCCGAGGAGCCGTCGCGCCCCGAGCGGTCGCGGAACCGGCCGCCGACGCCGACCGCGAGCAGCACGGCCAGGGCGAGGCCGGAGGCCGGGAGCCCGGCGTTCAGACCGGGTGTGCGGAACGAGCAGGAGACCCGCGAACCGCCGCCCAGATCCACGGCGATGAGGCCGCCGAGGGTGCGGGGGGCCGTCGACGCGCCGCCGTCGACCGAACAGCGCCAGCCGGTCACGGCGGGCACGGCGAGGACCGCGGTGCCGTGGCCGCCCCGGCGGAAGGCGGCCGTGATCGTGTGGCCGCCCGCCGTGACCTCGGCCGGGCCGGTGGCCCGCAGCTTCGTGACCGCGCGCCGCAGCGCGCCCTGGTCGAGGCAGCCGACCGGGAACCGGGGGATGTCCTGCGCGGTGGTGGTGCCCAGCGCCAGCCGGATCCGGCCGCTCGCGGGCACGGCGCCGAGCGGCATGATCCCGTTGGCGGCCAGGTCGTGGACGCCGACCGCCCGGTACTCGGCGCCGTTCGCGCGGACCGGGCCGGAGAACCAGGGCGCGTACAGATACGCGAGGGTGCCCGGCGCGCAGGTCGCGGTGAACGACGTCCAGGCCGCGCCCTTGGCGTTGCCCGGCAGCCGCCAGGTGCCGTTCGGCTCGGGGACGGGCCGGGGCCCGGAGGCGGGGGAGAGCAGCGGCACGCGGTAGACCCGGGCGCCGAGCACGCGCTGCTGCCGGGCGAAGACCGAGGTGTCGCGGACGGCGCCGTCGAAGGCCGCGCCGGGCCTGAGGGTGACGATCGGGGGAGCGGGCGCGGTGTGCTGGGCGACGGCGCTCGGCGCGCCGGGCACAATGCCGAGGGAACTGCTCACTCCCATGATCGCCCGGCCCACCGGGTCGTCGAGGCCGTAGATGTGACGGCCCCTCATGGTCCAGGCGGAGCCGAGGGCCTGGAGGGTGGCCGCGGTCCGCGCGGGCAGATAGCTGCTGTAGTACGAGCCGCCCTCGCCGCCGAGCAGCAGCGGGTCGTTGGCGGTGTACTGGTGCGGACCGGGGTCGGTGCGGGTCGCGGGCCAGTCGTCCCGCGCGCCGACCGCCGCGTGCGCGGTCAGCGACGCGGCGCTGATCGTCTCCCTCGGCGTCCACCGGGGGTTGTCGTCCCTGATCACGCTGACGGAGAAGACGCTGTAGGCGGTGGCGAGGAAGACCGAGCAGGTCAGCGCGGCGAACACGCCGATACGTACCCGGCGGTCGGTCCGGTGGCGGGCGAGCAGCAGCAGAAGGCCGAGGACGAGGGCGCTGTCGGCGAGGATCAGGATCCACTCGCCGCGCGTGAAGTAGTGGCCGCCGCTCACCGCGGCGAGCAGGACCGCCAACGCGGCCCCGCCCGCGAGCAGTTCACGTGGGCGTGGCCTGCGGGAGAGCGCCAGCCAGGCGACCGCCACCAGCATGGACGTCAGCGCGATGGCGGCGCGGTAGGGGCTGCCGTTGGGCATGGCCAGGCCGTGCCACAGCAGGACCGTCGGCTTCCAGACGTACGACAGGGCCACCAGGACCAGCAGCCCGGTCCAGACCGCGCGTTCCCTGCCCGGCACCCGCCGCATGAAGGGGAAGGCGAGCACGAGCAGCAGCGGCAGCAGCCCGACGGAGATCCGCGGGGCGGACGGGTAGAGGCCGCCGGGCAGCAGGTGCGCGAGGTAGTCGAGGGCGGCGGGCGGCGTGTAGTCCTGGGGCTCGGCGGGCTGGGACGCCTTGCTGGCGGTGTAACTCACCGTCAGCACGGGCGCGGCCAGCAGCAGGCCGGTCGCGGTCGCCGCCGCGGCGCGCAGCAGTGCGCGCCAACGGTCCCGCACCGGACGGGAGTCGAGCAGCAGGCGGGCGCCGAGGACCAGACCCATGCCGAGGGTCGCCATGGCCGCGGTGTAGAAGTTCGCCGCCCAGCACAGGGTGATCACCAGCGTCGCGGGCACCCAACGGCGGCCGTGCAGACACCAGTCGTAGGCGATGCCGAGCAGCGGGAAGGACGACAGGCCCCACATCCACATGGGGTCGCCGAAGCCGTCCGAGACCGTCCAGGTGCTCACCGCGTAGCCGACCGCGAGCAGCGCGCGCAGCCACGGCGAGCCCGGCCGCAGCCTGCCGAGGCAGACCGTCATCAGGGCCGCGCCGAGTCCGATGCTCAGCACCGTGGCCGTGAAGACGGCCGCGTTGACGGCGTCGCGCGGGAAGAGCCCGACCAGCCAGGAGAACGGGTTCATCAGATACGTGAAGAAGTCGGCGAGGAAGGGGACGCCGTATCCGCTGCCCCAGTTGACGATCAGGTCGCCGGTGGCGCGGCCGTGCATCAGGTCCCACAAGTGGGCGTGGTACGGCACGAATTGGTTGCCGAGGTCGTTGACGGCCCGCGATCTCGGTCCGAACGGATACGTCCCGTGCACGGCCAGCGCCAGGCAGTAGGCACCCATGGAGACGGCCGCCGCGAGCAGCGCCGCCAGCGGTGTCGCGGCGGCCCGGAGCGCCGGGCGGCGCGGCGGACCGGCGGGCGGCGCCGCTGCGGGTGTGTCGATGGCCGCGGAGGAGGAGGTCAGCACCGTGTCCCGCTTGCTCGTATGCCTCGGATCGTCTCCCGGCGCATCCTACTACGTTCTTTGTAGTAGTTTTCGGCATCTCGTCGCTTCGTCGTCCTCCGGCGCCGACCGCCGGGGTTCATACCGCGGACGCCGTCGTACGCGACCGGCTCCGCAGCCGTCTCAGGGCCACGTCGAAGGCCCCGCGCGCGCCGGGTGCCAGGCGCAGCGCCAGCGAACCGCCCGCCGTCCGGTACGCCTGGATCAGCGCGACGCCGTACCGCCCGCAGGGGGTGACCGTGCGCCGCAGCCCCGAGTCCTGGGCGCGCGGCGCGAGCGGGGCCGTCACCGTGCCGTCGGCGTACCGCAGCCGCACCCGTACGTCCCAGGTCTGGGTGCCGCGACAGCCCGCGGCGGCGAGCCGGCCCACGTCGAGCGGGACGCTGGCGCGCCAGCGACCGCACTCGTCGTACGCCGTGGCCGTGGTGGTGACGGCGGGTTCCGCGCCGTCCCGCGCGATGACGTCGACCTCCACGGAGACCGGGCCGCCGACCGCGGCGAGGCGGCCGTACAGATCGCGGATTCGCAGCCGCAGGCGCCCGTGGCGGCCGGTGAACAGCGTGCCGTCCACCGTCAACGGCAGTGCGTCGAGCGGGAGTTGGCCGAGCCCGTCGAGCCTGACGTCGCGCAGGCCGTCCGACCAGACGGGACCGGCCGACGTCCGCGCGTACGGCGGGGCCAGTCTGGCCGGGTCCGCCGCGAGCTGCGCGAGCCGGGCCAGGTCGCGCGGGGCGTCACCGGCCAGCACCACCGCGGCGATCCAGCGGGCGGGGGCCGCCGCCGCGGCCCGCTCGGCGTCGGTGAAGGAGGCCAGGTAGGCGCGGGCCAGTCTCCACCACGCGCGCTGGTACGCGGGGTCGCGGCCGGGCAGTTCGCGGACGTACAGGCACAGGTCGTCGTCGAGGAATTTGGTGCGGCAGGCGGCGGCGAGCAGGGGGCGGCGGGCGGCGGTGAAGACGTCGACGGCCTGGCGGTGGGCGGCGACGCGGGCGGCCCAGTCGCCGATGTCCCGGCGGGCGGGCGCGACCGGCTCCCCGGCCTCGCGGCGCGCCCGCCGGACGCAGACGGTGTCGGGCACGACGGCGATCGGCGGTCCCGCCGTCAGGACGCGGGCGGTGAAGACGAAGTCCTCGTAGGCGAAGGTGCCTTCGGGGCAGCGGAGCCGGTGCCGGTCGAGGAAGGCGCGCCGGTAGAGCTTGTTGACGCACAGGGTGTCGCGCAGGAGCTCCGGATGGTCCTCGGGGGACGCGAGGACGGCGGCCTCGCGGTAGAGCGCGGGCTGCCAGCGCACCTCACGGCCGCCGGGCAGTTCGCGGCGGACGGCGACGCCGACGGTGACCGGCGTGCCGTGGGTCTCCGCGGCGGTCAGCAGCGCGCGTACGGCGCCGTCCGGCAGCACGCCGTCGCTGTCGAGGAACATCACGTACTCGGCGGTGGCGACCGCGACGCCGTCGTTGCGGGGCGTGCCGCGACCGCCGCTGTTCTCGGCGCGGTGCACGACGCGCAGCCGGGGCTCGCGGGCGGCCAGCGCGTCCAGGACGTCGGGCGTCCGGTCGCGGGAGGCGTCGTCCACCGCGACGACCTCGGTGACGGCCGCGCCCTGCGCGAGCGCGGACCGTACGGCGGCGCCGACGGTTTCCGCGTCGTCGCGGGCGATGACGACGACGCACACGCCCGGCCCTGTCATCCGCATGGCGAACGGTCCATGGCGGCCACTCCCTGTCGGCCCTCTCCCGGTCGGCGGCCCGGTGCTCCGGGACGCCGTGATGCCGGTGGTTACTACACTCCTTGTAGTAACCACCCGGAACCGGAAGCTACTACAGACCTTGTAGTAGCGTAATAAGGGGAGACGAGATCACCGATGGCCCCTCAGCGCCGGAGCCGCGGCAGTCTGGCACGCGACATCCAGGCCGTGCTTGCCGCGGGCGCAGGACCGATGACCCCGGCGCAGGTCCGCGACGCGCTCGGCGGGGAGCTGGCCTACACGACGGTGATGACGGTGCTCACCCGGCTGCACGCCAAGGGCGAGGTCACCCGGCGGCAGGAGGGCCGCGGCTACGCGTACACCGCGCCCGCGCACCCGGCCGAGGTCACCGCGCAGCGCATGCAGCGACTGCTCGACGCCGACGACGACCGCGCCGGTGTGCTGGTCCGCTTCGTCGGCACGCTCAAGGCCGCCGACGAACACCTCCTGCGCAGCCTCCTCGACCCTCCGGGCCCCGAAAGTCGCCGGAACGGCGAGGCAACCGACGGCGCGGCCGATCCGTCTGACGGACCGGAGCCGGACGGAAAGCGGTGAAGGTGCTGACAGCGGTGGACGCGACGAACGGGCGGCACGCGACGGGCGCGACCGCCGTGCGCGGGCCGACGCCCCAGGCCCCGTCCGACTCGACCGCGTCGCGCGGGCCGACGCCCCAGGCCCCGTCCGACTCGACCGCGTCGCGCGGATCGACGCTTCAGGCTCCGACCGACTCGACCGCGTCGCGCGGATCGGCGCCTCAGGACCCGACCTGCTCGACCGCGTCACGCCGTCCGGCACCCCCGGACCGGCGGCGGGCGGCCGACACCGGGGAGGCGGCGTGACCGGAGCCGTCTGTGCGACCACCCTCGTCTGCCTGCTGTTCGCGCTCACCGCGCCCCGGCTCGGGAAGCTGCTGCCGCCCGCCACGGCCACCCGGCTGCTCGTGCCCGCCGCGCTCGCGGTGGCCGCCTCGACCCTGTTCGTCCTCGGCGAGCTGGGCTTCACCTGGCTCGGACAGGTGCCCGCGATCGCCGCGCTCGGACCGTGGTCGCCCAAGCGCCTCGACGCCCTCGACCCCGTGCCCGACCCGCTGGCGGCGGCCAGCCTCGTCCTGCTGGCCGCGGCCGTCGCGCACGCCTCGCTCACCGTCGTCCGCCGACTGCGCGCGCTGGCCGCCGTCTACCGGATCGCCCGCGGCCCCCGCCTCGCCGACCCCGTGCTCGTCGTCGACAACGCGTGGCCCGACGCCTTCACCACCCCCGCCCCCGCCGCGCGCATCGTCATCACCACCGGCCTGCTCAGGGCGCTCACCCCGCAGGAGCGGCAGGTCGTCCTCGCCCACGAGCACTCCCACCTCAACCACCGGCACGTCTGGTGGATCCTCGCCGCCGAACTGGCCGCGGGCGTCAACCCGTTGCTGCGCCGTACCGCCAAGGCGGCCGGTCAGGCCGTCGAGCGCTGGGCGGACGAGGACGCCGCCCGCAGCGTCGGCGACCGGCAGCTCGTCGCCAGGACCATCGCCCGCGCGGCGCTGCTCCAGCACGACGCGCCGCACCCGGCCGCCGGAGCCGCGCCCGTCGCGGCGGCCACCGGCAGCGACGTCCCCGCGCGGGTGCACGCCCTGCTCGGCCGCCCGCCGCGCCGCCGCCCGCTGGCCCTCACGACACTGGCCGCGCTGCTGGTCGCCAGTACGGTCGCCACCGCCGCCGTCGAACGCACCGGCGAGCACCTCTTCGACCGCGCGGCCCAGCCGCCGCCCGCCACCGTGCGCGACCACGTCCATGGGCACGCGCGCGTCCCCGCGCCCGACCAAGCGCGCACCCCCGCACCGGGCCGGGTCACCCGCCACCTCCACTCGTCGCTGGTGCCCGCCCTCGCACGGGACCGGGCCGACCGCGACACGGGCGGCGACCGCCTCCCGGGGTGAGCGCGGCTCGCACCGCCCTTGGCGCGCCCTGTTCCGCGCCGGTACGGACCGGCGTAGGTTCTGGGGCGGAGACCGCGGCCGCAACGGCCGCCGGGGGAGGGCTGCATGACCGTGCTCAAGGGCAAGACCGCTGTGGTCACCGGCGGTTCGCGGGGCATCGGCCGGGCGATCGTGGAACGGCTCGCACGCGACGGCGCGGACGTGGTGTTCGGCTACGCGCGCGACGCCGAGGCCGCGGCCGATGTCGTACGCACCGTCGAGGAGGCGGGCGGGACCGCGCGGGCGCTCCGGGCCGACCTCGTGGAACCCGGCGCCGCCGAGCGGCTGATGGCCACCGCCGACCGCCACCTCGGCGGCCTGGACATCCTGGTCAACAACGCCGCGCTGAGCATCACCCCCGCGCCCCTGGCCGACACCGACGAGGAGATGTACGACCGCGTGATGGCGGGCAACGCCAAGTCCACCTTCCTGACCATGCGTTACGCGGCCAGGCACCTGCGCGACGACGGCCGTGTCGTCAACATCTCCACCCTCAACACGCTCCGCCCGGCGCCCGGGAACGCGCCCTACGCGGCCAGCAAGGGCGCGATCGAGCAACTGACCCGCGTGGCCTCCCGCGAGCTCGGCGCGCGCGGCATCACCGTCAACACGGTCTCGCCCGGCGCCACCGACACCGACCTCCTGCGCGAGGCCAACCCGGGTGCGGACTTCCAGCCGCTCATCGACCTCACCCCGCTCGGCCGCCTGGGCCGCCCCGCCGACATCGCGGACGTCGTCGCCTTCCTCGCCGGCCCCGCCGCCCGCTGGCTCACCGGCCAGAATCTCCGCGCGGACGGCGGCCTCAGCTAGTGGGGACCTGCGGTCTCCCCGCCGTGTTCCCCACGGTGGCCCCGCGACAGACCATCGGATTCCGGCTCCGAACGAGACCGCCGGACGACTCGCCAGACGAACACGGAGAAGACGTCATGACAGCATCCATCCTGGTCACCGGCGGTACGGGCACCCTCGGGCGGCACGTGATCCCGCTCCTGCCGGAGGCGGGCACCAAACCCCGGGTGCTGAGCCGTACGGCCCACGCGTCCGACGGCGGCGTCGAGTACGTCACCGGCGACCTGCTCACGGGCGAGGGAATCGACGCGGCGGTGGACGGGATCGAGACCGTCCTGCACCTCGCGGGCGACGCGAAGAGCGACGACAAGTCCACCCGCGCCCTGCTGACCGCCGCGTCGGCCGCGGGCGTACGGCACTTCGTCTACATCTCGGTCGTCGCGGCGGACAAGGTCCCGCTCGGCTACTTCAAGGTGAAACTGGCCGCCGAGCGGATGGTGGCCGAGTCCGGGCTGCCGTGGACGACGCTGCGCGCCGCGCAGTTCCACGAGTTCGCCTTCACCGTCATCGGGAAGATGGCCAAGCTGCCGGTGCTGCCGATCCCCGGCGTGATGCGGCTCCAGCCGGTCGACTCACGCGAAGTCGCCGCCCGCATGGTGGAGTTGGCCCTCGCCGAGCCCGCGGGGCGGGTCCCCGACATGGTGGGACCCACCGTCTACACGCTGGCCGAGGCGGCCCGCGGCTACCTCCAGGCGGTCGGCAAGCGCCGCCCGATCATGCCGGTCCCGATGCCGGGCAAGGCCGGGCGCGTGTACCGGGACGGGGAGAATCTGACCACCGAGGGCGCCACCGTCGGCGAGCGCACCTGGGAGGCGTTCCTGGCCGAACGGGCGGTCTGACCAGGGTACGTGGGCACGCCGCGGGCCGCCGTCCGCTCCGCGTACGAGGGGGCGGCCCTCACGTACGCGGAGGTTCGCCCCTGCCCCGGACCGGATGCTCCGGCTGCCCGGACGCGTCCCCCGGCGGGCGCGGCTCGGGTACGGGGGCGGGGGCCGCGCCGCCCGCGACCCGTGTGCTCAACCGGCGGGTACCGGTTGTCGCGTAGGCCGAATAGCGCGGCACCCAGCGCAGCAGCGCGCCCGCCGCCGCGAGGCCGACCGCGCCCATGAGGGCGATCCCGGCCGCGAGGCTGCCGAGGGCGGCGGCGGCCGAGACGACCAGCGGGCCGCCCGCCGCGCCGGAGTCCGCGCACAGCCGCCACACACCGAGGAACTGCGAGCGGGCGCGCGGCGGCGCGACATCGGCGCCGAGGGTCATGAGGATGCCGCTGCCGATCCCGTTGCCGAAGCCCATCAGCATGGCGACGACGGTCAGCGACGCCAGGCTGTGGGTCAGCGGCAGCGCGGCCTGCGCGCAGCCCAGCACCACCATGGACGGCACGGCGATCCACAGGCGGCCCGCCCGGTCCATCACCTGCCCCGACGGGTAGAAGGTCAGGGTGTCGACCAGCCCCGCGATCCCGAAGACCACACTGGTGGACGAAGGGCTCAGACCCAGATGGTCGGCCCACAGCGGCAGCACCGTCTGCCGGGTCGCGCGGACCGAGGCCACCAGCAGGACGGCCAGGCCCAGCGTCAGGAAGACCCGGCGGTGGCCGCGCAGCACCGACCGTACCGAGGCGGTCTCCCGTACGGCCCCCGCCGCCGGGTCCGCGACATCGCGCACGGTCAGCAGCACCACGACCGTCACCGCCGTGCACAGCAGCGCCAGCCAGTAGATGTCGTGCACCGGGAACCTGGTGAGCACGGCCGCGCCGAGGAACGGCCCGACGAAGGCGCCGACGCGCGACATGCCGCCGAGTGTGGACATCGCCCGCGCGCGCAGCCCGGTGGGCACGACCTCGGTGAGATACGACTGTCTGGCCAGGATGAAGACGGCGTTGGAGGCGCCGGTGACGGTCACGGCCGCCGCGAGCTGCCACACGCTGCGGGCCAGCGCGCAGCCGGACAGCGTCACCGCCGTGACCCCGGAGGCGACCAGCATCGCCTTGCGGTCGCCGAGCCGGGCCGCCAGCGCGCCGGCCGGCACGTCGCCGAGGATCTGCCCGACGCCGAGCAGCGCCAATACCAGCCCGGCGCTGCCGACGCTCGCGCCCAGCGCTCTGCCGCTGAGCGCGAGCACCGGAGCGAGGGCGCCCACGCCCGTCTCGAAGATCAGGACCGGCAGGAAGACCGCCGGTATCAGACTCCTCAGGGACACGGGACGCGCACTCACCTGTTGATTGCCTCACCTCGGGCCGGACCTCACCGGGCACGCCCTCGGTCGGCGGCGGGCCGTCCACCATTCAACAACAGCCGAGATGTCGATCCGGGCCCGACCCGTTCGTATGGACAGTGAGAGCCGGTCGGCGCACCGGCCGCAGGAACCGGGCAGGAGCCCGGTACGGACCCGGGAGGCACCCCATGCCGCAGTATCTGCTCAGCGTCTACCAGCCCGACACCGACGAGCCGCCGTCCGCCGAATTCCTCGCCCCGATCCGGCGCGACCTCGACACGCTCAACGCCGAGATGAAGGCCGCCGGGGCCTGGGTCTTCGCCGCGGGCCTGTTCCCCGCGGGCACGGCCACCGTGCTGCGGCACAAGGGCGACGACATCCTGACCACGGACGGCCCGTACGTCGAGGGCAAGGAGCACCTCGGCGGCTTCACGATCGTCGAGGCGCCCGACCTGGACGCCGCCCTCGCGTGGGGCCGCGCGCTCGCCCGCGCGACGACCCTCCCGATCGAGGTCAGGCCCCTCCGGTACGGGCCGTCCGAGTGACGTCGGCATGACGCGCGAGCCGGAGCGACGGCCACCGTACGAGGGGCCGGAGCCACGGGCGGCGTACGGGCCGCGAAAGGGGGCGGCGCCCGAGCCGGAGGTCGCCCGCGTCTTCCGCGAGCAGTACGGCCGCGCCGTCGCCGTCCTCGTCCGCTCCTTCGGCGACATCGACATCGCCGAGGAGGCGGTCCAGGACGCGTTCACCACGGCGGTACGGCGCTGGCCGGCCGACGGGGTGCCGCCGAGCCCGGCGGGCTGGATCATCACCACGGCGCGGAACCGCGCGATCGACCGGCTGCGCCGCGAGTCCTCCCGCGCGGACCACCACGACCAGGCTGCGCTGCTGCGGGCCGACCGGGAACCGGCGCGAGAGGAGGGCCCCGTGCACGACGACCGGCTGCGGCTGATCTTCACCTGCTGCCACCCGGCCCTCTCCCCGGCGGCCAGGACCGCCCTGACGCTGCGGCTGCTCGGCGGGCTGACCACGGCCGAGATCGCGCGGGCCTTCCTGGTGCCCGAGCCGACCATGGCGCAGCGGCTGGTGCGGGCCAAGGGCAAGATCCGCGACGCGCGCATCCCGTACCGCGTCCCGTCCGACGCCGACCTGCCCGACCGGCTCCGCGCGGTGCTCGCCGTCGTCTATCTGATCTTCAACGAGGGCCACACAGCCGGTTCGGGCGACCGGCTGGTCCGCGCCGACCTGTGCGCCGAGGCGGTACGGCTCGGCCGCCTGCTGCACGCGCTGATGCCCGACGAGCCCGAAGTGCCCGGCCTGCTGGCGCTGATGCTGCTCACCCGGTCGCGGGAGGCGGCGCGCACCGCCGGGGACGGCGGCCTCGTCCTCCTCGCCGACCAGGACCGGAGCCGCTGGGACCGCGCCCTGATCGCGGAGGGCCAGGATCTCGTACGGCAGTGCCTGCGGCGGGGGCAGCCGGGTCCGTACCAGATCCAGGCGGCGATCAACGCCGTGCACAGCGACGCGCCGACGGCGGCGGCCACGGACTGGCCGCAGATCGTGACGCTGTACGACCAGTTGCTCGCGGTCGCCCCCGGCCCGGTCGTCGCCCTCAACCGCGCGGTCGCGGTGGCCGAGGTCCAGGGACCGGCGGCGGCGCTCGCCCTCGTCGACCGCCTCGACCTGGACGGCTACCACGTCCTGCACGCCGTCCGCGCCGACCTGTTGCGCCGCCTGGGCCGTACGCGGGAGGCCGCGGCGGCCTACGACGCGGCGCTCGGGCGGACCGACAACGCGGCCGAGCGGGCCTTTCTGCGCGGCAGGCGGCGGTCGCTCGACGGGCCGACGCCGTAGGGCCGGTGGGGGCGGCCCCGTATGCCCTTCATCAACCGGCGCGCAGCGCGGCCAGGCGGTCGAGGAAGACGCGCTGCCCCTCCACGATCTTCTCGTGGGCCTGCGGCAGACCGAGCCAGGCCACCCGGTCGATCTCCGGGAACTCCTGGAGGCGGCCCGACCCCTTCGGCCACTCCATCGTGAAGGTGCCGGGCACGGCGAGGGCCGGGTCGAAGTCGGCGTGCAGCGCCCAGGCCGTGACGACCTTGCCGCCGGACTGCTCGGTCTCGCCGAGCGGGAGGAGTTCGCCGTCGGGCAGCGGCAGGCCGACCTCCTCCCGGAACTCGCGCCGGGCTGCGTCCACCGCGGCTTCGTCCGGCCCGTACTCGCCCTTGACGATCGACCACGCGCCCGCGTCGCGCCGGGCCCAGAAGGGCCCGCCCATGTGCCCGAGAAGGACCTCGATCCCGGCGTCCCGGTCCGCGCCGCCGACCTCGCGGAAGAGCAGGACCCCGGCGCTGCGCTTGTTCACCACACCGCCAAGTCTGGCCTCCCGGCCGAGGTTTACGGGAGAGGCGCACCAGACAGACGCCTGCCGGACCGGGCCCGCGCAAGGCCGCGTCCCCCCGCGCCCCGGTCGGCACCCTCGCACGGCGCCGCTTTGGCCGCAGCCGTCGCCGTCCGTGCGGCGGGGGGATCTCCATGGCGACGTCGACCGGGTGCCACCAGGCGTCCTGGGCGGCGCGGGGCGCCGATCGGGCGCGTGGCACGATGATCGGACCGCGAACCCCCGAAACCCCCGAACCCCCGGAGCAGCGCGTGCGCCACCTCGACTATGACGACATCCGGCAGGCGGCCGACCGCATCGACGGCCACATCAGGCCGGTGGCCGTCACCAGGGCCGACCCCGGCCTCGTCGGCGGCGGCCGGGACGGCGAGCCCTACGAGCTGTGGTTCGCCCTGGAATACCTCCAGTTCACGGGCTCCTTCAAGGCGCGCGGCGCGCGGAATTTCCTGCTCGCGCACAGCGCCGCCGGCACCCTCCCGGCCGCGGGCGTCACCATCGCGTCCGGCGGCAACGCCGGGCTCGCCTGCGCGTGGGCGGCCAAGGCGCTCGGCGTCCCCGCCACCGTCTTCGTGCCCGAGACGGCCCCCGCGGTGAAGGTCGCGCGCCTGCGGGCGTACGGCGCGGACGTACGCCTGGTGGGCAAGGAGTACGCCGAAGCGCTCGCCGCCTGTGAGGAGTTCACCGCCACCGCGGGCGCGCTGGGCAGCCACGCCTACGACCACCCGTACATCGCCGCGGGGGCGGGCACCGTACTGGACGAGATCCGTACCGCGATTCCCGGCCTGGACACCGTCCTTGTGGCGGTCGGCGGCGGCGGACTGTTCGCCGGGGTCGCCACCGCCGCGCGCGAGCACGGCATCCGCGCCGTCGCCGTGGAGCCGGAGAACGCCCGTACGCTGCACGCGGCCGTCGAGGCCGGCCACCCGGTCGACGTGACCGTGGACTCCGTCGCGGGCGACTCGCTCGGCGCGCGCCGCGCCACCGAGATGGCGGTCCACGCGGGCCGTCAGGACAACGCGCGGTCCGTCCTGGTGCCCGACCGGGCCATCATCGCCGCCCGCCAGACGCTCTGGGACGAGCTGAGGATCGTCACCGAGGTGGGCGGGGCCACCGCCTTCGCGCCGCTGCTGCCGACCGGGGGAGAGGACGGCGGGGGGCGGCCGTACGAGCCGCGCCCCGGCGAAAAGGTGGCGGTCCTGCTGTGCGGGGCCAACACCGACCCCGGCGATCTGGTGGCCCGCGCGGAAGGCTGAGCCGCGGCCGTTCGAGGGCGTCCCGCTGGGGCGGGGCGTTCCGAGCGGCGCCGCTCAGCGCAGGACGGCCGCAAGCGCCGAGCGGCACCGCTCAGCGCAGGACGGCCGCCAGCAGATCGGAGCCGAGCGACGTCAGATCGGGCGCGTTGAGGGTGTACCGGACGTAACGGCCGTGGCGTTGGCTCGTGAGCAGGCCCGCGCGGCGCAGGACCGCGAGGTGGCGGGAGACCTCGGGGGGCGACAGCTCCCAGGCGTGGGCCAGCTCGACGGTGGTGTGCGGGCCGCGCGCGAGGGTGCGCAGCAGCCGCAGCCGTACCGGATGCGCGAGCGCCTCCAGCCGGAGGGTGACCGTCTCCATCGGCACCTGCTCGGACGGGCCCGGCTCGGCCACCGGGTACTGCACCACCGGCCGCCACCCGGGCGCGTGCACCGCCACCAGGTGCGGGCGGCCGAAGACGCTCGGGATGAAGGTGACCCCGTCGTCGCGGGCGGCGGTCGCGCTGTCCTGGAGCTTGTCCACGACGATCCGGTCACCGCCCGGCGCCAGGGCGACCGCGCCGGAGACCGAGGCGAGCGCCGCACCGAGACCCTGCCGCTTGAGCAGGTCGTGCTTCAGGCGCAGGTCGGAGGCGATGCGTACGGCGGCCCCCGACCAGGCGGCGTCGAAGAACGCCCCGGCGCACTGTTCGAGGGTGTCGCGCACCCGCGCCCGCACGGCGGCCGGGTCCGCGAGCAGCCGTTCCGCGAACGCCTCCTGCAACGCGCCGCGCGCCTGGGCGAGGTCCAGGGCCCGTTCGCGCGCGGTCGCGTCGGTGAGCGGCGACGGGGAGCCGAAGTGGATCCGGTTGCTGCCGCAGGTGGTGACCAGCGCGGCGGTCACGTACCGGGCGTCGTCGATCCGGTCCACGTCGTCCAGTTCCTCGGCGAGGGTCGGCCGGGGCCGGGCGGGCACCAGGAAGTCGGCGCGCGAGGACCGCCACAGGAACTCCGCCTCCCGCAGCCGCTCGGCCAGCTCGGGCCGCAGCGCGGCCCACACGTCCGCGGCCCACCCGGCGAGCCGCGGATGGTGTCCGGGTTCCGCCAGGACGTGCAGCATCGCCGTCAGCTCCGCCAGCGGGGAGGCGGCGAACCGCAGCCGCTCGGGCGGCAGGCCGCCGATGTCGATCCGCAAGGTCACCCACCCATTATGAGCAGCGCAAAAGCCCCTGGCCGCGTCGGTTGACGGTCTGCGTCAACCGACGCGGCGGGCGCGGCGGCCGAACGCACCGTTGTCGCCATGGCAACCACCACCCAGATCCGGCCCCGCGCCCTCGTCCGCGCCTTCGGAGGCCCCCGCTACGCCGTCGCCATGACCGTGGACGCGCTCGGCACCGGCCTGCTCCGGCCGTTCCTGCTGCTCTACGGGGTGACGGTGCTGAGCCTGTCCGCGCCCGCCACCGGCATCGCCATGACGGCCGGTGTCGTCGTGGGGCTGGTGTGCGTGCCCGCCGTGGGGCTGTGGCTGGACCGGGGCGCGCGCAGTACGGCCGTGGCGGCGTCGATGCTGGTGCGCGTGCTGGGCGTGGCGCTGCTGCTGGCCACTCCGGCGGGCAACGGCTGGATGTTCGCGGCGGCGGCGCTCTTCCTCGGCATCGGCAACCAGGCGTGGCCCGCCGCCCACGCCGCCGTGGTGGCCACCGTCGCCCACGGCAGGGACCGCGACACCGCGCTCGCGGCGGGCCGCGCCCTGCGCAACGCCGGTATGGGCGCGGGCGCGCTGCTCGCCACCGCGTGCCTGGCGGGCGGCGCCGCCGCGTTGCAGGTCCTGGCGGGCGTCACCGGGCTCGCGTATCTCACCGCCGCGGCCCTGGCGTGGTCGGTCCGGCTGCGCGCGGACCCGGCCGCCGCCCCCGCCGAGGGCGGCGACAGCGGTCCCGCGCCCCGGATGCGCGCGCTGCTGGCCGCCAACGTGGTCTACGTCTTCTGCCTCAACGTCCCCGAGATCGCGCTCCCTTTGGTCCTGGTGACCCAACTGCACGCGTCCCCGGTGTGGTCGGCGGCCGTCTTCGTGGCCAACACCGTGCTGGTGGTCACCCTCCAGGTCCCGGTCACCGTCCTGATGTCCCGCTTCTCCCGGCGGTCCGTGCTCGCCCTCGCCGGGGTCGTCCTCACCGCGTCCTACCTCGGCTTCCTCGCGGCCACCGAACTGCGGCACGGCTGGGGCGCCCCGGCCGTGGCCACCGTGTCCGTGGTCTGCACGCTCGGCGAGATCATCTACGCCGGAAGCGCCACCGCGCTGGTCACCGCCCTCGCGCCGGCCCACGTCCTGGGGCGCACCCTCGCCCGCTTCCAACTCTCCACCGGCTTCGGCCTCGCCGTCTCTCCCGCGGCCATCACCGCCCTCGCCCCGTACGGCTCGACCGCTCTGTGGGGCAGCCTCGCCGCCGCGACGCTCCTGTCCTCCGCCGCGGTCGCCACGGAGAAGGACCAGGGGGCACGGCTCAGCGGTTGACGCGGACGGAACGCCTCCTGCCGGACGGCCCTCCTCAAAGCCGGTCTTCGCTGCTACGGTGAGAGTTCGGAAGGTTAACAAACTCAGACGGCCGGACCGGCGCTGTCGTGCTGCCCGGGCGCGCGCGGACCGCGAGGACACCGCCGCGCGGGCCGCCGTACCGCCGCGCGCCCGTACCCGACGCGCGGCGCCACCGGGACCCGCACCGCAACACCCGTACTTCGACCAGTGCTTCGACACGGAGGCCCGTTATGCCGACCCCATCCACGCCGCGCGCCCGGGACGGCGCTCTCTTCGTCGGCGGGGCCTTCGTCCCGGCCGAGAACGGGCGTACGTCGACGGTCCTCGACAAGGCGCGCCAGGAACCGCTCGGCCGGGCGGGCTGGGCCTCGCCCGCCGACCTGGACCGCGCCGCGCGGGAGGCCGCCGTCGCCGGACGGGCCTGGGCCGCCGCGGATTTCGGCGTCCGCGCCGACGTGCTGCGCGAGGCCGCCGCCCGACTGCGCGCCCGCGCGGGGGAGTTCGCCGACCTCATCGTCCGCGAGACCGGCTCGATCCGCGGCAAGGCCGAGTACGAGATCGCCGGAGCGGTCGAAGAACTCCACCTGGCCGCCGCGCTCGCCGGTCACATACGGGCCGAGACGCTGCCCACGCGCGCACCGGGACGGGAAAGCGTCGCGCAGCGCGTCCCGTTGGGCGTCGTCGGTGTGATCACCCCGTGGAACTTCCCGCTGGTGCTGGCCATGCGCGTCCTCGCGCCCGCCCTCGCCGTCGGCAACGCCGTCGTCCTCAAGCCCTCACCGCACACCCCGCTCAGCGGCGGACTGCTGATCGCCGATGTCTTCGCCGAGGCCGGACTGCCCGCGGGCGTACTCCAGGTCGTGCCCGGCGGGCAGGACACCGGCGAGGCGCTGACCGCGCACCCCGACATCGCCATGGTCCACTTCACCGGATCCAGCGCCGTCGGCCGCACCATCGCGCGGGAGGCGGGCGAGCGCCTGAAGAAGGTCTCCCTCGAACTCGGCGGCAACAACGCCCTGATCGTCCTGGACGACGCCGACCTCGACCAGGCCGGACAGATCGGCGCCTGGTCCGCCTTCCACTACCAGGGCCAGACCTGCATCACCGCGGGCCGGCACATCGTCCAGCGGCCCGTCTTCGACGCCTACGTCGCCGATCTCGCCGCGCGTGCCGCCCGGATCACCGTCGGCGACCCGACCAGGGACGGCGTCGGCCTCGGCCCGATGATCAGCGCCGAACAGCGCGAACGGGCCCGCGAACTGCTCGCCGAGGCCGTCGCCGCGGGTGCCACGGTCGTCGAGGGCGGCGACGGCGACGGCCTCTTCCACCGGCCCACCGTCGTCACCGATGTCACCCGCGACATGGCCCTGTGGACCGAGGAGATCTTCGCCCCCATCGCCCCAGTGCTGGCCGTCGACACCGACGCCGAGGCTCTCGCCGTCGCCAACGACACCCCGTACGGCCTGGTCGACGCCGTCCTCACCTCCGACCTCGCGCGCGGTCGCCGCCTCGCCGCGGGGCTCGGCTCCGCCATGGTCCACGTCAACGACTCGACCTGCCTCGACGAGCCCCAGGCGCCCTTCGGCGGCCTCGCCGCGTCCGGCCTCGGCGGCCGTTCCGGCGGTGAGTCCAACCTCCACGAATTCACCCAACTGCGGTGGCTCACCGTGCAGTCCACGCCGGTCCACTACCCGTACTGACCGGGTCGGGTGGGGCCGTTGAGGGGGAGGGGGCCGGTGGGGGATGATCAGGGGCATGAGGGCACTGGTGATCGGAGCTTCCGGAACCGTCGGGAGCGCGGTGGCCGCCGCGCTGACAGCGGCACGGCACGAGGTGGTCGCGGCCTCGCGCCGGGGTCCGCTGAAGGTGGACCTCGAAGTCCCGTCCACGATGGACACGCTCTTCGGTGAGGTCGACGGTCTGGACGCGGTCGTGTGCTGCGCCGCCAACGGCCCGCTGCTGGAGCTGGCGTCGGCCACGGACGAGGACTTCGCGACCGGAGTGCGGGCCAAACTCTGGGGCCAGGTCGCCCTGGTCCAGCGCGCGGCCCGCCATCTGCGCGACGGGGGCTCCATCACCCTGACCGGCGGCACCTTCGCCGCGCCCATGGCGGGCGGCTCGCTGGGCGCGCTCATCAACAGCGGCCTCGAGGGCTTCGTCCGCAACGCCGCGAGCGAACTCCCGCGCGGGCTGCGCCTCAACCTCGTCAGCCCCGGCTGGATCAGTGAGACCCTCCGGGCCATGTCCGCCGATCCCGCCGCGGGCACCCCCGTCCGCGAGGTCGCGGAGGTCTACGTCGGGATCGCGGAGGGGACGGTGCGGGGCCGCACCTTCCGCCCGTGAGCTGCGGGCGGGCTTTCTCTGCCTGAGCCGCGGGTCGCTGCGTCCCGTTCCCGGCGTTCCCGGCGCTCCGTCGCGTTCCCCGCGTTCCCCGCGTTCTTCGCGTTCCTCACGCCTGCCGTGAGGGGCGGGCGGCCTCCCAGGCCGCCTCGATCATCGCGAAGACCTCGTCCACCGCGGCCTGCGGATCGGCCGACTCGCGGGCCAGCGAGAAGGCGTCGATCACGAACCTCGCGAGCGTCCGGCAGGCCGTCGCGCTCTGCGGCAGTCCGGGATCGGCGACGAGGGCCGCGGCCACCGACTCCGCGTGCCGCAGCCGCATCGACTCCTCGTACTTCCGCAGCGCGGGCGACCCGTCGATCATCCGCCAGACCGGCGCGGCGCCGTCCGCCGTGCAGTGCCGTACCAGGGCGTGTATCTCGCGGCGCAGCGCGGGCACGACCGGCTCGTCCGGCGCCCGGTCGGTGACCGCCCGCGTGAGGCGTTCCTCGAAGTCCTCGTCCTGCTCGAACACGAGCGCCTCTTTGGCGGCGAAGTGCGAGAAGAGCGTGGTGACGGCCACGTCGGCCTCGGCGGCCACGTCACGGATTCCCACCGCGTCGTAGCCGCGCTCCAGGAAGAGCCGCAGGGCGGTGTCGGCGATCTTCCGGCGGGTCGCGGCCTTCTTGCGCTCACGGCGTCCGGTCGGCACGGTCATGACCGCACACTATCAGCTACGAAAAAGGAACGGTTTCAAAACACTAACCGTTAGTGTTACGGTCCGTCGCATGAAGAAAGTGAGCTTCGCCGAGTTCGGCGGCCCCGATGTCCTGCGCCTCATCGACGCCGAGGAGCCCCACGCGGGCCCCGGCCTGATACGCGTCGCCGTACGGGCGGCCGGTGTGAACCCCGCCGACTGGCGGGTCCGCGAGGGCCAGATCCTCAAGGCCCATCCGGTCCAACTGCCCGCGGGCGTCGGGCTGGACGCCGCCGGGGTGGTGGACGAGATCGGCGAGGGCGTCGACGGTGTCGAGATCGGCGACCACGTATTCGGCGAAGGGACCAGCACCTACGCCGAGTTCGCGGTCCTCTCGGCTTGGGCCCGGATGCCCGAAGGGCTGACCTTCGAAGAGGCGGCCGGATACCCCTCCGTGGTCGAGACCGCGCTGCGGATCCTCCGCGAGGTCGGCGTCGAGCCGGGACAGACCCTGCTGGTCAGCGGCGCCTCCGGGGGCGTCGGATCAGCCGTCCTCCAGATCGCCCGCGACCGCGGCGTCACCGTCATCGGCACCGCGGGGCCCGCCAACCAGGACTACCTCCGCGAACTCGGCGCCCTCGCCACGACCTACGGCGACGGCTGGACCGACCGGGTCCGCGCCCTCGGCCCCGTCCACGCCGCGCTCGACCTCGCGGGCTCCGGGGTCGTCCCCGAACTCGTCGCCCTCACCGGCGACCCCCGCAAGGTCGTCTCCATCGCCGACCTCACCGCCCCCGACCACGGCGTCCGCTTCTCCGGCACCGCGGGCAGCGTCCCCGCCGCCCTCGCCGAGGCCGCCGCCCTCATCACCCGCCGCGCGCTCCGCATCCCCGTCGACACCTCCTACCCCCTCGCCGAGGCCGCCGCGGCCCACGCCGACAGCCAGGCCGGCCACACCCGCGGCCGCAGAGTCCTGATCGTCTGACCCGCCAGCCGGACGAGACCTTGCGGACAGGCCCTAGGTCATCGAGTCCAGGGCGCGGGTCAGGGCGACGTGGACGGCGCCGAGGAGGGTGGCGCGGTCGGCGAGGCCGCCGATGGTGATGTCGGTGGGCCAGGTCAGTTCGTGGACGGTGCGGCGGACTTCCAGGAGGACCAGCTGGTTCTGGCCCACGCCGCCGCCGAGGACGACGAGGCCGGGGTCGAGCAGGGCGACGACGGCGGCGACGAGGCGGCCGATGGCGGCGGCGTGTTCGTCGACGACGCGGCGGGCGGCGGCGTGGCCGGAGGCGGCGGACGCGAAGAGGGCCTTGGCGTCCAGCGGCACGGGCCCGCCGCCGGAGGCGGGCCAGGCGGCGCGGCAGCGTTCCATCAGGGCGTCGGAGCCGAGGAAGTGCTCGAGCCCGGCGCGCCGGGGCTGTTGGGACTCCGACCAGGGGAAGGGCAGCATGGCGGCCTCACCGGCGGCGCCGTTCGCACCCTGCATCAGGCGTCCGTCGAGCACGATGCCGACGCCGATCTTCACGCCGACCTGGATGTAGGCGAACATCTGCTGGTGGCGGGCGACACCGAAGCGGTGCTCGGCGACGGCGGCGCAGTTGACGTTGTTCTCGACGGTGACCGGCACGCCGTCGGGCACGGCGAGCGCGTCGGTGATCCGTACCGTGCCGTCCGGCTGAAGGCCACCGCCTCCGCGTCCCGCACCGGAAGCCCCCACATTCGGCAGCGTCGGCGCCGCGACCACCACCTCGCGCAGCGGCCCGTACCGCGCCCCGACCTCCTCGCGCACCGTACGCACCACCCCCGCCGCCGCGTCCGCCGCCTCCGGTGTGACCGTCGGCTGGTCGGAGGGCAGCCGCACCTCGGCGGTGCAGATCTCCTGCCCGTCGAGGGTGTACGCCGCCGCCCGGACCACGGTGGCGCCGATCTCGACGCCGAGGACGTGCCCGGCGGTCGGCGCGAGCGAGTAGAGGACGGCGCTGCGCCCGGTGGCACCGCGTGAACTGCCCTGCCCCTCGACCAGCCCGAGCCGTGACAACTCCGCCATGGCCACCGACATGGTGGGCCGGGACAGCGCGAGCGCGGTGCTGAGCTGCGGCCGGGTCGCCGGGCCGTCGGTGGCCAGCGCGCGCAGCACGGCGCGGGCGCTGGCGGGCAGTTCGAAGCGGTCGACGGCGGCGGTGGTGTCCATCAAGTCCCTTCTCGGACGGTGCCGGAGCGTGCCGACCAGGCCCCGGCGAAAGTCGCCCGGCCTGTGGGAGGGCGGCTCCCGATCCCAGCCCGCGGCCCACGCGGCAGGCGCGCAGGGCAAAGTTACCCGATCGACGTCACGGCACCCCGCTGTGTTCACCCGCTTGCCCAAACACCGCCGCCCGCGCGCCCGCCGCGAGCCGTACGCGACACCCCCCGACGCCGCGACTCCGCCTCCCGCCGAGCCGGCACTCCACCCCCCCCGCCGGGCCGCCGCCCCACCCCGCTCCGAGCCGCCACCCCACCCAGCCCGCGGGTACCTGACAACTCTTGACACCCTCCAACCCCGGGAGGAACATCTACAGTTGATCGTTTGACAACGTTGTCGTAGGCGATACACACGAAGGGCGGGAACCGTGTCGGACAGATCAGTGCGACCCGTGGACAGAAGGCGGTGGAAGGGTCGCGGCGTGCGCGCCGTGGCCGCGGTGGCGACGGCGGTCCTCGGCATCGGCCTGGGCCTCGGCGCCGGACCCGCCACCGCGAGTCCGGGCGCCTCCGGGGGGCATGACGCCGACCCGGCCTCGTACGTCAACCCCCTGATCGGCTCCTCGAACGCCGGCAACACCTACCCCGGCGCCGTGCTGCCGTTCGGCATGCTGGCGTGGAGCCCGCAGAATTCGACGGGCAACCAGTTCTCGACACCCGCCCCCGGCGGATACCGGTACGACGCGACGAAGATCCGCGGCTTCAGCCTGACCCACCTCAACGGCGTGGGCTGTTCCGGCGCCAACGGCGACATACCGATCATGCCGTACGTGGGCGACGTCGACTCCTCGCCGAGCGCCGACACCAAGGACGCGAAGTACGCCTCGACCTTCTCGCACGCCAACGAGACGGCGCAGGCGGGCTATTACCAGGTCGGCCTGGACAGCGGGGCCAGCGTGCGGCTGACCACCACCGAGCGCACCGGCACCGGCCAGTTCGGCTTCCCGGCCGACAAGCCCGCCAGCGTGCTGTTCCGTACGTCCAACTCCGAGAGCGGCAGCGCCGCGGCGGACGTCACCGTGAACGCGGCGGCCCGTACCGTGACCGGCTCGGTCAGCGCGGGCAACTTCTGCGGACCGCAGAGCGCGAACAACCGGCACGACGTCTACACCCTCTACTTCACGGCCCACTTCGACCAGCCCTTCGCCAAGGTCGGCACCTGGACCGACGGCACCCTGACGCCCGGCTCCACATCGGCCAGCGGCGGCACCGGCTACAACTCCAGCGGCAACGCGACCGCGGGCAAGGGCTCGGGCGCGTATGTGACCTTCGCGTCCGGCACCAAGCAGGTGCAGGCCAAGGTCGCGATCTCGTACGTGAGCGCGCGCAACGCCGAGGCCAACCTGACGGCGGAGAACCCGCAGCGCGCCGGCTTCGACTCGATCAGGTCGAAGGCCACCGCCGCGTGGAACACCGCGCTGCGCAAGATCCAGGTGTCCGGCGGCTCCGCCGACCAGAACACCACCTTCTACACCGCGCTCTACCACTCGATGCTGGAGCCGACCCTCACCAGTGACGTCAACGGCCAGTATCTGGGCGGCGACCGCAAGACCCACTCGCTGGCCAGGGGACAGCACGAGCAGTACGGCACCTTCTCCGGCTGGGACCAGTACCGGGCGCAGGTGCAGTTGCTGACGCTGCTTCAGCCGAGAGTCGGCAGTGACTACGCGCAGTCGCTGTTCAACTATGCCCAGCAGCGCGACGGCGAATGGGACCGCTGGCTGCTGGAGAACGGCAAGACCAGCATCATGTCCGGCGACCCGTCCGACGCGGCGCTCGCGGGCATCTACGCCTTCGGCGGCCGGGACTTCGACGTCAGGGGCGCCCTCGCCTCGCTGGTGAAGGCGGCCACCGTGCCGACCGCCAACGACTCCGACAGCTCCGGCTGCAACGTCGAATGCGTCGGCCAGCGACCGGCGTTGGACAAGTACCTGACGCTCGGTTACGTGCCGTCCGACAACTGCCACTGCTGGGGCGGCGCCGCCGAGACCCTGGAGGACGCCGCCGCGGACTTCGGTCTCGCGGAGCTGGCGGGACAGGTCGGCGACCGAAAGAACCAGCGGAAGTTCCTCGACCGCAGCGGCAACTGGACCAACGTCTTCGATCCGAACGCGACCGCGCAGGGCGGCTACATGCGCGACCGCAAGTCCGACGGGTCGTGGGTGGGAGCCACCTTCAACCCCGCCACCGGCAGCGGCTTCGTCGAGGGCAGCAGCGCCCGCTACACGTGGATGGTCTACTCCGACATCGCCGGACTGGCCAAGGCCATGGGCGGCAACGCCACCGCGATCTCCCGCCTCGACGCCTTCTTCCGCAACCCGGACGGCACCTTCGACTTCTCCGCGAAGGACGACACGCGCTACGACGCCACCAACGAGCCCGACATCAACGCGCCGTACGTGTACGACTACCTGGGCGCCCCGTACAAGACCCAGGAGACCGTGCGCGCCGAGACCGACGGCCTGTGGACCAACGCGCCCGGCGGCATCCCCGGCAACGACGACGCGGGCACGATGTCGTCCTGGTACGTCTTCTCCGCGCTCGGCATGTACCCGCAGGTGCCCAGCCGCGCCGACCTGGTGCTCTCCAGCCCGGTCTTCCCGCGCGCGGTGATCCACACCGGGCTCGGGAAGACGATCACGGTCAACGCCCCGCGGGCGTCGGCCGAGAACATCTACATCCAGGGCCTGCGCGTCAACGGCAAGAAGTCCGACCAGCCGTGGGTCCCCGCCTCGTTCGTCACCCGCGGCGGCACCCTGGACTACACCCTGGGCGGCACCGCGAACACCACGTGGGGGAGCGCGGCCAAGAACGCGCCGCCGTCCTTCCGCGACGGTGAGGCCCCGTTCTTCGCCTCAACCGACCCCGGCCAGGTGAAGATCGAGCCCGGCGGCTCCGCGGACGCCGCCGTCAAGCTGTCCACGATCCAGGACAAGAAGGTCGACGTCCGCTGGACCGCGAAGCCGCCCGCGGGGATCACGCTCAAGCCCGCGTCCGGCACGGTGACCGTCCCGAAGGGCGGCGCCACCAGCGCGAAGTTCTCCGTGTCGGTGGCCGCCGACACCAAGGCCGGGGTCTACACGGTCCCGATCACGCTCGGCTCCGCGCACGGCGGCACCGCCCCGGCGGCCTCGCTGTCGGTGACGGTCGGCGTACGCGGCACCCTCACCTGGTACGTCAACAACAACGGCATCTCCGCCGACGACACGAATCCGTCCGCCAACTTCGACGGCGAGGGCTGGAGTTACTCGGCGGCGGCGCTCGCCGCGGCCGGTGCCGCGCCCGGCGGCACGGTGTCCTCCGGGGGCTTCGACTTCACCTGGCCCCAGGTGGCGCCCGGCGCGCCCGACAACATCGTGGTGGGCGGCGGCGACCAAGTGCTCGACGTCTCCAAGTCCGCAGCCGGTGCTACCAAGTTGAGCCTGCTCGGCAGCGCCAGCGAGGGCCAGACCACCGGCACGGTGACGCTGACGTACACCGACGGCACGACTCAGAAGGCCGACATCGGCTTCAGCGACTGGACGCTCGGCGGCGGCTCCCAGCAGCCCTCGTACGGCAACGTCGTGGCGGTGCACACCGCGTACCGCGACGTCCAGGGCGGCGGAAAGGACCCGGTGGGCACCGAGATCTTCTCCACCGCGCCGATCGCGCTCCAGGCGGGCAAGCAACTGGCCAGTGTGACGCTGCCGTCCAGCACGAACGGCGGTGACATGCACATCTTCTCCGTGGCGACCGCCTGACCCCGGCAGCCCACCGCGGAGAGCGCGGGGCGGGCGAGGACCGGCACGACCGGCCCCGCCCGCCCCGCACCCATGTCCGGCGCGAACGAACCGATCGCCGCCCGTTCAGGCCGAGTTGGCCCACGCGCTGTGGTGGCGTCGGCCCGTCAGGCCCTAGGGTCACTGCTGTCACAGGGCTGCCCCGTGCCGCGGGCGGCCCCCCACGTCCACACCGGGGGTTCCGTTGACCGCACGCGCACTCCGTAGCCGCGCCGCCGCCCTGCTGCTCGCCACCGCGGCCCTGACCGCCGTGGGCACCTCCACCGCGCACGCCGACTCGCCCGGCGGGTGGGTGGCCGCAGGCAACACGGTGTACAGCACGCTCACCGCGGGCGAGGGCGTCGCCACCCGCGCCGACGGCTCGGTCCTCACCCGCGGCCTCGGCTCGATCCCGCTGCGGCTGCGCATCGCGGGCTGGAACCACGTCGGAGACCCGGACATCGTCAACGGCTACGTCTTCGACGCCTACCAGGGTGGCGACAGCGCCACCTCGAAGATGTTCGAGGTCACCACGCCCGACGGGCACAGTTACGACTACGTGCACCCGCTGGACCAGGGCGAGTTGCTCAACAACTCCTTCGCGACCGTCTCGCCGGACGCGCGGTGGCTGGTCGAGGGGGAGTGGGGCACGGTCAACCGGCTCCAGGTCTTCCCCGCCCCGCTGACCAACCCGGCCACCCCGGCCACCGGCGGCACCCTCGCGCAGGCCGGACAGATCAGCCTCGACAAGGCCGTCACGGACGTCCAGGGCTGCGACTTCGTCTCCGCGACCCGGCTGGTCTGCGTTTCCGACAACGACGCCAAGGACGTCTTCCAGGTCGACCTGCCGCACGCGCTCGACGGCACGCCCGTCACCGGCCGGGTCGCCACCCTCTTCCAGGTGCCGCGCGTCAGCGTCTGCTCGGGCGGCTTCGAGACCGAGGGCGTCGACTACGACGCGAACGCGAAGGTGCTACGGGTCGAGATCATTTCGCCGAGCGTGTGCGCGGTCTCCACCACCGCCTACGCCTTCCGTCCGACCACCGGCTGACCCTTCCGTATCCCCCGTCACTGTCGTCGCCGCACCACGGGCTTGGTCCAGACCTATTGACGAGTGGTTCAGACCA
This sequence comes from Streptomyces sp. NPDC025721, assembly GCF_055558595.1. Classification (NCBI taxonomy): domain Bacteria; kingdom Bacillati; phylum Actinomycetota; class Actinomycetes; order Kitasatosporales; family Streptomycetaceae; genus Streptomyces; species Streptomyces sp. NPDC025721. The sequence continues at coordinate 187,796 of NZ_JBVHMF010000004.1, read as the reverse complement.
CTTTACGATCCGGTCCACTACGGCCTGTGAGTGCGCGACGACACCACGAGGAGTACGACATGATCGGTCGGAGGGTGCGTCTGCTGGGAGTCGGCCTCGCCATGGCCTTCCTGGCGCAGATTCCGGTCGCCGCGGCGACCCACGCGGCACAACCGGCGTCGGCCGCGGCCGACACCTGCGCGACCAAGGCACGGCCCTCGGGCAAGGTGCTCCAGGGGTACTGGGAGAACTGGGACGGCGCCGCCAACGGCGTGCACCCCGGCCTCGGTTGGATCCCCATCACCGACAGCCGGATCGCCGCCCACGGCTACAACGTGATCAACGCGGCCTTCCCCGTCATCCAGTCCGACGGCACCGTGCTGTGGCAGGACGGCATGGACACCGGCGTCAAGGTCGCCACCCCGGCCGAGATGTGCCAGGCCAAGGCGGCGGGCGCCACGATCCTGATGTCCATCGGCGGGGCCGCGGCCGGCATCGACCTCAGCTCGAGCGCGGTCGCCGACCGCTTCGTCGCCACCGTCGTGCCGATCCTCCAGAAGTACAACTTCGACGGCATCGACATCGACATCGAGACCGGCCTGGTCGGCAGCGGCAACATCAACACCCTCTCCGCCTCGCAGGCCAACCTGGAGCGCATCATCGACGGCGTCCTGTCCCGGATGCCCGCGGGCTTCGGCCTGACGATGGCCCCCGAGACGGCGTACGTCACCGGCGGCAGCATCACCTACGGCTCGATCTGGGGCGCCTACCTGCCGATCGTGAAGAAGTACGCCGACAACGGCAAGCTCTGGTGGCTCAACATGCAGTACTACAACGGCAGCATGTACGGCTGCTCCGGCGACTCCTACCAGGCCGGTACGGTGGCCGGCTTCACCGCGCAGACCACCTGCCTCAACAAGGGGCTCGTCGTCCAGGGCGCCACCATCCGCGTCCCGTACGACAAGCAGGTCCCCGGCCTTCCCGCCCAACCCGGCGCGGGCGGCGGCTACATGACGACCGGTCTGGTCTCCCAGGCGTGGAACAGCTACAGCGGCGCACTCAAGGGCCTGATGACCTGGTCGCTCAACTGGGACGGCTCGAAGAACTGGACCTTCGGCAACAACGTCAAGGCGCTGCAAGGCCGTTGATCCCGCGGGAATCCGGGGCGCCCGTCCGCGGCGGGCGGGCGTCCCGGTCAACTCCGCGCGAAGAAGCGGAGACTCAGCCCTCGATCAGCACCGGAGCCAGCCTGCGCCACTCCGCCAGCGGCAACGGCCGCGCCGGATCGCCGGTGACCACCTGGACCGCGAGGTGGTCGGCGCCCGCGGCGAGGAATTCCGCCGCCCGCGCCGCGATGACCCTCTCGTCGCCCACGGCGAAGACCGCGTCCACCAGCCGGTCGCTGCCACCGCCCGCCAGGTCCTCCTCGGTGAAGCCCGAACGCAGCAGATTGCTCGTGTAGTTGGGCAGCGCCAGGTACAGCTTCAGATGATCCCTGGCCTTGGCACGCCCCGACTCCAGATCCGTGTCCAGCACGACCTTGACCTCGGGCGCGAGCAGCGGCCCCGCACCGAGGACCGCGCGCGCCTTCGCGGTGTGCTCGGGGGTGACCAGATACGGGTGCGCGCCGCCCGCACGGTCACGGGACAACTCCAGCATCTTCGGGCCGAGCGCCGCCAGCACCCGCCGCCCGGCGGGCACCGGCTCCGGCGCCGCGTCCAGCGCCGCCAGGTAGTCGACCATGGCGGAGTACGGCCGCGCGTAGCGCTTGACCAGCGGGCCGTGGCTGACGCCGAGCCCGAGCAGGAACCGGCCCGGATGCGTACGCTCCACCGCCGCCCACTGCGAGGCGACGTCCGCGGCCTCGTCGTTCCAGATGTTGAGGATGCCGGTCGCCACGGTCAGCCGGGTGGTGGCCTTCAGCAGCGGCTCCGCGACGGCGACGCCGGGACTCCCGCCGAGCCAGACGGCGCCGTACCCCAGCGCCTCGACCTCGGCGGCGGCCTCGTCGTACGCGCCGGTGTACGTCACTCCGGCGCCGTTCACCGCCGCCGTCCAGGCGCCGCTCCAGATCCCGATCCTGCCCAGCCGGTCGTGCTGTCCCATGTGAGCCCTTCCTCGATGCGCGCCGCGCGCCCGCCCGGTCGGCCGGGCGCGGTCCGTCACCCATGCAAGCGGAACGGGCGGCCCGTCTGTTCCGCACCCGGTGAGCCGAACGGGTACGAACAGCCGGGCCGCCCGTGTGAGGCGCCCTGGGACGGCGGTCCTAGGGGGTCAGCTCCACGATCCGGGTGAAGCTGTTCTGCGCCGCTGTCACCACGACGTGGACCCGCGTGGTGGTGACGGAGCCCGCGAAGGGGATCCAGCGGTACTGGTCGGTGTTGCCGGTGAGGTCGGCCTGTGTCACCCACGCCGCGCCGTCCCAGGTCTGGACGGTGAAGGCGGTCGGGACGCCGTCGCTGTGCGAGGCGAAGCCCACGCCGTTCAGCGTGGTCGGGGCGGGCGCGGTGACGGTCAGGGTGTCGGGGTACCGGGAGTCGGTGTCGTCGTTCCAGAAGGTGCTCAGATCACCGTCGACGGCATTGCCCGCGGTGTACGTACGGGTCGCGCCGTCCACGACGTTCGGCGCGTGTTCGCTGGAGGCGGCGGCCGTGGTGCCCTGCGGCCAACCGCCGAGGACCAGCACCTCGAGGGCGGCCTTGGCCGTCGTACCGTCGGACGACCGTACGGTCACGGTGACCGGATACGTACCGCTCCTCGTCCCGCTCGGCGGTGTGACCTTGACGTTCGCCAAGGTCGCGGTGGACGCCGGGGTCAGCGGGACGCGGGCGGGTGTGGACGTCACGGTCCAGCCCGGGGGGACGTCGGCGCCGACCGTGGCCGTGGCGCCGGGCGCGGTCGAGTGGCCCTCGACCACCGCGCCGATCGTCGTACCGCCGTCCCCCTTGACCAGTGCGGGCGCGGGCGCGCCCGCGGAGACCGACACCTGGGTGTACGGGGTCCGCGGCGGGCGGACGGTGAAGGTGTAGTCACCGGACCCGGCGGTCACGGTGAGCGTCGTGCCGTCCGCCGTGCCCACGCTCAGGCCGGGGTCGCTCCGGCCGCGGCGGCCGTCCGCGAAGATCGTCCGGCCGCTCTCGGTCACCGCCGACCGGGCGCCGCCGAGCAGCGGCACCTTGATGGTCGCGGTCGAGCCGACCGGCACCACCGCGTGGTAGGTCAGCGTGGACCCGTCGCGCTGCCAGGCGCTGACGACCGTGCCGCGCGCGGTCCGCTGCCGCGCGGAGACCCGGGTGAGGTCGCCGACCACGCTGGGCGCGAGGGTGAAGGCGCGGTACGCGGCGCCCGCCGGTCCCGTGTCCGGCTGGATGCCGCCGAGCTGCTGGTAGTACCACTGGCCGATCGAACCGGCGAGACCGATGTGGTCCTTGGACGAGGTGCCGTCCGCCGCCGAGGAGTTCGGCCACTTCTCCCAGATCGTGCCGGGACCGTTGGCCACCATGTAGCCGAAGCTCGGGAAGTCGGTGCGCTCCGCGACGGCCAGCGCCACGTCGTTGCGGCCGGACATGCCGAGCGCCTGGTAGACGAAGGACGTGCCGACGAAGCCGGTCGTCACGTGATTTCCGTGCTTGGCGATGTCCTGGACGAGCCGGTCGACGGTCGCCTTCTGCTGAGCGGCCGGGACCAGACCGAGCACCAGGGGCATGGCGTAGGCCAGTTGGGTGCCGGTGCTCCACACACCGGTGTCGGCGTCGAGGAACCGCTTGGTGAAGCCTGCCCCGATCTGCCGCGCCAGGTCGGTGTAGCGCCTGGCGTCCGCGGTGTCGCCGACGACCGCGGCCATCTTCGCCAGCAGTGTGGCGTCCAGGTAGTAGTAGCCGGTCTGGAAGAAGACGTGCGGGGTGCTGACCGTCGCCACCCAGTCGTCGCCCCAGGAGCCGGGCGCGGCGGTGACGACGTGGTCGCTGTCGCTGATCGTGCCGAGGTAGTCGACCCAGCTCTTCACCTGCGCGTAATTGGCGCGCACCAGGCCCGCGTCGCCGTACTGCGTGTAGGAGTCCCAGATGATCTGCGGGTAGGCCGAGCCCCACGCGGGGTCGGTGAACCAGTCGGTGGCGCCCTGGGTGGGCGCGACCGAGGGCAGGCTGCCGTCGGGGTGGGCGCTGGTGACGACGGTCTGCGCCCACTGGTCGTAGAACGCCCGCATGTCGAAGTTGCTCATCGCCTCGACGTCGGTGTCGCCCGCGTCGCCGAGCCAGCCGTGCTTCTCACGCGTCGGGCAGTCCAGCGGAATCGACTGGAGGTTGTTCAACTGGGTCTGCACGAGGGCGGTCTGAATGCTGTTCAGCACCTTGTTCGACGTGTCGAACTGTCCGATCGTGGCGACGTCGGAGTGCACTTCTTGCGCGGTGACGGTGACGGCGGTGCCCGCGGGCACGCCGGTGAGCTGGGCGTACCGGAAGCCGGAGTAGTTGAAGTGCGGGGCGTAGGTCTCGGCGCCCTTGCCCGCGAAGGTGTAATGCTCGGTCTGCCGGACCGGATCGCCGTCGCCGAAGCTGATGTTGGACGTGGTGACCTGGCCGTCCGAGGCGAGGATCTCGCCCTTCTTGATGTCAACGGTGGTGCCGGACGGGGCGCTTGCCCTGATCGTCACCCAGCCGACGACGTTCTGCCCGAAGTCGTACACCTGCGACCCGGCCACCGGGTGCGTGACGGCCACCGGCTTGAGGGTTTTGACGATACGTGTCGGAGGCGTCGTGTCGGCCTGGAGCCGGGTCAGCGCGCTGAAGACGGTGGCCGGGCGGGCGCCGTACACGCCGAGTTCGGCGAGCCGGAGATTGCACCCGGAGCCGTTGCAGTACAGCTTGGTGGCCGTGACGCGCACATAACGGGCCGTCACCTCGGCCGGTATCGAAACCGACGCCGTACCGGGGTTGGGCTGGTCGGTGCCGGTACGGTCCACGAGGGTCGTCGCGGTGGCGAAGGTCGGGTCGTCACCGGCCTCGACGCGGTAGCGGACCGGGAATCCGGCGCCGGGCAGGTCGCCCGCCGGGTCGTTGGTCGGCCGGGCGGGGAAGAGTCTGACGCCCGAGAGCGGCTGCGCGGAACCGAGGTCGACCTGCACCCACTTGGCGTCGTCCGCGGTCGTCGCGACGGCCGAGTGGTAGCCCTGGGAGGTGTCCGTCGAGCCGTCGACGCCGTCGGTGAGGGCGGCGGGCGACCAGCCGCAGCAGGAGGTCGTGTCCCGCGAGGTCACCGGCCTGCCCTGCGCGAGGCTCTGCGGGTGCGTCGCGGCGGCGACCGCCACGACGGGCTTCCACGCGCTGTCGTCGAAGCCCGCGGTGTCCCAGCCGGTCACGGCCCGACGGGCGTCGTACGTCTCGCCGAGGTAGAAGTCGTCGCCGGTCACCGGCCCCGCGGTGGTGCGCCAGGCCGGTCCGGTGCCGAAGGCCGCCGAGGTGCCGTCGGTGTAGGTGACGTTGAGCTGCGCGACGAAGGTCGGCTGCCCGGAGAACTGTCCCTTGCCCGCCATGAAGGCCAACGCGTTGTGTCCGCGCACCAGTTGCCGGGTGACGTCGAAGTCGCGGTAGAGCACGCGCTTGGTGTAGTCGGTCACCGTCGAGTTGAGCACCTGGTCGGGTTCGGCCACGGCGCCGTTGACGTGCGGTTCCACGATGCCCTGCGCGCCGAAGTACAGCCGGGCGCGGGCGACGGACTTGGGGAGGTCGACGCCGCCGCGCACCAGCGCGCCGTCGGCGACCCGCAGCCAGGACGCGGACCAGTCGGACGCGGAGAACAGCGCGGTGTCGAAGTGCGCGGGGGCCGACCAGGGGGAGCGGTCGCCCGCCCGGTCCCAGGTGCGCACCGACCAGGTGTAGGTGGTGTTGCTCGCCAGCGCGGGACCACCATAAGAACGATTCACCGAATCGGCCGAACGAACGCGGCCCGAATCCCACACCTGATGCGCGTGGCCGCCCTTCCCGACGGCCGCCGCCTCGACCACGACCTGATACGCCGTCTGCGCCTCTGCCCGCCGCGAGTCGTTCACCACCCACGACAACGTGGGGCGCTGACCGCCGACGACCGCGTCCGAGGACTCCCCGTCCACCTGCAAGGACGTCGGCGCGAGTGCGCCGAGGTGCCCGGACGACGCCTGGGCGGGCGTCACCGAGCCGACGGCGGGAAGCAGGGCCGCGACGGCCGCGGTCACCGCGAGGAGCGCCGAGCGGCGCCGGGGGGCGACGCGAGCGGCGGTCGTCCGGACCGGCCGCTTCACGGTGTTCTCCTGGTATGCGATCGAAACGTTTCAAGATGCATGGATAGATTCATACGGCGTGTGGCGGTGCCACGACAAGGTGTGCGACAGCGATTTCTGTGCCGGCCGAACCGGCGGTGACGCGACCCTTGACCCCCGGCGGTGCGGCCCTGCAAGAATCCGTGTGCGATTGGTTGATTCTGTTCAATGCCGGTTGTTCGCCCGTGAGTTGCCGACGCTCGGTCGAGGGCGCCGGAATGCGCGTACCTCAATGAGGAGGGATCCACCATGCCGGTCGATCGCAGGTCGTTCCTGATCGCGGGGGTGGCGGGGGCCGTCGCCGTACCCTCGCTCCCCGGTCTCACCGCAGTCGCGAGCGCCCGTTCCGGATCAACAGGAACCACCATTCCGCGGACGGTCGACCTCGCCGACGGGTGGCGTTTCGCCCTCGTCAACCCGGGCGGCATCACCGACCCGACCGGCGCCTACGCCGACGCCGCACAGCCCGGCTACGACGACTACCGCTGGCGCACCGTCCGCGTCCCGCACGACTGGAGCATCGAGCAGACCCCGACCACCGCCAACGGCACCTCGGGCGGCACCGGCTATCTGCCCGGCGGACTCGGCTGGTACCGCAAGGCGTTCACCCTGCCGCCCTCGGTCGCGGGACGCCGTGTCTCGGTCGAGTTCGACGGCGTCTACATGGACAGCAACGTCTACTGCAACGGCACACTCGTCGGCAACCACCCCTACGGCTACACGGGGTTCGCCCTCGACCTCACCGACCTGCTGCACACCGACGGCCGCACCCCCAACGTCATCGCCGTCGAGGTCCGCAACCAACTCCCCAGCAGCCGCTGGTACTCCGGCAGCGGCATCTACCGCAACGCCCGCCTGGTCATCACCGACCCCGTGCATGTCGCGCGCTGGGGCACCCATGTGACGACGCCGGGACTCGCCGACACCCTCGCCGCCTCGCACGGCAAGGGCTACGCCACCGTCCGCGCGCAGGTCTCGGTCGTCAACGAGTCGGGCGCGGCGCCCTCCGCCACCGTCGTCAACACCGTCCTCGACCGGCGCGGCCGCCAGGTGGCGAAGGCCAGTTCACCGCTGACGCTGCCCGGCGCGGGCGGAGCGCGGGACGTCACCGCCGAACTGCGCGTGGACCGCCCCGACCTCTGGTCGTTCGACACCCCGGAACACCGGTACTCCCTGCTGACCGAAGTCCGCGTCAACGGACGGACGGTGGACACGTACACCACCGGCTTCGGCATCCGCCACGTCACGATCGACCCCGACCGCGGGCTGTTCGTCAACGGGCGGTACGCCAAGCTCAAGGGCGTCGACCTGCACCACGACCAGGGCGCGCTCGGCGCCGCCGTCCACATCGACGCGGTGCGCCGCCAGATGACGATCATGCGGTCGATGGGCGTCAACGCCTTCAGGACCTCGCACAATCCGCCGTCGCCGGAGATCGTCCAGGTCTGCGAGGAACTGGGCATCGTCATGATGGTCGAGGCGTTCGACTGCTGGCGCAGCGGCAAGAACACCTACGACTACGGCCGGTTCTTCGACGCCCACAGCGCCGCCGACATCACCGAGATGGTCGACGCGGCCCGCAACTCGCCCGCCGTCATCCTGTGGTCGATCGGCAACGAGATCCCCGACTCCACCAGCACCGCGGGCCTCGGCATGGCCGACGGGCTGATCACCGCGGTCCGCGCGCGCGACACCAGCCGTCCGGTCGTCATCGGCTCCGACAAATACCGCGGCCTGCCCGCGGTCGGCTCCGCCGCCGACCTCATGCTCGCCAAACTCGACGGCCTCGGTCTCAACTACAACACCGCGGCCTCCGTGGACGCCCTGCACGCCCGCTACCCGCACCTGTTCCTCTTCGAGTCCGAGTCGTCGTCCGAGACCTCGACCCGCGGCGCCTACCAGGAGCCGGAACACCTCAACACCGGCGAGAACCACACCCCGGGCAAGCGCGCCACCTCCAGCTACGACAACAACCTCGCGTCCTGGACGATGAGCGGCGAGTACGGCCTGAAGAAGGACCGCGACCGCGCCTTCTTCGCCGGCGAATTCCTCTGGTCGGGCACCGACTACATCGGCGAACCCACGCCCTACGGCGTCTTCCCGGTGAAGGCGTCCTTCTTCGGCGCCGTCGACACCGCGGGCTTCCCCAAGGACATGTACCACCTCTTCCGCAGCCAGTGGACGAGCGAGCCGATGGTCCACCTGGTGCCCATGGACTGGACCGACCACACGCCGGGCGAGACCGTCGAGGTCTGGGCGTACGCCAACGTGGACACCGTCGAGCTGTATCTCAACGGCCGCTCGCTCGGGGTGCGGCGCTTCGACACCAAGAAGACCGTCGACGGGCGGACGTATCTGGAGACCACCGAGGCGACCGGCGACGACAAGACGGTCACCGGCGGCCCGTACCCCGGCAGCTACACCAGCCCCAACGGCAGCGCGGGCAAGCTCCACCTGACCTGGAAAGTCCCCTTCGCACCCGGTGAGTTGAAGGCCGTCGCCCGGAAGAACGGCAGAACGGTCGCGACCGACGTGCTGCGCACCGCGGGCGAGCCGCGCGGCCTGCGCCTGACGCCGGACCGCGACTCCCTGACCGCCGACGGCGACCGCCTGGCCTTCGTCACCGCCGAGGTGATCGACGCGCACGGCACCGTCGTCCCCGGCGCCGGCCATCTGATCACCTTCAAGACCACCGGCGGCTCCCTGGCCGGAGTCGACAACGGACAGCAGGAGAGCGCCGAGCGCTACCAGGCCACCACCAGAACCGCCTTCCACGGCAAGGCACTCGCCATCGTCCGCTCGGGCACCGAGGCGGGCCGCCTCACCCTGACCGCGAGCGCGCCGGGGCTGCACTCCGCGACCACCTCGATACGGACCGGCCGCGCGTCGGGACCCGTCGCCACCACACCCCCGGTCCGCTTCTCACCCGACCCGGGCCCAGGGCCCGTCAGCTACCCGCTGGCGGACGCCAGTTACTCCGGCGCGGGCAACGCACTGCCCGCGGCGATGCTCGACGGCAACCCCGCGACCGGCTGGTCCAACGCCTTCAACAAGAGCGCCACCGCCCTGCTGCCCGCCTTCCGCGGCGCCCGCCCCGCCGACTGGGTCTCGGTCGCCTGGGCCGCGCCGCAGCGGATCGACACCCTCTCGGTCACCTTCACCGTCGACGCCACCCACTCGCTGCCCGGCGCCGTCACGCTCTCCTACTGGGACGGCGACCGCTACGTGCCCGTCACGAACCCGGCGATCACCTGGGCGACGGCGAGCGGCGCGCCGACCGTCATCACCTTCCCCGCCGTCCGCACCCCGCGGCTGCGCCTCGACCTGACCAGCGCCGCCCCCGGCACACCCGACGGCGCCCAGCGCATCACCGACTTCACCGTCAGCGGTAGCTGACCGCGCCGCCGTCACCGTTCGGCGCGCCCGGACCACCGGGCGCGCCGGGCTCGGGGCAGACCGGGCAGACCGGGAAGGCCGATCCCGCCGCGGTCGGCCGGATTCTGGCCGCCCAGCCGGGCACCCGCTCCTACCTCGGCACCGGGTCGGTCGCCGCGAATTTCACGGGCGTCGCCGGGGCGACGACGGTGGTGGCGTACCAGGGCGACTCGTCCTGGGGTGCTTGTCAGATGGTCTCAGGGCGCTGGTTCACCGCGCCGGGCGAGGCGGTCGTCGCCGACCGGTTCCTGAAGGCGGCCGGGGTCCGGGTCGGCGACACCGTCACCCTGGAGCACGACGGCCGCGGCACGCCGGTCCGTATCGTCGGCGAAGCGCTCTCCACGGGCGACTCGGGCACGCGGGTCCTGATGGACGAACGGACGCTCACCCGCGTCGGACTGGTCTTCCGACCGGACACGTTCTCCGTGCGCCTGACGGCGGGCACCGACCGCGACCGCTACCTCGCGGCCCTCGACACCGCGCTCGGCCCGCTCGGCCTCGGCGTGTTCAAACGCTCGGCATGGCGCCGCGGCAGACCGTCGCCATGGTGCTCACCTCGGCGGGCTCGGTTGGCGCGGTCGCGGGACTCGCGGGTGTGCCGCTCGGTATCGCCCTGCACGGCCATGTGCTGCCGATCATGGGCGGAGCGGCCGGTACGGGTATTCCGCACGCCGACCTCGCGGTCTACCACGCCCCGCAGATCGACCTGCTCGCGGTGGCGGGCCTAGCCATCGCCGCGGGCGGGGCGCTGCTCCCGGCGAGCTGGGCGGCCAGGACGCGGACGGCGGTGGCGCTGCGGACCGAATGACGGGGTGACCGAACGACGTGGTGACCGGGTGACCAGGTGACGGGGTGACCGGGTCGGGACGGGGGCGCCGGTCGTTACGAGGCGTCCTCGTCCTCTTCCTCGTGCGGGGCCTCCGGCGGCGCGAGGAACGGGTCGTTGACCGGCGCCGGGTTGGGCACGGTGGCCGGGCGCGGGGCGGTCTGCTCCGGATTGGAGAAGAGCGAAGGCGAAGAGTCCATGAAGATCCCCCAGTGAGTGGTGATGACGGCGGTCGCCGCTGCCTCGGTCCGCCCGCGGCGGTCGTCGCCGTCATTGGTGACGGCTCCGCCCTGGTGCGTGGGAAAACGGCAGGTCGTGCTGGGACGACGGTACGCGCCGCCTATGACGGTACGCCCTGCGGGCCGCAGGACCGAACGTGGCGTTGGCCCTGGCGGGTCGGCGGGGTCCGGAGCGGGGTCGAAGCGGGGTCGAAGCGGGCCCGGCGCCGGCCCCGGTGCGGCCCGGCTCGGGCCTGTCGCGGCGCTGCGGCGGTCCCGACGCGGCCCGGTCGCGGCCCGGTCCCGGTCCCGCGCGGTCAGTCGTGCGGGCGTCCGGGGGAGGGCGGGCCGGGGGCGGCGGCTTCGGGCGCGCCGCGCACCAGGGCGCGGCTCGTGGCCACCGCGAGGTCCGCGGTGCCCTCGACCCCCTCCCGGGGGCTCACGCGGCTGAAGAGGCCGCCGGGGTGCAGTGTCGCGTAGCCGTGGGCGGCCGTCACGTGCTGCTCCAGGAGCGTCAGCGCGGCGGCGGGACCCTGACCGAGGGCGTCCTGGGCCAGTTCGAAGAGCAGGTCCACCAGTCGGCGGCCCGCGTCGGCGAGGTCGCGGTCCTGGAGCGCCACCAGGGGCCTGGCGAAGATCACGTCGAAACCGGCGCCGCGCGCGCCGACGTAGCGGACGTACGCCCCCGCGGTCGCCGCGAAGCGCTCGGCCGGGTCCTGGCCCGCGCCGTCGGCCGCCTGCCGGAACCGCTCGGCCAGTTCCTCGGCGGCGCGGGTCGCGACCGCGGCCAAGAGGTGGTCGCGGTCGGCGAAGTGCCGGTAGGGCGCGGCCGTGCTCACCCCGAGTCTGCGGGCGACCCGCGCGACCGAGAAGGCCGCGGGCCCCGCCTCCGCCAGCAGATCGAAGCTCGCCTCGATCAGCGCGGGGCGCAGCTCGCCGTGGTGGTAGCGGCCCCGCTGGGGGCCGCCCTGCGCGTTCCCCGACACGGGCCGCCTCCTCGCGCGCTGGACGTGATAGCCCTCTTACCGTACCGTAGTGATAGCCCTCTTACATTCCTCGGGCGCGGAACTCCCCCCGCACACTCGGACCCCTCAATCCCGCAGGGACGGAAAAGTCATGACCGAAATCAAGGACAAGGTCGTCGCGATCACAGGAGCCAGCAGCGGAATCGGCGAGGCGACCGCGCTGCTGCTCGCCGAACGCGGCGCGAAAGTGGTGCTCGGCGCCCGTGGGACGGACCGGCTCGCCGCGGTCGCCGCACGGATCGGGAAAGCGGGCGGCGAGGTCGCCCACCTGTGCACCGACGTGCGCAGCCGCGCCGACGTCGCCGGGCTCGTGGGCCTGGCGACCGAGTGCTACGGGCGGCTCGACGTGCTGGTCAGCAACGCGGGGGCGATGCCGATCTCCCCGCTCGACGATCTGCGCGTCGAGGACTGGGAGGAGATGGTCGACGTCAATCTCAAAGGCGTGCTGTACGGCATCGCCGCCGCGCTTCCGGTATTCCGCGCGCAGGGCTTCGGCCATTTCGTGAACACCGCGTCCACGGCGGCCCACCGAATTGTGCCCAGTCAGTCGGTCTATTCCGGTACGAAAATGGCCGTGCGCGCCGTCTCCGAGGGCCTGCGGCAGGAAGCGGGGGGCAAGCTGCGGGTGACGATCGTCTCGCCCGGCATGACGATGACCGAATTCGCGGGCGGCATGCGGCGCCCCGAAGCGCGCGCCAAGCTGGCCGAGATGGTGGAAGGGATCGCGATGCCGCCGGACGCCGTCGCCCGCGCCATCGCCTTCGCGATCGAGCAGCCCGCCGACATCGACGTCGGCGAGATCGTCGTCCGCCCGACCGCGCAGAGCTGACGGCGCGGGACCGGGTCGGCCGGTCCCGCGCCGCCGGTACGCGAAACGCAGCGCGTCGGACGTTCAGGGGTCCGGGGTCAGGGGTCAGGAGGCAGCAGGCAGGAGGCGGCGGGTCTCAGGCGGTCGTGGTCGTCATCTGGCCGGTGCCGCTGTCCTGGAGCCACTGCGACCAGGACAGGTTGAAGTCGGCGTAGCCGTTGTTACCCGGGGCCTTGCCGCGCGGGGAGCCGGTGATGGTGACCGGGTCGCCCTGCTTGACGTAGTTGTAGAACCACTTGGCGTCGGTGAGCGACAGGTGGACGCAGCCGTGCGAACCGAAGCTGTGCCCCGGCTGCGGGTCCCCGGTCGAGTAGTGGATGTACGTGCCCGAATTCGTCAGGTGCACGTCCCACGGCAGGGTCAGGTCGTAGTAGTCCGGATTGCTCTTGTCGCAGGTTATGTGGACGCTGCAGGACGTCATGTGGACCTTCTCCGCCTTGTCGATGACGGCCATCGTCCCGTCCCAGGACGGCCACGTGGGGCTGCCCGCGTCGATCGGCAGGGTCTTCACGACCTGTCCGTTGTGCGTGACCTTCATCGTGTGACCCGGCACCGACACGGTCGCCTCGTTGTCGTCGCCGACGGTGAACGCGTGGTGGTAGCCGTGCACCCCGTACCGCCCGTTGCCGTTGGGCACATCGGTCAGATTCGCGTCGACCGTGACCTTCGTGCCCGGCTTCCAGTACGACTGGGGCCGGAAGTCGACCCGGGTGGTGCTGAACCAGTGCCAGGCGCCGGTGGTCGGCACGGACGTGGTGATCTTGAGGTGCTTCTCTATGTTCGCGCGGGCCGAGGCCGCCACCGGGTTGGTGAAGAGCACCGAAACCGGCATCGCGACGCCGACCGTGGTCCCGGTCTGCGGGGTGATCGTGTCGAGCAGCATCGGCGGCCCCTTCGGGGTCGGCTTCGTCGGCGAGGGCGTGGCGCTCGGCTTCGCCGACGCCGACGCCTTCCCGTCGGCAGCGGACGAGGCGGCGTCGTGCCCGCTCCCGCCGCACGCGCTCGTGCCCGCGAGCACCGCTCCGGCCACCAGCGCGATACCCAAGCTGCCCCTGAACCGACTCATGCCCGTGCTCCACTCGTATCACTGCGTCACTTACGTCCGGTACGTACGGTCGTGTCCCGGCGCGTCCGCTACGCCTGATCACCACGGTACGTCTACTACAGACCCCTACCCGATCACGGCGGTTGCAGGGCTCACGTAAAGCGACGGCCAAGCCTGCCGGATCGCCGCGTGGCGTCTGTCACACAGGGTGATGCGGTGTCACCGGGCGTGTGCCCGGCGCCCGGACGCGCGGAATCGGCGCCCGGACATGCGGAATCCGCCCGGAGACGCGGAATCCGCGCCGAGACGCGGAATCAGCGGCCGGACACGCGGAATCCGTACTCGGACCCGCGGACGCGGTGTCCGATCAGCCGGGACTCAGTGCTTGATCAGGCAGAAGGGGTGCCCCGCGGGGTCCGCGTAGACGCGCCAGCTCCGGGTCCCGGCGCCGTCGTCGAGCAGGATCGCACCCCTGGCCAGCACCTTCTCCTCGGCCTCGGCCAGATCGGGCACGCCGAAGTCGAGATGGAACTGCTGCGGGGAGGCGGGCTCCGGCCAGCGCGGCCTGCGGTATTCGGTGACCCGCTGGAAGGCCAGCACCAGCCCGGCCGCGGTGTGCAGTGTCGCCCAGCCGTCGCTCAACGACCAGCGCGGATCGGGCCGGTCGACCGTACCGCCGAGCAACGACTTGTAGAACCTGGCGAGTTCCGCCGGATCGGAACAGTCGAGCACCACGCACTGCAATTCGGCAATCATGAACAGAGCGTAGGGGGCACGGCGGCTCCGGCGCGCGACGGCGGGGCCGAAACCGGCGGTACGGCCCCCGCACGACGGAATCTTGCGAACGGAACCTGTCTCACGCCGTCACACCTGGCGATAATGCGGGGCATGGGGTCAGTGATCACCGTGGTGTCGGTCGCGCTGGTGGTCGCGGGCGCCGCGGCGGCCCTGTTCTGGCTGGTTCGCGGGCGCAGGGGATTCGGTACGCCCGCCGACCGGGCCGCCTTCGCCACCCTGCACTCGGCGTCACTGGCCGCGCCCCCGCTGCGCAACGGCCTCGACCCCGAGTCGGCCCGCAGCGCCGCCCGCCATCTGCGGGCACTGCTCGGCACACCCGCGCTGGCCGTCATCGGCGACGGCGAACTGCTGGCCTGGGAAGGTCCGGGCCGCAGACACGCGGCGCAGGCCGTGGAACACGCGCGGGAGGCGATGGACGCCGGGCGGCCGTGGGTGGTCCCGGCCGAGGAGATCCACTGCGGCGACGACCGGTGCCCGATCCGCAGCGCCGTCGTCGTACCGCTGGTGGTGGACGGCCTGGTCGTCGGCGCGCTGTCGGTGTACGCGCGCCAGGTGTCGGCGGGCCTGGTCAGAGCCGCGGGCGAGGTCGCGCACTGGGTCATCTCGCAGTTGGAACTCGCCGAGCTGGACCGCTCGCGCACCCGGATGATCGAAGCCGAACTGCGCGCGCTACGGGCGCAGATCTCCCCGCACTTCGTCTACAACTCGCTGACCGCCATAGCCTCCTTCGTCCGCACCGACCCCGACCAGGCCCGTGAACTGCTCCTCGAATTCGCCGAGCTGACGCGCTACAGCCTGCGCAGGCACGGCCAGTTCTCCACCCTCGCCGAGGAGTTGCGGTCCGTCGACCGCTATCTGCGCCTGGAACGCGCCCGGTTCGGCTCCCGGCTCCGCGTCGATCTGCTCATCGCGCCCGAAGTGCTGCCGGTGGCCGTACCGTTCCTCTGCCTCCAGCCGATCGTTGAGAACGCCGTACGCCACGGACTCGGACCCAAGTCGACGCCGGGGCGCATCACCATCAGGGCCGAGGACGCGGGCGCGGAGTGCCGCATCAGTGTGGAGGACGACGGCGTGGGCATGGACCCCGAGGAGGTCAGGATGCGGCTCGCCGGGGAGGACGACGGCGACTCGCTCGGCCTGGGCAATGTCGACGAGCGGCTGCGTACGGTCTTCGGCGACGAGTACGGCCTGGTGGTGGAGACCGCCCCCGGCGCCGGGACGAAGGTCAACGTCCGGGTGCCCAAGTACCGGAACGGAGTACGCGCATCGTGAAACCGTTGCAGGTCCTGGCCGTCGACGACGAACCGCCCGCCCTGGAGGACCTGACGTATCTGCTGCGCGGCGACCGGCGGGTCGGCCGGGTGCTCAGCGCGGGCAGCAGCGACGAGGCCCTGCGGCTGCTGGAGGACGAGTCGGTCGAGGCCGTCTTCCTCGACATCCGGATGCCGGGCCTCGACGGCCTCGACCTGGTCCGCGTCCTCGGCCGCTTCGCCCGGCCGCCCGCGGTCGTCTTCGTCACCGCCTACGAGGACTTCGCCGTCGACGCCTTCGCCCTCAAGGCCTGCGACTACCTGCTCAAACCGGTCGGCAGGGAACGGCTGGCCGAGGCGGTCCGCCGCGTCGCCGCCGTCATCGAGGGCAACACACCGGGAGCCGCGCCCGCCGGCCGCTCCGACGAGCGCATCCCGGTCGACCTCGGCGGAGTCACCCGCTTCATCCGCCGCGAGGACGTCGCGTACGTCGAGGCGCAGGGGGACTACGTACGCCTGCACGCGGGCGGCCACGCGCCACTGGTCCGGATAGCGCTCGCCGTCCTGGAGGAGCGCTGGGCGCAGCACGGCTTCGTCCGCATCCACCGCGGCTACCTGGTCTCGCTCCGCCACGTCGAGGAGCTGCGCTCGGACGCCGGGCACTGGACGGTACGCGTGGCGGGCGGTGAACTCCCGGTCAGCCGACGCCACTCCAGGGAACTGCGGGACCTGCTGATGCAGTGGTCGCCCGCGCCCGGCGAGGGGCCGTCATGAGCGGTACGCAACCGCCACCGCCGCGCCGGGTCGCGGTGACCGCGCCGCGCCGCGACCGTACCGGCGGCTGGTCCGCGCGAGCCGTCGCCGAGGACCTGCACGCACAGCCGCGCCTCGGCCAGGTCTATGTCCGCTCCCTGGTCAGGGACCAACTGCGGCTCTCGCTCGGCGTGCTGGCCGTCCTCGCGGTCGTCATCGGCGGTCTGCCCGCCGCCTTCGCGCTCGCGCCCGGGCTGCGCACCGTGGACGTCCTCGGGGTCCGGCTCGCCTGGCTGCTGCTCGGCGTCGTCGCCTACCCGCTGCTGGTGGGCGCGGCCTGGTTCCACGTACGGCACGCGGAGCGCGTCGAGCGGGACTTCACGGATCTGCTCAACGCCCCTGACGCGCCGCCGGGTTCGGCCCCGGCACCCGCGGCCCCGACGGACACCGCCCCTGACTCGGCGGCGCAGGCCGCGCCCAGCGCCTCTGACCCGGCACCCGCGGCCCCGACGCCCACCGCCCCTGACCCGGCGACGGGACCCGCTCCCAGCGCCCCCGGCCCGGAGGCCGGATGAATCCGGCGCTCGGCTTCACCGCCCTCGTCGTCGTCCTCGTGGCGACCGTCGTGGTCGGCTTCTACGGCCTGCGACTGTCCCGCGCCACCTCGGACTTCTACGTCGCCTCCCGCGAGATCTCACCGCTGTGGAACGCCTCGGCGATCGGCGGCGAGTATCTGTCGGCCGCCTCCTTCCTGGGCGTCGCGGGCCTGTTGATGGCCTACGGCGTCGACATGCTGGCCTACCCGGTGGGTTACACGGCCGGATATCTGGTGCTGTTGCTGCTGGTCGCGGCGCCCCTGCGCCGCTCGGGCGCGTACACGCTGCCGGACTTCGCCGAGGAACGCCTCGGGTCCACCGCCGTGCGCCGGGTGGCGAGCGTCTTCGTCGCCGTCATCGCCTGGCTCTACCTCGTACCGCAGTTGCAGGGCGCGGGCCTGACCCTCCAGACGGTGACGGGCGCGCCGCGCTGGGTCGGCGCGGTGGTCGTGGCGGTGGCCGTCGTCGGCGTCTCGGCGGCGGGCGGCATGCGCAGCGTCACCCTCGTGCAGGGCTTCCACTTCTGGCTGAAGCTCACCGCCATCGCGGTGCCCGCCGTCTTCCTCGTCCTGGCCTGGCGGTCGGCGGGCACCCCCTCGCTGACCGCGCCCGACGTGCCGCGCTTCCCGCACACCACGGTCGTACGGCTCGACAGCCAGGTCCGCTTCGACGTGGCGACACCCGTGACGGTGACGGTCAGCGGCACCCTCGACGGCACGGCCTACGGCGCCAAGGGGGCCTCGCGCGCGGAGCGACACGGCGTGCCCGTACGGCTGGTGCGCGGCGAGCACACGGCGGAAGGCGGCACCGGCCTGACCTTCCCCGAAGGCGTCCCCGTACCGCACAAGGTCGGCCTCGCACCGGCGACCGGCGCCAGGTGGGCGAGCCCGCTGTCCGGCGCGGGCGGCAGATCGCACCCGCTGTACGCCGTCTACTCGATCCTGCTGGCCACCTTCCTCGGCACGATGGGCCTGCCGCACGTCCTCGTCCGCTTCTACACCAACCCCGACGGGCGGGCCGCCCGCCGGACGACGCTGCTCGTCCTGATCCTGCTGAGCGGCTTCTACCTGCTGCCGCCGGTCTACGGGGCGCTCGGCCGGATCTTCGCACCGCAACTGCTGCTCACCGGGCAGACCGACACCGCGGTACTGGTGCTGCCGCAGATCACCCAGGCCGGTGAGGCGGGGCGGCTGCTGGCGGCGCTGGCGACCGCGGGAGCCTTCGCCGCCTTCGTGTCGACCGCGTCGGGACTCACGGTGTCGGTGGCGGGCGTGGTCTCGCAGGATCTGCTGCGCGGCTCGACCCACGGCTTCCGCTGGGCCTCGCTCGCGGCGGCCGTACCGCCGCTGGCGATGACGGTCGCGACCCCCGGCCTGCCGGTGGCCGACGCGATCGGCCTGGCCTTCGCCGTCGCCGCCTCGTCCTTCTGCCCGTTGCTGGTGCTGGGCATCTGGTGGCGCGGACTGACCGACCTGGGCGCGCTGTTCGGCCTGGTGGCCGGGGGCGGACTCGCCGCCGTCGCGGTCGTGCTGACCAGCGTGCGCGGACCCGGCGGCGGCTGGAGCGCCGCGCTGCTCGAAGAACCCGCGGCCTGGACCGTCCCCGTGGCCTTCGCCGTCATGGTCGTCGGGTCGCTGCTGACCCGCGGCCGGATCTCGCGCGCGGACGTCGACCGGGTGATGCTGCGCATGCACCTGCCCGAGGAGGTCGGCGCGCAGCCGGAACCCGGTCAGCCCGGTCGACTCGGCGTCCCCGCGCCGCGGGAGACGCCCGGCGCGCCGGGACCCGGCGGTGAGCGGTCACCGACCGTTCGCCGTATCTGACCGACCGCTCACCGTATCTGACGGACCGTCCGTCGCCCGGACCCGACCGCTGGGCGACGCCCGCTGTGGGGCTGTGGCCCCCCGACGTCGGCGTTCCTAGCGTGGGAGCGGGCCCAGCACGGCCCGCGGCGGCGTACGTACCGCGCTTCGCGCCGCCATTCCTCACCGAGGAGGGAACCGCAGATGAGCACCCCCGTCACGACCGAACGGCCGCCCGTGGACGGCATCGCCGACCCCGGACCGCTCGGCCTCGCCGCGTTCGCCGCCACCACCTTCGTCCTGAGTTCCTTCAACGCCCACCTCATCGACCAGAATCTGCTCACGGTGGTCCTGCCGCTCGCGCTGTTCTACGGCGGACTCATGCAACTGCTCGCCGGAATGTGGGAGTTCAAGAAGGGCAACACCTTCGGCGCCACCGCCTTCGGTTCCTACGGCGCCTTCTGGCTCTCCTACGCGGCCTATGTGAAGTTCGTCGTCGGCGACCTGCCCCCGGACACGGCCAACCAGGCCACCGGCCTCTATCTGCTGATCTGGGCGATCTTCACCGTCTACATGACGGTCGCGGCCCTGCGGACCAACGCCGCGCTGTTCGCGGTCTTCGTGGCCCTGTCGGCGACCTTCATCGTGCTGACCGTCGCGGAATTCGACAAGTCCGTCACCATCACCAAGGTCGGCGGCTGGATCGGGCTGGTCACCGCCGTGTTCGCCTGGTACGCCTCCTTCGCCGTCGTCACCAACAGCACCTGGAAGCGCGCCGTCGTCCCCGTGCTCCCGCTGTCAGGACTCTCCGTCGGCCGCCGCGGCGGACCGGTGGAGGAGCCCCACTCATGACCGAGGAGACCCTCTCCAACCTGCTCAGAGAAGACCGGCGCTTCCCCCCGCCGCCCGAACTGGCCGCGCGGGCCAATGTCACCGCGGCCGCGTACGAGGAAGCCGCGGCCGACGTCGAGGCGTTCTGGGCCGCCGCCGCGGCCCGGCTGGACTGGGCCGAACCCTGGACCCGGGTACGCGACTGGAGCCGGGCGCCCTTCGCCCGCTGGTTCGTCGGCGGGAAGCTCAACGTCGCCGACAACTGCGTCGACCGGCACGTGCGCGCCGGGCTCGGCGACCGGGTCGCCTTCCACTGGGAGGGCGAGCCCGGCGACACCCGCACGCTCACCTACGCCGGCCTCCACGAACAGGTCTGCCGCGCCGCCAACGCCCTGCTCTCGCTGGGCGTGCGGGCCGGCGACCGGGTCGCGCTCTACATGCCGATGATCCCCGAGACGGTCGTGGCGATGCTGGCCTGCGCCCGTATCGGCGCACCGCACACCGTCGTCTTCGGCGGCTTCTCCGCCGACGCGCTGCGCGGCCGGATCCTCGACTGCGACGCGCGGGTGGTGATCACCGCGGACGGCGGCTACCGCAAGGGCGCCGCCTCGGCCCTGAAGCCCGCCGTGGACGAGGCCGTGGAAGGCTGCCCCGACGTCCGCAGCGTCCTGGTCGTGCGCCGTACGGGCCAGGACGTGGCGTGGACCTCGGGCCGGGACGTGTGGTGGCACGACCTGGTGGACGCGCAGTCGGCCGAGCACGAGGCCGAGGCGTTCGACAGCGAGCACCCGCTCTACATCATGTACACCTCGGGCACGACGGCCCGCCCCAAGGGCATCCTGCACACCACCGGCGGCTACCTCACCCAGGCCGCCTGGACGCACTGGGCGGTCTTCGACGTCAAGCCGGAGCGGGACGTGTACTGGACGGCCGCCGACATCGGCTGGGTCACCGGCCACTCCTACATCGTCTACGGCCCCCTCGCCAACGGCGTGACCTCGGTGCTCTACGAGGGCACGCCCGACTCCCCGCACCAGGGCCGGTGGTGGGAGATCGTCGAGAAGTACAAGGTGACGATCCTGTACTGCGCGCCCACCGCGATCCGCACCTTCATGAAGTGGGGCGACACGATCCCGGGCCAGTACGACCTGACGTCGCTGCGACTGCTCGGCTCGGTCGGCGAACCGATCAACCCCGAGGCGTGGATGTGGTACCGGCGCGCCATCGGCGGCGACCGCTGCCCGGTGGTCGACACCTGGTGGCAGACCGAGACCGGCGCGCAGATGATCAGCCCGCTGCCGGGCGTCAGCGTCTGCAAACCCGGCTCGGCGCTCAGGCCGCTGCCCGGCATCTCGGCGGAGGTCGTGGACGACACGGGCCGTCCGGTGCCGAACGGCTCCGGCGGCTACCTCGTGCTGACCGAGCCGTGGCCCGGCATGCTGCGCACCATCTGGGGCGACGAGCAGCGGTACATCGACACGTACTGGTCGCGCTTCCCCGGCTGGTACTTCGCGGGCGACGGCGCGAAGAAGGACGAGGACGGCGACATCTGGCTGCTCGGCCGGGTCGACGACGTGATGAACGTGTCGGGGCACCGGATCTCCACCACCGAGGTGGAGTCCGCGCTGGTGTCCCATCCGCTGGTCGCCGAGGCGGCCGTCGTCGGCGCCACCGACGCCACGACCGGGCAGGGCATCGTCGCCTTCGTGATCCTGCGCGCCGACAGCGAGAAGGCCGCGCGGGAGGCGGGCGGCGACGACGTGGCCAGGCGATTGCGGGCGCACGTCAGCAAGGAGATCGGGCCGATCGCCCGGCCCCGGCAGATCCTCGTCGTCGCCGAACTGCCCAAGACCCGCTCGGGCAAGATCATGCGCCGACTGCTGCGCGACATCGCCGAACACCGCGACCTCGGCGACGTGACGACGCTGACCGACTCCACGGTGATGGACACCATTCGTGAACGGCTGCCCGGCGGCTCGTCCTCCGGCGCCCCGGCGGACGAGGAGTAGCGGGGAGCGGCGTACCGCCCCGGATCCGGTCCCGGCCGGTACGCGCCGACGGCCCGCGAGGCGGTCTCCCCACCGCCCGCGGGCCGTCGTCACTCAACTCCCGTGCCGCTAGCGCGCCTTGTGTGAGACCAGCGTGTGGTGCCCGGCGCCGACCGCGTCCACGTACACGTTCACGCCGTCACCGCTCACGCGCGCGCCGCCGACCGCCCGCGTGCCGTCCCAGACGGTCCGCCCGTCCAGCGTGACCCGCACCCTCGCGCCGCCGGTCGGCACCGCGAGCCTGCCGGTGGTGCCGCGCGGCGCGTCGGTGGCCAGCGTGAAGCCGCCGCCGCTCGCGCGCCAGGACGCGCTGATCGCGCCGTGCGGCGTGGGCACCTTGCCCTGCGCCCACGTGAGGTCGCCGGGCGTGGGCACGACAGCGTACGAGGCGAAGCCCGCGCCGGTCGGCCGGATGCCCAGCACCTGGTTGGTGAGGCTGACCGTCGGCCCCGAAGCCCAGCCGTGCGCGAGGCTGGTGAACTGCGAAAGGGCGGGCTGTCCCGCCAGGTCGGCCTTCTCCCAGAAGGTGCCGCCCGGGTCCTTCGAGAGCTGGTAGCCCCAGAAGGTACGGATCAGATCCAGGCCGCCGGTCTGCTGCGCGCCGCTCGCGTCGGCCAGACCCAGCCGCGCGCTCGCCTCGAAACCGCTGGGCAGCGGCTCGTAGATCGGCCCGATCGACGCGTTGGGCGTGCTCGGCGCCATCGTCAGCGCGCCGTAGGGACCCCAACTCGTCCGCCGCAGATAGTCCATCGCGCTGCTCGCCTGCCGCTGGTCGGCGACCCCGGTGAGCGCCGCCGCCGCGTTGGCGTCCTGCGGATAGGCGCCGGGGATCTCCCGCGAGAGCCGGTACGCACCGACGGCCGGGTCCCAGAGCTGGTCGTTGACCGCCTTCTTCACCACGGTCGCGCGGTCCGCGTACACCCCGGACGCGGCCTTGTCGTGCCGGGCGGTGGCCAGCTCCGCCATCTCCTGGAGATTGCGCACATACAGCGCGTTCACATACGTCTCGTGCCCGCAGTCGCGGTAGCCGTAGTGGCCGCAGGAGTTGACCGCGCCGAAGGCGATCAGCCCCTGCGGGTCCTGGGCGCGCACCGACTCCAGCCACGCGGTGGCCTTCGGCAGCGCGGGCCACCACCTGTCGAGATAGGCGCGGTCACCGGTGTAGAGCCAGTGCTGGTACTGGTTGTAGACGAACCAGGTCACGTACTCGCCGTACGTGCGGATCTCGTCCTGATTGTGCGGCCCGACCAGGCTCTCGCCGGGCATGTACCCGTCCGGCAACTGCTGCGCGGCCAGCGAGGACAGCGAATTGTCCACCGCGTCCGTGTCGTTGGTGCTCAGATACGTGACCGGGACCTGCACCGCCAGGTCGCCCTGCCACACGATGCGGTCCCGCTTGGCGCCGTCGAAGATGACCTCCTTGGCGGGATCGGCGTTCGGCACCTGGCTGTCCGCGTGATCGCCCTCATCCGTCGCGTACGGCCAGCTCTTGGCCGTGTCCGACATCCAGGTGTCGAGCTGCACGGTGTACGCGCCCGCGTACCAGATCTTGTTCAACTCGTCGTCGCTGGACAGGAACCAGCCCTGGTACGCGGCGGGCGACTTCTGCCGCGGCGCCGCGTCGAACTCCACGGACACCGCGCCGAGGTCCACCCAGCCGGGCCCGTCGAGGAACAGCGTCGCGTAGCGGAAACCGCCGCGCAGCTGAGTGTCCGTCAAGGTCGCGGGCAGCTTCGCCGTGTCCAGGGTGATGGTGTGGCTGTCGGCGTCGTAGGTGTACGGCTGGCCGGGATAGCCGTTCCAGATGTTCGCGGTGTCGCAGCCCGGCGCCTGGGCCGCCTCACCGTTGTTGTCGCCCGGAGCGGTGGCCGCGTACTGCACCGACTCGCTGAAGCACACGTGCAGTCGAGGCGGTGTCCTGGACGCGCCCGCCACCTTGACGCTGATCCGGCCGCCGACGTCCCTGCCGAAGTCCAGTGCCAGCAGCGGGGATTGGGTGCGGTCGCCGGTGCTGACCAGCCGAACGGCCCTGCGACCGTTGCCCAGCACCGCCTTCGGGTCGCCCTGGATCGCGCCGCCTCTCGCGGTCGCCGACAGCACGCGGACCGGGGTGACCGTGTGCCCGGCCGGCGCCAGGACGTACGGGCGCCAGTCGCCGGGGCGCGGGGTGTAGCCGTCCTGCGTCCAGGGGTCGTGCGCCTTCGCCGCCGCGGTCGTCGTCGGCGCGTCGGCGCCGATAGCCGAGCCGGGCAGCAGGCCCAGCATGACGGTCCCGGCCGCGACGGCAGCGGCAGCCGCGCGGCTCCTGCGGACATGAATGGGCATACGTCGTTCCCTCTCTGTGTCCCTCTGCGGAAGCGGGTGCGTTCCCGCGCGATCCCTGTGGGGCGCGGGCGGGCGGCCGGTCAGCGGCGGCGCACGGTCACCTTGCGGGTGCCCGCCGCCACGCCCGCGATCCGCACATAGCCGCCGGAGAAGGTCACCCCGGTGCGCCGCGCCGACCCCTGCCAGACCGTGCGGCCGTCGAGGCGTACGACGCAGGTGCGCGCGTCGGTCACCGGGACCGCGATCTCGTCCACGGCGCCGCCCGGCGCGTTCACCGTCAGGTCGAACTCACCGCCGCCGCGCTGCTGCCACGACGCGCCGATCACACCCTTCGCGGTGGTCAACTGGCCCTGTGCGAAACGCTGTTCGCCGGGGTGCGGCTCCACGCGGTGCCCCGCGCCCGCGTCGCCGGTGGGGGAGATGCCCAGGAAGCGGTAGGTCAGCGCCGAGGTCGGGCCCGTCGACCAGCCGTGCGCGGCGCTCATGTACGAACCGGAGTAGTCCGACGTGCCGTCGGAGCGGTAGCCCTCCCAGAACGTACTGGCCGTCCCCGTGGGGCTGTCGAGCATGAAGCCCCACTCGCGGCGGATCAGGTCGAGCGCGGTCGCGTCCTGCCCCGCGGCGAAGTGCGCGTGCACCTCCATGCCGCCGGGGAACGGGTGCACGGAGGAACCGCTCTTCTCCGGCGACAGCGCGCCGACCGCCGTCCAACGCCACGCCAGCGAGGCGCTGATGGTCCGCGCGCGGTCCGCGGAGTCCACCAGGCCGAACCACACGGCCAGCGCGTTGCCGTCCTGCGGATACAGCGAGGCGCCGCCGCCGGTCGGCTTGTCGCGGTACAGGCCCACGGCCTCGTCCCAGTAACCGCCGCTCTCCACCGCCGACTTGAGCGCGGCGGCCTTCGCCTTCCACGCGCCCGCCGAGGCCGGGTCGCCGAGCGTCGTGGCGAGCGCGCTCGCGGTCACCAGCGCCCGGTACATGATGGCGTTGGCTTCGAGGTTCTTGCCGTCGGCGTCCGAACGCGCCCAGTCCGCCGCGCTGGTGACGTTCAGCAGCCCGTCACCGTCGATCTTCGCGACGATGTACGTCACGGCCTTCTTGTACGCGTCGTACGCCGTACGCGCCCACGCGGTGTCGCCGCTGAGCTGGACGTAACTCGCCGTGCCGATGAGCGTCCACAGGTGGTAGGCGTCGGAGTTGCCGATGAAGTTCACGGCCGGCCCCGCGTACGGGAGCGCGCCGCCGGCGTCCTGGTGGTTGTAGAGCGTCTGGAGCGAGTCGCGCACGGTCACCAGGTCGCCCAGCGACACATAGTCGGTCAGGACGGAGATGCCGAGGTCGCCCGGCCACACCGTGCGGTCGCGCTTGGCGCCGTCGACCAGCACCGTGCCGCCCGCCTCGCCGACCTTCGCGCTGTTGTCCCAGCCGAGGTCCGGCGGGCCCCAGACCCGGCCCTGGTCGGCGGCGATGATGTTGGTCTGCACGGTGTAGGCGCCCGCGTACCAGACCCGGTTGAGCATGTCGTCGTCGCAGTAGAAGTAGTTGGGGTACGCCGACAGGTCGGCGGCGTTCGGCGCGAAGGTGATCCGTACCGAGACATCGGTCAGGTCCACGGAGCCCGAGGTCTCGTTGACCACCGTCAAGTAGCGGAAACCGCCGCGCAGTTGGGACGCCGGGTGCGCGGTCGCGGCGGGACCCGCGCCCGCGACCGGGGTGTCCTTGTCGGTGCTGATCCGCCCGCCGGGCGTCACCGCGTAGCGCACGGCGGGCTCGTTGTTGCTGCCGCCGTTGGACCCGTCGCTGGACGACGTGCTGACGAAGTTGGACAGCTCGGAGTACGTCAGCCCGACCGTCTGATTCGTTTCACCGCCCGGCCCGAAGCTGAGAGTGACGAATCCGCCGACCTCCTTGCCGAAGTCGAAGGTCACGGAGGAGCCCTTGCCGGTGATCCGGGTGACGGCCTTGGCGCCGCGCCCCTCGGTCACCAGCGCCTCGGGCCGCCGCACGACACCGGTGAGCGTGTAGACGGCGACCGGGCGCACCGTACGGCCGGCGGGGGAGAGGTTGAAGGCGTCCCACTTGCCCGAGGGCGCCTTGCCGCCGGGCCGCGAGGCGGGGACCGAGGCGCCCGCGGGCACCGCCGACGCGCCCTGCGGCGCGGCTCCCGCGGCCGGTTCCGCGGCGACGGCCCGGCCCCCGCCCGCCTCCGTCGCCGCGACGAACGCGGCGGCCAGCCCCGTCGTGACGAGTACGCGCCGTGTCGGTCCCTGCACTTCACTGTGCGGCATGTCTCTCCCGGATGAATCGTTTCAAGATCGCGGACGCGGAAACCCTCACTGATCTTCCTGGGCCGCCGAGCACACTACGTCGGTGTTTCGCGGCCCGTCCATACCCGTGCGGGGAGTTGTTGCCCCGGCCGATCGCGGCGGATCCGGGCCGCGGAGCGGCCATGGGGGCTGTGACCAGGGAGGCGGTGGGGGCGGGGGAGGCGTCCCGCCCGGGAGGGAGAAGTGCCCTCTCAGCGGATCGGGCGGGATCGAGTGCCGTGGCTCGTCCAGCCAGACCCTGGCACGCGGTGCTGCGGATCGACGACGCGGTGAGCGTAGAGACGTACCCGCGCACCTGGCGCATCCTGCGGGAATCCGCCGTGTACGGCGCCGACGCCCTTCGCGTCATCGGCGCGGCCCGGCGGGACTCGCGAGGGATCTGAGGGAGCCGGTCAGACCGTCGCGACCAGCAGCTCCTCGCCGTTGGAGGTGCGCAGGCCGTCCGGGCGGCCGGCGAAGTAGCGCTCGTTGAGGGCGGCGGCCGAGACGTGGCGGGCGTCGGTGAATCCGGCGGCGCGGGCCAGGGCCAGGATCTCGGCGGGGGCGTAGAAGCTGATGAACGGGGTGCCGGAGCCGCGGGCGCCGTTCTCCGCGGCCTGGCGGACGGCGCGCTCGTCGGGTTCCATCAGGTCCAGCGGCGGCATGAACGTCATGACGACGGTGGAGCCGGGTGCGAGCGAGGCGAGGGTACGCAGGGTGGCGGCGTTGGCCTCCTGCGTGAGGTACATGCTGACCCCGGCGGAGGCCACCACCGCGGGCCGTCCGGCGTCGAATCCGGCCCTCCTCAGCCGATCCCACCAGGAACCGGCCGTCTCGAAGTCGACCGGCACCAGGCGCAGCCCGTCGCCGACGCCGTAGCCGAGTTCGGTCAGCCGCCGCCGCTTCCACTCCTGCGGCTCCGGCCGGTCGACCTCGAAGATCCGCAGCCGGTCGGCGAGATCCGGCCTGCGCTGCGCGAAGGTGTCGAGCCCCGCGCCCAGCAGCACGTACTGCCCGACGCCCTCGTCCAGCCGCTCGACGACCAGGTCCTCCACGAAGCGCGCGCGGGCCACGACACCCGCCCGGAAACGGCTGGTGCCCTCCGGGTGCATGTCCCCGCGCTCCCGCCAGCCCCCCTCGGGGTCGGCCAGCCGCAATCCGATCTCGTCCGCCAGCACATGCGGCGGCGGGTCGTGCAGCACATGGACCGCCCGCCACAGCGCCACCCGTACGGCGGTGCTGTCGGGCTCGGCCGCCGCGCCGTCGGCCTCCGGGACGGCTCGGCCCGCCGTCGATCGCTCGTGCCGCTCGCTCATGTCGCGCTCCCTGTCGGTGCTGCCTGTCGCCTGGTGTGGTGCACGGCCCGCCGCGCGGACGGTCAGCTCTTCGCCGGGGCCTGGAGGCTCCACAGCCGGCCGTCCGGGTCCCGTACGGTCATCTCCCGCGTCCCGAAGTGGGTCTCCTCGAACGCCGTGACGACCTCGACGCCCGGCGCGGCTTCGAAGGCGTCCGCGTCGGCCACGGTCAGCACCATCCGCGGTGCCCGCGGCTCCTGGCTCTCCGGGATCTCGGCGATGAAGAGATACGGTCCTTCGCCGTTGCGCAACTGCCCCGAATTGTGATCGGTCGAGAACTCCAGCTCGTAGCCGAGCCCCTGGAAGAACTTGGCCGCCTTGCCCCAATTATGCGTTTCCAGGAACACGGCCTCGATGCCCCGCGTCGTCATCTCAACTCTCCTTGTCACTCGCCCGCCGCCGCTGGTCGCGGGGCTCCGCCGCCTCGTCGAGATACGCGCGCAGCGCCTCGGCGACCAGCGCCGACAGCGACTTCTCCGACTCGATGGCGTGGTGCTTGACCTGCTTGATCAGCCCTATCGGCAGATACACGTTGAACTGCTTGACGTCGTCGTCGCCCACATCGCCCATGCTAGCAATCTAGTTCCCTAGGTCAAGCTTCCGGGAAAAACCACGCGACGCGCGGCGCCCGATCGTCGATACTCCGCGCGTGGCCACCATGAACATCGGCAGGACCGAACGCGCCCCGTACCTCCGCTTCTCGCCGGCCGCGCGGGCCCGACGCGGCTTCGGCGCGATCCCGCCGACGGCGCTGGTGCTGCTCGGCACCCTCAGCGTCCAACTGGGCTCGGCGGTGGCCACGCACCTGTTCAGCGCGGTGGGCAGCCTCGGTACGGTCGCGCTGCGGCTGTTCTTCGCCGCGGTCGTGCTGACGGCGCTGTGGCGGCCGTCGCTGCGGATGGACCGCCGGGCGTGGACCGTGGTGATCGGCTACGGCGTCACGATCGGCGTGATGAACCTCTGCTTCTACCAGGCGCTGACCCGGCTCCCGCTCGGGATCGCGGTGACCACCGAATTCCTCGGACCGCTGACGGTGGCCCTGGCCGGGTCGCGGCGGTGGCTGGACGCTTTCTGGGCACTGCTCGCGGCGGCCGGTGTGCTCCTGCTGGTCGGGGGACGCGGCGACATCGACCTCGTCGGTTTCCTGTTCGCGCTCGCCGCCGCCGCGTGCTGGGCCGCGTACATCCCGGTCGGCGCGGCGCTGGGCCGGCACACCGCCCACGGCAACGGTCTCGCGCTGGGCATGGTCGTCGCGGCCCTGGTGGCCGTCCCGTTCGGTGTGGCCGGCGGCAGTACGGCGCTGGTCCACCCGTGGGTGCTGGCCGCCGGATTCGGCGTCGCACTGCTGTCGTCGGTGGTCCCGTTCTCGCTGGAACTGGAGGCGCTGCGCAGAATCCCGCCGCGGGTCTTCGGCATCCTCATGAGCCTCGAACCGGCGATGGCCGCCCTCATCGGCCTGATCGTGCTCCAGGAGGCGCTGCGCTGGACGCAGTGGATCGCGGTGCTGTGCGTGGTCGCGGCGTCGGCGGGCGCCGCGCGCGGTGCCCGCCTCGACGTCACGGACGCCCCGTAGGGCCTGCCCGGCGGATCCGTAAGGCTTGTCCGGCGGCCCCTGGCGCCCCGTAGGGCCTGCCCGGCGGACCGCGCCGAACAGGCCCCCGGCAGGGCTCAGAGCTTGAGCAGGAAGGTGAAGTCGCCACCCGCCTTTCCGCTCAGGCGGTGCGCCGAGACGATCTTCCCTTCGTCGATCAGCCGCTTGACCTCGGCGCGTGAGACGCCGAGCCCGTCGGCGATCAGCCGGACGGGCCGGAGCGGGATGTGCGCCGCGAAGCGCACGGACACCTCCAGGGCCTCGTCGTCCGCGTGACCGGGGCCGGTGATGTCGAGGCGCCAGGCGTCGGTCCAGTCGAGGGCGACGCCGTTGCGGTGCCGGACGGCCGGGTGCCGGAGCAGTTCGGCCGTCAGTCCGGGGTCGTTGGTGTGGAGCCGGTCCAGCAGGTCGGGGCGCAGGGAGCGCACGTTGACCCGCTCGAAGACCGTGAGCTTCGCGGTCTCCCCGCATCCTGCGCACAGGACGAGGAGCCAGACGTCGAGGGACTTGTGGTGCGCGTTGACCCGGAATCTGCCGCTCGCCCGGAAGCGATCGGACGGGCACGAGTGGCAACGGCGCACGACAAGAGGCGGGCAGGTGGGAGCGACCACCCAGGTTTGTGACACGGATGAACACCTGTTCGGTGAGAAAAACCGCAGCGAAAAGGGGCACGGCGCCCGGGGGCGACGTGCGACAGATCAGCGCCAGGGGTGTCTCAACAGGTGTACAACGGGGTTCCTTTGCCACGGCGACAGGTGCGGCAGCACGATAACCGTGCGTGGCGGCACGGTTCCACGGGTTTTCGCGGCCCGGCTCCCGAGGCATCCAGCCACACCGCGAATTCGCCCAACTCGGTACAAAATGCCCGCAAGGCGACCGCGTCCTCTGCCGAGTCGGTGCCGATTCAAGGGATTTGACAGACAAATACCCGCCATTGTGGGGGTATGCACCCCGTCCTTTGATCATCCTGCGCTGCGCCATTGACGCCAGGGGCTCTTCGGGCAAAGATTCCTGACGTCTCATTGGCATGTCCCCGTGCCTCCCACCACCTGTATCCCAGGTGTGCTCTGACAACGTTGTCAAACGAGTAGAGGACAAAATGACTCCACGGATGCCGCGTCTGCGCTCCGCGGCGCTGGCCGCGCTCACCGCGCTGCTCGCCGCCGG
This sequence comes from Streptomyces sp. NPDC025721, assembly GCF_055558595.1. Lineage (NCBI taxonomy): Bacteria > Bacillati > Actinomycetota > Actinomycetes > Kitasatosporales > Streptomycetaceae > Streptomyces > Streptomyces sp. NPDC025721. The sequence continues at coordinate 157,283 of NZ_JBVHMF010000004.1, read as the reverse complement.
AGCGGCGACGCTGCCCGCGCAGACCGCGTCGGCCGACGGCGGTTCCGCCGCCGCCGGCGGCGATCTCACGCACCTGGTCAACCCTTTCATCGGCTCGCAGGACGACGGGAACACCTACCCCGGCGCCGCCGTGCCGTTCGGAATGGTGCAGCTCTCGCCCGACACCGGCCACAACACGGGTTACGACTACAACCAGGACCACATCCGCGGCTTCAGCTCCGTGCACCTGTCAGGCGTGGGCTGCGGGCTCGGCGGCGACCTGCCCGTACTGCCGACGACCGGTGCGATCACCGCCACCGACGACGCCGCCTACGCCGCGAAGTTCAGCCACGCCGATGAGACCGCTTCCCCCGGCTACTACAAGGTCGAGCTCGACACCGGCATCACCGCCGAACTGAGCGCCACCACCCGCACCGGCTGGCAGCGCTACACCTTCCCGGCGACCGACCAGGCCAACGTGCTGCTCAACAGCGGCCAGGCGCTGCACAAGGTGACCAGCAGCACGGTGACCGTGCTCGACGACCGTACAGTGCTGACCGCCATCACCGGCCGCGGCTTCTGCCAGGACACCCAGCCGTACACGGTCTACACCGAGACCCGCTTCGACCGGCCCTTCCAGTCGTACGGGACGTGGAGCGGCAAGACCGTGACGGCGGGCAGCCGTACCTCGACCTCCACCGGGCTCGGCGGCGCCTACGCGCGCTTCGACACCACGAAGGACCAGCAGGTCACCGCGGTCACCTCGCTGTCGTGGGTGAGCCAGGACGGCGCCGCGAAGAACCTCGCGGCCGAGGGGCGCGGCACCTTCGACACGACGGCCGCCGCCGCGCGGCAGTCCTGGCAGGACCGGCTCGGCCGGATCCGGGTGCGGGGCGGCAGCCAGGAGCAGCAGCGGACCTTCTACTCCTCGCTCTACCGCTCCTTCCTCGCGCCGAACGTCGGCAGCGACGTCGACGGCCGCTACACCGGCTGGGACGACAAGGTGCACCCGGCGGGCGGCATCACGTACTACCAGAACTGGTCGCTGTGGGACACCTACCGCACCCAGCAGCAACTGCTGTCGCTGCTCGCGCCGAGCGAGTCCCGCGACATGGCGCTGTCGCTGCTGCGCGTCGCGGACGAGGGCGGACAGCTCCCGCGCTGGGGGTACGCCACCGCCGAGACGAACATCATGACCGGCGACCCGGTGACCCCGTTCCTGGTGGACGCCTACCGGCAGGGCCTGCTCAAGGGCCATGAGGAGGAGGCGTACCGCGCGCTGAAGAAGCACGCGGACACCGTGCCGCCCGCCTCTTCGCCGTCCGCGGGCCGGCAGGCCGACGTCGAGTACCTGGCGAACGGCTATGTGCCGTACGACCCGGCGCGGCCCGGCAAGCCCGGTGACAACGACTTCCAGCACGGCCCGTCCGCGACGCTCGAATACGCGCTCGCCGACGCCGCCCTGGGCGGGATGGCGCGGTCGCTCGGCCACACCGCGGACGCCCGGCGCTATCTGACGCGAGGTCAGAACTACCGGAACATCCTCGACCCGAGCACCGGCTTCTTCCGGGCCAGGAACACCGACGGCGCCTTCGTCGGCCCGGCGGACCCCGCCTCCAGCGTCGGCTTCCACGAGGGCACGTCCTGGCAGTACATGTGGCTCGTCCCGCAGGACGTGCCGGGGATAGTGGATCTGATCGGCGGCAACGCGACCGCCAACGCCCGGCTCGACTCCTTCTTCGCCTACGACCAGTTGGTGAAGGACCCGGCGGGCACCGCGCGCGATGTCTGGGTCAACGGCCCGTACTCGTACTACAACCAGGACAAGTACAACCCGCAGAACGAGCCCGACCTCAGCTCCCCGTACACGTACCTGTCCACCGGGCAGCCGTGGAAGACCACCGACGTGGTGCACGCCGGGCTGACCCTCTTCACGGACGCGCCGAACGGCGTCACCGGCAACGACGACCTCGGCACCATGTCGTCGTGGCAGGTGCTCTCGGCGATCGGCATCTACCCGATGACGCCGGGCACCGACCTGTGGGGCCTGTCCACGCCGGTCTTCGACCGGGTCGACCTGGCCCTCGACCGGCACTACTACCCGAGCGGCAAGATGACGATCACCGCTCCGGGCAGCACCGACACCAACCGGTACATCCAGTCCGCGCGGCTCGGCGGCAAGAATCTGCGGACCACGTACATCAGCACCCGGGACATCAAGGCGGGCAAGGACCTCTCGCTCACCGTCGGCGCCAAGCCGTCGAGCTGGGGCACCGGCAAGAACGACGGGCCGCCCGCGCCCGCCCACGTGGCGGCGCCCGTACGGCACACCGCCGCGTCGCTCTCCCCGGCCGCGCCCGGCGTGCTCGCGGGCGGTCCCGGGACGGACGTGGACGTCTCCGCCGTCCTCACCGCGCCCGGCAAGGTCTCGGGCACCGTCACGGTCAGCGCGCCGCAAGGGCTCACCGCGAGCCCGCGCACGAGCGGCTTCCGCGTGGACTCGGGGACGCTGCCCACCACCAAGGTGGTGCCGGTACGGATCTCCGCCCCGGCGGGCACCCCCGACGGCACCTACCAGGTCACCGTCAAGGTCACGCAGTCCGGCGGCCCCTCGGTGACCAGGACCGTCCCGGTCTCGGTCGCCACCTCGACCTGCCAGGGCGGCAGCGGGTACTGCCCGCAGGACCTGTCCGCGCAGTACGACGTGGACGGCGTCGGCACGGCGGGCGCGACCGGCGCCGACTTCGACGGCACCGGGACCAGCTTCCCCGCGGAACAGCTCCCGGCGCCGGGCCCCGGCGTGCTCGGCGGGCGGGCCTACACCTTCCCCGACACCACCGGCGCCGCGGCCAACTTCGCCACCGCGCACGGCCAGAGCGTCGCTCTCGTGCGGCGCTCCTACTCCGCGCTCGACGTGCTGCTCACCGCGCACCACGGCGACGTCACCGGCGCCGCCACCGTGCACTACTCGGACGGCACGTCCGCGCCCGTCACCCTGACCGCGACCGACTGGGCGGCCGGCGCCCCCCGGCTCGGCGAGGACGCCGCGATCCACGCCGACTCCCGCTACGACAAGCAGGGCGCGCCCGACGGTGTCGGGGTCGACATCTGGCACATCGCGGTCCCGCTGGACAGCGCGAAGACCGCCGTCTCCCTCACCCTGCCCGACGACGCCCGGCTGGCGCTGTACGCGATCAGCGGACGTGACGCGTGACGAGCGACGCCCCCGAACCCGTATCCGAACCTGCACCCGTACCCACAGCGGCACCCGCACCTGTAACAGAACGTCCCGGAGCACGACCCGGAGCCGCAAGCAGAGAGGCAACACCCATGAGACGTGGCCCACTTCGCCGCACCCTCACCAGAACATTGCTGGCAGGTGCGGTATCGATGACCCTGACCGTGCCCGCGTCCGCCGTGGCGCACGCGGACGCGGACGCGGCCAAGTCGGGCGGCGCCCCCGCCTTCACCACCTCCTTCGAGTCCGGCGACACGCAGCCCACGTGGAGCAGCACCGCCGAGACCGACGCCAAGGGAAACCCCCTGGTCTCCGGCGTGACCGCGGGCACCCTCCCGGTGCTGGCCGGCAGCGTCAAGGACAAGATCGCCGAGGTCACGGCCAGTTCGGACAATCCGCCGAACGAGGTCGCGAAGAACGCGGCCGACGAGGACGCCAACACCAAGTGGCTCACCTTCGCGAACACCGGCTGGCTCCAGTACAAGCTGTCCGAGGACGTGACGGTCAAGAAGTACGCGCTGACGTCCGCGAACGACTCGCCCGAGCGCGACCCGAAGGACTTCACCCTCCAGGGCTCCGACGACGGCAGCACCTGGACGACGGTGGACACCCGTAGCGGCGTGAAGTTCAGCGGCCGGTACAAGTCCAACATCTACGACGTCGCCGACCCCGCACCGCACCGCTACTACCGGCTGAACGTCTCGGCCAACAACAGCGGCGACATCGTGCAGCTCGCGGACCTCATCCTGTCCGACGGCTCCCCGGCGCCGACGCCCGTCGCGGGCATGACCACCGAGATCGGCAAGGGCCCCGCCTCCGGGCCCAATGTGAAGCCGAGCGTCGGCTTCAGCGGCCTGAAGGCGCTCCAGTACTCGGGCACCCACACGAAGTCCGGTGCCGTGCACGCCTATAACAAGCTCTACGACGTGCGCATCCCGGTCAGCCGCAACACCCAGCTCTCGTACGACATATTCCCCGAGCTGACCGGCGGCGACCTGAAGTACCCGAGCACGTACGCCTCCATAGACCTGCACTTCACCGACGGCACGTACCTGAGCAAGCTGCGGACCCCGGCGCTCGACGAGTACGGCACCCCGCTCAGCCCGCAGGGCCAGGGCGCGGGCAAGATCCTCTACGCCTCGCAGTGGAACGCCGTGGTCTCCGCGATCGGCAAGGTCGCCGCGGGCAAGACGATCGACCGGGTCCTGCTCGGCTACGACGACCCGGCCGGCAGCTCCGAGGCGGGCGCGTCCACCCAGTTCAAGGGGTGGATCGACGACCTGACGATCGGCGCCGCCCCGGCGCCCACCGCCAAGAGCTACGCCGAGCACGTCGACACCCGGCGCGGCACCAACGCCTCCGGCTCCTTCTCGCGCGGCAACAACCTGCCGCTGACCGCGGTCCCGAACGGCTTCAACTTCTTCACGCCGGTCACCGACGCGGGTTCGACGAGCTGGGAGTACAGCTACGCGGCCCAGAACAACGCCGACAACCTGCCGACGCTCCAGGCGCTCGGCATCAGCCACGAGCCCAGCCCGTGGATGGGCGACCGCGACACCTTCCAGGTGATGCCGTCCGCGGTGTCCGGCACCCCGGACCTGAACCGGAGCAAGCGGGCGCTGGCCTTCGACCACAAGGACGAGGTCGCGCAGCCGCACTACTACGGCGTCACGTTCAAGAACGGCGTGAAGGCCGAGATAGCACCGACCGACCACTCCGCCGTCTACCGCTTCACCTTCCCCGGTGACAACGGCGACCTGCTCTTCGACAACGTGAACAACAACGGCGGCCTGACCTTCGACGCCGCCAAGGGCACCCTGGACGGCTTCTCGGACGTCAACATCGGCGGCGGCGAGGCCGCGACGCGGATGTTCGTGCACGCCGAGTTCGACCGGACCCCCGGCACGGCCACCAAGGTCACCGGACAGGGCCGCGACAACGTCACCGGCTACGCGCAGTTCGACACGTCCAAGAGCAAGACCGTGACGATGCGCCTGGCCACCTCGTTCATCAGCGCCGACCAGGCGAAGAAGAACCTGGACCTGGAGATCCCGCAGGGCACGTCCTTCGACAGCGTCAAGAAGAGCGCCGAGCGGCTGTGGAACGCCAAGCTGGGCAAGGTCGAGGTCCAGGGCGCCAGCGACGACCAGCTCACCACGCTCTACTCGAACCTGTACCGGATGAACCTGTACCCCAACTCCGGTTCCGAGAACACCGGTACGGCCAAGAAGCCGGTGTACAAGTACGCCAGCCCGTTCTCCAAGGCCACCGGCAGCAACACGCCCACCGAGACCGGCGCGAAGATCGTGGACGGCAAGGTCTACGTCAACAACGGCTTCTGGGACACCTATCGCACCGAGTGGCCCGCCTACTCGCTGCTGGAGTCGAAGACCGCGGGTGAACTCGCCGACGGCTTCGTGCAGCAGTACAAGGACGGCGGCTGGATCTCGCGCTGGTCCTCGCCGGGCTACGCCGACCTGATGACCGGCACCAGCTCCGACGTCGCCTTCGCGGACGCCTTCGCCAAGGGCGTGGAGAACTTCGACGCCAAGGCCGCCTACGAGGCCGCGGTCAAGAACGCCACCGTGTTCCCGACCGCGGGCGGTGTCGGCCGCAAGGGCCTGGACACCTCGGTGTTCACCGGGTACACCGACACCTCGGTCGACGGCAGCGTCTCGTGGTCGCTGGACGGCTACATCAACGACTACGGCATCGCCACCATGGCCGCCAAGCTCGCCAAGGACCCGCACACCTCCAAGGCCGACCGGCAGCGCTACCAGGAGGAGTCCGCGTACTTCCTGGGCCGCGCGCAGAACTACACCAACCTGTTCAACACCGGTGTCGGCTTCTTCGAGGGCCGCAAGGCCGACGGCTCGTGGCGCGTCCCGGACGCCCAGTACGACCCGCAGCAGTGGGGCAACGAGTACACCGAGACCAACGCCTGGAACTACGCCTTCACGGTGCCGCAGGACCCGAACGGCCTCGCCGCGCTCTACGGCGGCCAGAAGGGCCTGGAGAAGAAGCTCGACGCGTTCTTCAACACCCAGGAGACCGCCGACGGTGACGCGGGCGGCTACGGCGGCACCATCCACGAGATGCTGGAGGCCCGCGACGTCCGGATGGGGGAACTCGGCCTGAGCAACCAGCCGTCGTTCGCCATCCCCTACATGTACGACTACGCGGGCGACCCGGCCAAGACCCAGGCCGTCGTGCGCGAGGCCACCCGGCGGCTGTTCACGGGCAGCTCGATCGGCCAGGGCTTCCCCGGTGACGAGGACAACGGCGCCACCGCCACCTGGCAGATCTTCAGCGCGCTGGGCTTCTACCCGCTCCAGGTCGGCAGCGACAACTACGTGATCGGCTCCCCGCTGTTCACCAAGGCGACGGTCCACCTGGACAACGGCAAGAGCATCGTCGTCAACGCGCCGAACAACAGCAGCAGCAACATCTACGTGCAGTCGCTGAAGGTCAACGGCAAGGCGTGGAACAAGGTGTACCTGACGCAGAGCCAGCTCTCGTCCGGTGCGCGCCTGGACTTCACCATGGGCTCCAAGCCGTCCAAGTGGGGCACGGGCAAGAACGCGCTGCCCGCGTCGCTGACCCCGGCGGGCAAGGCGCCGCAGCCGCTGGCGGACCTGACAGGGCCCGACCTCGGCACCGCGACGTCCGCTGACGGCACTGATGTCGCCGCGCTCTTCGACAACACCTCGAAGACCGGGGTGACCTTCCCCGCCGCCGACCCGACGGTGCAGTACGCCTTCACCGGGGGCTCGGCGAAGAAGCAGGCCGGTTTCTACACCCTGACCTCCGGCAGCACCGCGGCACAGGACCCGAAGAGCTGGCAGCTTCAGGGCACCACCGACGGCAAGCACTGGAGCACGCTGGACTCCAGGAGTGGCGAGAGCTTCGACAGCCGCCTCCAGACCCGGCCGTTCCAGATAGCCCACCCCGGCGCGTACTCCACGTACCGCCTGGTGGTGACCGCCAACAACGGTGCCGCGTCCACGACGCTGACCGAGGTGGAACTGCTGGCACAGCAGGGGCAGGGAGGCCACGGGCACTGACCCGCAGGTCCGTACGACCCGTGTGAGACCGGGGGCCGCGACACCATGTCGCGGCCCCCGGCCGCGTTCCCGGCCCCGGTTCTTCGGCGCCCGCATCAGGGATGTCCCGGTGGGGCTGCCCCCACCCCCGTTCGGGCGCGGGCCGCAGTGACCCGGAACCCCGCGGCGCGGGAGGGTCGTTGAAGGCGCCGCGGTCGCGGCGACCTGACCGGAGAGCGGGAGACGGGGAGTCGGACCGATGACGGATTTCACGCGGTGCACACGACGGACGATGTTGCGCGGGGGCGCGGCGGCGGCGATCGGCGGGGCGGTCGCCCTGAGCGGCGCGGGCGTCGCCGAGGCCCGCTCGGACGGGCGGCGGACCGGGACCGGCGCCGCGCGCCGCGGCACCGTGCCCTACCCCTTCCTCAAGGGCGCGTTCGCACCTGCCACCGAGGAGGTCACCGCCTTCGACCTGCCGGTGACCGGCCGCGTCCCGGCCGCACTCGACGGCCGCTATCTGCGCAACGGCCCCAATGTGCTGGGCCTGGAGGACCCGCGGACCCACCACTGGATGCTCGGCCAGGGCATGGTGCACGGCGTACGCCTCAGGGACGGCCGCGCCGAGTGGTACCGCAACCGGTGGGTGAGGTCGGCGGGCGTCGCCGCGCAACTGGGGGAGCCCTACCACGGCCCCGTGCCCGACGACGACTTCGCCAACAACACCCACGTGATCCCGTACAAGGGCAAGGTCCTCGCGGTCCAGGAGAGCGGCCCGACGCCGTACGAACTCGACGAGGAGCTGAACACCGTCCGCCCGTACGACTTCGGCGGCACGCTCAGTGGGGCGTTCACCGCGCACACCAAGTACGACGAGCGGGCGGACGAACTGCACGCGATCACGTACTACCCGACCTGGGACCATGTGCGGCATCTGGTGATCGACCACACGGGGAGGGTCGTACGGACCACGAGGATTCTGGTCGCGGACAGCCCGATGATGCACGACTTCGCGCTCACCGAGCGGTATGTGATCATCTTCGACACCCCGGTGACCTTCGACGCGGCGGCGGCCGAGGCGGGCGCGATCGTGCCGTACGTCTGGAACGACAAGCACCCGGCGCGGGTCGGGGTGATGCCGCGCCGGGGCGGCCGGGTCCGCTGGTTCGAGGCCGACCCCGGCTCGTACTACTCGCACACGCTCAACGCCTACGACGACGGGCACTCGGTGGTCGTCGACTTCATCACCTTCCCCGCGCCGTTCTTCGCGGCGGGCCGAGGCACTCTCGGCGACGGCCCCTCGGCGCTGGGCACCCCCCGGCTCGACCGGCTGACGATCGACCTGGAGCGCGGCCGGGCCCGCCCGCGGCGGATCGACGACCGCCCGCAGGAGTTCCCCCGCATCCGCGAGAGCCTGGTCTCGCGCCGCCACCGCTACGGCTACGCCGCCACGGCCGCCGCGATGTGGACGGCGTACGAGACGCTGGACGGCGTGCCGCCCGACACCCACTTCGGCAACGCGCTCATCAAGCACGACCTGCTGCGCGGCACCACCCAGACGCACCGCTTCCCGAAGGACGCGGCCGTCAGCGAGCCGGTCTTCGTTCCCGCGCACGAGCACGCCAAGGCCGAGGACGACGGTTACGTCCTGTCCTACGTCCACAACCCCGACCGGGGCGCGGCCGACCTCGTCATCCTGTCCGCCCAGGACTTCACGGCCGCCCCGCTGGCCAGGATCCATCTCCCGGCCACCATTCCGCTCGGCCTGCACGGGAGTTGGGTGCCGACGGTCTGACGGGGGAGAGCGGCGACGGTCTGACGGGGGAGGGCGGCGACGGTCTGACGGGAGAGGGCGGCGCGCGGTCCGCACCGCCGCTCTCGGCTATGCCCCCACGCTGGCGTCCGCCGTCGTGCTCGGCGCGGTCGTCGGCGTCGGCAGCGGCCTCACCTCGACGCTCACCGGCGCCCTCGTCCAGACGGTCACCGAACCCCGCTACCTCGGCCGCGTCACCGCCGTCACCACCCTGTGCGCACTCGGGCTCGCCCCCGTCCTCTTCCCGGCGGTCGGCCTCACCGTCGCCGCCTGGGGCCCCGGGGTTCTCTTCGCGGCCTTCGCCGCCGTCTGTCTTCTGGCCGCGGTCGTCGCCCTCGCGTCCACGACGCTGCGCCGCGTCGGCCTCGGGACCCCGCACGGGGTGTGATCCAACTCGCTTGTGGCGTATGCCCCCGGCCCCCGATACTGGCCGTACACGGAGCGGCACGTACAGCAGCACGCGGAGCTGTGCGCGCACGCGCAGAAGAGCACGCATACCGCACGGGCGGGTACGCGCGTGTCCCGCGCCGAGCGGGAACTGCCGCGTCGGCACCCGCGTCTTGTCCTCCAGCGGCCGGACGCGCGGGCGAGCCCGCGGTGGGTGGGGAAGCGCGACGGGCGGTGATCCCGTCCGCGCAGGAGCAGGGGGGAATTCGCCATGACCTGGGACCAGCGGGACGGAGCGGACGCCAGCGGTACGCCGGGCGGCGGCGGGAGACCGGACGGCGCCGACGCGCCGGGCGTTGACGGCACACCAGGCGCGGGCAGTACGCCGAGCGCCGGCGACGCACCGAGCGGCAGCGGCACACCGGGCAGCGGCGGCACACCGGAGGGCTTCGGGCCCCCGCCGCCGCCCGCGCCACCGGCCTGGCTGCCGCGGCAGCCCGCCGCGCCGCCCGGCATCCCGTCCGGATATCCGTCCGGCTACGCGCCCGGGTTCCCGGCCGGCCCGCCCGCACCACCGGCGCCGCCGCCCGCCCCGGCGAACGCGCTGCGGGCCGTCGCCGTCGGCCTGCTCAATCTCAGCGGCCTCGGCATCGGTTACGCGCTGACCCGCCGCTGGTTGGCCACGGCGGCCTGCCTGGTCGCGACCGGCGTCCTGCTCTTCGTCGCGCTGCCCGCGACGGCGGACGGCGTGTCCGGCGGCGTCGTCGTCGCCTACGCCGTCTTCCTCGTCCTCGCGGCCGCGCACGGCGCCTATCGCGGCCTGCGCACCCCGCTGTCCTGGCCGCCGCGGACGCCCGTCGCGATCGTGCTCGGCCTCGTGCTGCTCGCCGCGCCCGTCGGCGGCGTCGTCTACTACGACGGCGCGCGCGACGAGGCCACCCAGAAGATGCTGCTCGACCGGCTCGACACCGCCGACCAGCTCGTCCAGGCGGCCAAGAGCAAGCCGTTCGACGAGGCGCGCACCGACTACACCACGGCGCTGGCCGCGTACCGCGACCTCAGCGACCACCACGGCGGCTCCCGCGCCGCCAAGCGCGTACCCGACCGGCTGACCACGTACTACACGGCGGTCGGCACGCCCTACGAGCAGAAGAGGTACTGCGACGCCATCGAGCCGCTGAAGTACCTGCGGACCGTGCCCGAGCACTTCGACAAGAAGGCCCTCGGCACGCTGACCGGATGGCCGGACGACCGCCTCGCGACCTCGCTGTACGCGTGCGGTACGGCCGACTTGGCCGACGCGAGCGGCGCGGAGGCGAAGGACGGGTATCTGAGCGACCTGCTCTCCACGTACCCCAAGTCGCCGCAGGCGGCGAAGGTCGAGCCCGCCTTCAAGTCGACCATCGACGCGGCGGCCAGGGACCTGAACGGCGGCGACCCGTGCGCGGCCACCGACAAGGTGCGCGCCCTCGGCGTGCGCGCGGGCAACCTCAAGGGCGGGGACGCGGGCGTGGCCGCGGCCTTCGACAAGGACGCCCGCCGGGCCGACACCTATGTGCAGTCGGGCAGTTACACCTGCGCCGTCCACGAGTACAAAGGCGGCGACTTCAGCAGCGCGCTGGACAAGATCCGCGACTTCGTGAAGAAGTACCCGCGCGACAAGAACACCGCGTACGCCAAGAAGCTCGCCATCGCCGCCGAGGTCGCCGTGACGGTGCCCGCCGCGGGCAAGCGCATGCCGACCAAGGACTCCGGCGGCAGCATCTCCGTGACGGTCAGCAACGACAGCCCCGACCAGGTCGAGGTGCTGTTCACCGGACCGGTGACCGGCAGCTTCACGCTCAAGGGCTGCGGCGCCTGCAAGACGTACTCCAGCCAGGCGTCGGCGCAGACCTCGGCGTGCAACAACAGCGGCAGGAACTACCCGAAGAAGACGCTGAATCTGCCGGTCGGCACCACGTACTTCCTGCACAAGTCGACCAGTTCCGGCGACTCCGCGACGCCCGGCAGCGACACGGTCAAGCTCCGCAGCGGCTACATCTACACGGAGTGCGCCTATGTGGTGCGCGATTCGGCGCTGAGTTTCTGAGGCGCCCGGTTTCCGAGGCGCGAGCTTCCGAGGCGCGGGCTTCCGAGGCGCGAGCTTCCGAGACCTGAGCTTCCGAGGCGCGGGTTTCCGAACCAGTAGGCCGTGGGCGGTTGACGGCCCGCGACCCGCGCGGACACGGCGGGGCCCGGACGACCGGGCCCCGCCGTCGTCACTCCGCGATGCCGCGCGTCAGCAGCACGACGGTCACGAAGGTGCGGTAGAGCCGCACCGGATCCTCGTCGGTCATCCGTACCGTCACCGCGTCCGCCGGATCCCGCTCGACGCCCGTGATCCAGGTCGCCATCTCCGCCAGGTCCGGATTGCGCATCCGCACCGTCAGCGTCGCGGGCAGCGCGATGTCCGGCAGGGCCGCCGACGGCAGCCCCTCGACCGCCCTGCGGGCGGCGTCCCGGATCACCTCGCGCGCCTCCTCCGGGTGCAGGCTGTCGGCCGCGAACCGCGACACCGACGACTTGACGACCGCGCCCACCGCGCCGGGACAGAACGGCTCCAGCTCGGCGGCCGTCGTCGCGTCCCCGGTGACCAGCAGCACCGGCACCCCGTGCCCGAGCGCGACCAGCGCGTTGATCCCGCTCTCGCCCGCGACGACCCCGTTGAGCCGCACCTCGCTGATCGCCGCCGGGTTGTACGTGTGCGACAGCGCGGCCCGCTCGCCCGACATCGAGCCGTGGTACGAGACGAAGAAGACCCCGTCGTACGAGGAGTCCAGGCCCTGCATCATGTACAGCGGCTTGTGGCGGCCGGACAGATAGCGGGCCCGCCCGGCCAGCTCGTCCGGGCGCAGATTGGCCATCGTGGAGTGCGAGTCGTTGACCAGGAACGCGTTCGCGCCGCCCGCTTCCGCGCCCTCGATCGAGGCGTTGACCTCCGCCTGGAGCAGCGTGCGGTAGTACGCGTACTCGGGCTGCCCAGGACGGCACTGCGACCAGTCGACGACGCCCGCCGTGCCCTCCATGTCGGAGGAGACGAAGATCTTCACAGCACGGTCCGGGGGCGGAATTCGGGCTCGGTCGACGCGTCGGTCATCAACGCGTAGACGCTGCCCTCCTGTCCGGCCGCGCCGCCGTGCCTGCCGTCGGGGGTCAGGGCCAGCGCGCGCAGCTCGGAGCGGAACTCGTCGGGCAGGGTGGCCGCGTCGGCGAGCGCGTCCCGGCACGCGTCGGACGGATCGAGCCCCGCCGCCAGCAGGTCGACGATCGTACGGGCCGTGCCGCCGCGCATGCTCAGCTCGCCGCGGCCGGTGCAGGCGGCGCCACCGGAGCGCAGATCGCACCAGTTGCCCGCGCCGGGCAGCGCGGAGTCGCCGACCCTGCCGGGGTACTTGTACGGATAGCCGGAGGTCGAGACCCCGACGCACATCTCGCCCGACGCGTCCAGCGCGATGATGTTGATCGTGCCCCAGGGGCCGTCGTGCGGGGCCAGCCGGCGGATCAGCGCGAGCGCGCTCTCCCGGTAGCGGGCGTCGCCGTCGGTCGCCGCGGTGTTCTCGCCCTCCACCGACTCCTGGGAGTCGGCGACCTGCTTGCGCCACTGCTCGCGCGAGGCGTCCGTCAGCAGGTCCGCGGTGTCGAAGCCGCACTCCCGCGCGAACAGCGCGGCGCCCTCGCCGACCAGCAGGCTGTGCTGCGGCAGTCTCTCCAGCACCGCGCGGGCCACCGAGATCGGGTTCGGGTACCCCTTGAGCGCGCCCACCGCGCCGAACTGCCGCCCGGAGCCCAGCATCAGGGAGGCGTCCAGCTCCACCACGCCCTGCGCGTTGGGCAGTCCCGCGGTGCCCACGTAATGGTCCGCCGGATTGTCCTCGCAGCGGCGCATCGCGGCCTCGACCGCGTCCAGCGCCGAGCCGCCGCGCCGCAGCACGTCCATCCCGGTCGGCAGTCCTACCTCGCTGCGCTCACTGCCGATGATCACCGCTTCGGGCATGTTCCTCCTGTCCGGTGCCTGACCGGCCGGAGCCCCCGTCGTATGGGGGTTCCCGCCGCTTCGCCCGTCCGACCTGCGTATACGCGCCCGCGTCTACGCAGCGCCGGATGTCTGCGCAGTCTGGCACCAGCCGCCCGCGCCGCGGTACCCGGCCTCGCCGGGACCGGGGAAGGGACCTTGGGCGGGCCCGGTCCCGCGCTCCGACCGCGCTCCGACCGGGACCCCGCCGGTCGCTCCGACCAGGACCGCGCCGGGACCCCTCCGGGGCCGCCGTCCGCCGCGAAAAACCATGCGGGGGCCGCCGCGCACCGGGGGGAGACTGGGCCGCGTGGACACGATGACGCGCTTCGGCCTGGCGGTGGTGGAGTGGGCCGCGGGCGGTACGGGAGCCGCGGCGGCCGAGGCGGCGGCGCGCGAGCTGGCCGCGGCCACGCACGTGAGGACCGCGGTGCTGGTCGAGGGGACCAGCGACCAGGCGGCGGTCGAGGCGCTCGCGGTCCGGCGCGGCCGGGACCTGGCCGCCGAGGGAACGGTCGTCGTGCCGCTCGGCGGCGCCATGAGCATCGGACGCTTCCTGAGCCTGGTCGGCCCCGAAGGGCTCGACCTGGCGCTGGCGGGCCTGTGCGACGAGGCGGAGGAGGGTTACTTCCTGCGCGCCCTGGACCGCGCGGGCGTCGGCTCGCCCCGCGACCGTCCGCAGATGGAGGCGCTCGGCTTCCACGTCTGCGTCGCGGACCTGGAGGAGGAACTGATCCGGTCCCTGGGCACCGACGCGGTACGGGAGGTCGCGGCCGAACTGGGCGAGGCGCGCTCCTTCCGGATCTTCCAGAAGCAGCCCGCGCAGCGTGAGCGCCCGGTCGACCGCCAGCTCCGGCGCTTCATCGGCACCCACAGCGGACGCAAGTCGCAGTACGCGCACGCGCTGGTCGACGCGCTGGAGCCGCACCAGGTCCCGCGCCCGCTGGACAGGCTGCTCGCGCACATCTGACCGCGCACCGCTCCTGCGGACAGAGCCACGCATACGGTGACGGATTCGTCGCGTCCGCACGCCCTCCGTGCCCGCGCCCCTGGACAACCAATGTTGTCATGATGTCGATCTCCTCCCTAGGATGCGGAGCATGCCGATCCCCGTGACGGCCACCGAACCAGGCGGCCGGGAGCAGTCCGCGGCCGTCCCCGCCCCTCCCGCCGAGGCCGCGGGACCCGGTCGAGCCGCTGAGCCCACCGCTTCCGTCGAGCGGGCCATGACCGGCCTGACCGACGCCGCCGTACGCGACCTCGTCGGTGAACTGGCCGCGCGATTCGACGAGTTGGCGCCGGGCGACACGTCGTGGGGGCAGCACCCCGAGCCCGCCGCCGCGCCGCTGAACCGGCTGCGCGTGCTGGCCCATCTCATGCGTGCCGTCGACCGGTGCGCGGCGCAGGAGGCCGCAGCCGCGGTCCGGCTCGGCGCGAACTACCCGCGGCTCGGCCAGGCGTGGGGCATCACCCGGCAGGGCGCCCGGCGGCGCTGGCCAGGACTCGTCTTCACCTCGAATCCCCCCTCGAGGCCCCTCATGATCAGGAGCGACCCGATGAACGCCCTCACCCCGCGCCGCACATACAGCGTCCTGCTGGTCGAGGACGACCCCGCGGACGCCCTGCTCATCGAGGACGCGCTGTCCGAGGGCGGCATGACCCGGCAGCTCTCGCACGTCGGCGACGGCATCGAGGCGCTGGAGTACCTGCGCGACCCGGAGCACGAGCGCCCCGACCTGATCGTGCTCGACCTCAACATGCCGCGCATGAACGGCCGCGAATTCCTCGCCGTCCTGCGGGACGACGACGAATTGGGCTCCATTCCGCTGGTCGTGCTGACCACCTCGGCGGCGCCGGACGACATCGCCGACGCCTACCAGAAGCACGCCAACGCGTATGTGACGAAGCCGGTCAATCTGGACGATTTCCTTGAGGCCGTGCAGCGCATCGACGCCTTCTTCCTGGAGACCTCCGCCACGCTGCCCGCGCCCGGCGAATAACCGCTCGGACCCGTCCCGCACCCCCGCATAGGGTGCGGGAATGGCCGACACTTTCTCCCCACCCACCCCGGGGGACATCCGAAGCCCTGTCCGCTTCCTGCTGTGGCTGGTCAGAAACCAGCCCGGCCGGGTCGCGGCCGGGGCGACCCTCGGCACCGTGTGGATGCTCGGCCTGGCCGTACCGCCCTATCTGCTCTCCCGCGCCGTCGACGACGGTCTCCGACCGCGCGACCACACCGCGCTGTTCGGCTGGGCCGCGGCGATGTTCGGCGTCGGGGTGCTCAACGCGTTCATCGGCATCGCCCGGCACCGCACCATGACCAAGGTGCGGATGGACGCCTCCTTCCGCGTCGTACGCGCCACCGTCCGGCGGGCCACCGAACTGGGCGCCACGCTGCCGCACCGGATGAGCGCGGGCGAGGTGGTGGCGATCGGGATGGCCGATGTCATGGTGATCGCCCAGTCGTTGACCGTCACCGGGCCCGGAATCGGCGCGGCCGTCTCGTATCTGGCGGTCGCCGCCGTGCTGCTGTCCATCTCGCCGCTGCTCGCCCTCGTGGTGCTGGCCGGTGTGCCGATGGTCGCCGTCACCGTCGGCCCGCTGCAACGCCGCCTCCAGCGGGTCGGCACCGGCTACCGCGACGAGCAGGGCGAACTGACCGCGCTGCTGGTCGACGTGGCGACCGGGCTGCCCGTGCTCAACGGCCTCGGCGGCAAGGACGTCTACGCGGCCCGCTACCGCCGCCGCTCGCAGGCGCTGCGCGACCAGGGCTACCGGGTCGGCTCCGTCACCAGCTGGGTCGGCGCGCTCGCCGTCGGGCTGCCCGCCCTCTTCCTCGCCCTGGTCACCTGGCTCGCCGCGCGCATGGCGGCCGACGGCTCGCTCGCCATCGGCGAACTGGTCGCGGTGTACGGCTACGCGGCCATGCTCGTCGTCCCGGTCTTCTTCTTCATCGAGGGCGGCAACGACGTGGCCCGCGCGCTGGTCGCCGCCCGCCGCGTGACCGGCTTCCTCGCCCTGACGCCGGAACAGTCCGACGGCGCGCACCCGGTGGCCGCCCCGCCGTCGCCCGCCGCGCTGCGCGACCCGCTCTCCGGCGTCGTCGTCCGCCCCGGCGTCCTCACCGCACTCGCCTCCGCCCGCCCCGCCGACACCGCCGCCGTCGTGGAACGCCTCGGCCGCTTCGCCGCCTCCGACGCCGAGTGGGGCGCCCTGCGGCTCGACACCGTCGCGCTGCGCGAGACACGCGAGCGCGTCCTGGTCGCCGACAACGATGCCGCGCTCTTCAGCGGCACCGTCCGCGAGGCCGTCTCGGGCCGCGCCGACCCGGACGACGCCACCGTGCGCGCCGCGATCCGCACGGCCGCGGCCACCGACATCGTGGACGCGCTGCCCGCGGGCCTCGACTCCTCCCTCAGCGCGGGCGGCCGCAACCTCTCCGGCGGCCAGCGCCAGCGGCTCCGGCTGGCCCGCGCGGTCTGCGCCGACCCCGAAGTGCTGCTGGCCGTCGAACCCACCTCCGCGGTGGACACCCACACCGAGGCCGCGATGGCCACCGGGCTGCGCGCCGCGCGCACCGGCCGGACGACGGTGGTCACCACCACCTCGCCGCTGGTGCTCGACCGGGCCGACGAGGTCGTCTACCTCGTCGAAGGGCGCGCGGTCGCGGTCGGCCCGCACCACGAACTCCTGCACACCGAGCCCGGCTACCGCGCGCTGGTCTCGCGCGGCGCACAGGAAGAGGCGATCCGATGACCGCGCCGAGCGACCCGCCCGCGGCGGACACCGAGCCGTCCCGGCGGGACGGCGTCCCCGTCCCGCGCCCGGCCGCCGGTACCAAAGTCCTGACCGCGCCGGGGGAGCCGCCCGCCGGGCAGGCGCCCGCCGCCCTGTCCGCCGCGCTCCCCGTCGCCGACCGGGAGCGGGTGCGGCGCGCCGCCGTCGGCGAGCTCGCCGCCGACAAGCGCGCGTTCTCCGCGGTCCTCGGCCTCAACGCGCTGGCCGCCGCGGCCGGCCTCGTCAGCCCGTGGCTGCTGGGCCGGATCGTGGACACGGTCAGGGGCTCGACCGGCCACGCCGCGGTGTCCACCGTGGACCGGCTGGCGGTGGCCATCGTGGTCGCCACGGTCGTCCAGACGGTGCTGTCGCGCTACGCGCTCAACCTCGCGGCCCAGTTCGGCGAGCGCGCCGCCGCGCGGATCCGCGAGCGCTTCGTGGACCGTACGCTCGCGCTGCCCGCCGCCGTCGTGGAACACGCGCCGACCGGCGACCTCGCGGCGCGCGGCACCACAGACATCGACGTCGTGGCGACGACGCTGCGCAGCGACGTGCCGACCGTGCTGATCGCCACCATGCAGGCGCTGTTCATCATCGTCGCCGTGCTCGTGCTCGACCCGCTGCTCGGCCTGTGCGGGCTGTCCTGCCTGCTGGTGATCGCGGTCGCCACCCGCTGGTACCTGCGCCGCGCGCGGACCGCGTACCTCGCCGAGGGCGCGGCCAACTCCGTACTCGCCGAAGTCCTCGCCGCGACCGCGGGCGGCGCCCGTACCGTCGAGGCCCTCGGCCTCCAGGAGCGGCGGATCGCCACGGCGGAGGCGGCCATCGCCGGCGCCGGACGCGCCCGCCTCGGCACCCTGTGGCTGCGCTCCGTGTACTTCCCGAGCGTCGACATCTCGTACGCGCTGCCCGTCCTCGGCGTGCTGCTCGTCGGCGGCGCGCTGTACGACCACGGCGGTGTCTCGCTCGGCACGGTCGTCGCCTCCGCGGTCTACCTGCGGCAGCTCGTCGGGCCGCTGGACACGATCTTGATGCGGGTCGAGCTGTTGCAGAGCAGCGGCGCCTCGTACGCGCGGGTCGAGGGCCTGGACATGCTGCCGCGTACGCGCACCGACGCCGACGCGGTACCGGCCGACGACCGGATCGAGGTCAGCGGCGTCCGCTACTCCTACGACCTCGTCGGCGACATCCTGCACGGCGTGGACCTCGACGTGCGGCCGGGGGAGCGGCTGGCCGTCGTCGGTCCCTCGGGCGCGGGGAAGTCGACGCTCGGCAGGCTGCTGGCCGGGATCGACCGGCCGCGGGCGGGCTCGGTCACCGTGGGCGGTGTGCCGGTCGCCGACCTGCCGCCGGACCGCCTGCGCCGCCAGATCGTGCTGGTCACCCAGGACCACCACGTCTTCCGCGACACGCTGCGCGACAATCTGCTGATCGCCCGGCCCGCCGCCACCGACCAGGAGCTGCGCGCCGCGCTGGACGCGGTCGACACCGGCTGGGCCGACGACCTGCCCGACGGCCTCGACACCCGCCTGGGCGGCGACGGCCGCCACCTGGACGGCGCCAGGGCGCAGCAGCTCTCGCTGGCCCGGGTGATCCTCGCCGACCCGCACACGGTGATCCTGGACGAGGCCACCGCCCTGCTGGACCCGGCCACCGCCCGCAGCACGGAACGCGCGCTGGCGACCGTGCTGGAGGGCCGCACCGTCATCGCCATCGCCCACCGGCTCCAGACCGCCCACGACGCGGACCGCGTCGCCGTCATGGAGGCCGGGGTCGTCACCGAGCTGGGCACCCACGACGAGCTGGTCACGGCCGGCGGCGGCTACGCGGCGCTGTGGCACTCCTGGCACGGCGAGTAGCCCGCCGTCACCGGCGGGCCACTCGGGGGCGGTGTCACCAGCGCACCGGCAGCCGCTCGGGACCCCGGATGAGCAGGCCGCCGCGCCATTCGAGCCCGGCCGGGTCCGCGTCGAGCGCCAGGGCGGGGAAGCGGTCCAGCAGGCCGCGCAGCGCGATCCTGGCCTCCAGGCGGGCCAGCGGCGCGCCCAGGCAGTAGTGGATGCCGTGCCCGAAGGCGATGTGGCCCCGGGCGTCGCGGCGGATGTCGAAGCGGTCGGGGTCGGGGAAGCGCGCGGGGTCGCGGTCGGCGTCGGCGAGCGCGACCAGCACCAAGCGCCCGTCACCGGGGATCACCGTGTCGCCCACCTCGACCGGAGCGGTCGAGAAGCGGTAGGTGGGCGTCTCCACCGGGCCGTCGTAGCGCAGGATCTCCTCGACCGCGCCCTCCATCAGACCCTCCGGGTCGGCGCGCAGCGCGGCGAGCTGCTCGGGGTGGGTGAGCAGGGCCAGGACCCCGTTGGAGATCAGGTTGACCGTGGTCTCGTGGCCCGCGACCAGCAGCACCCAGGCCATGCCCAGCAGCTCCTCGGCGTTGAGCCGGTCGCCGTCCTCGTCCGCGGTGTGGATCAGGGCGCTCATCAGATCGTCGCCCGGCCGCTCGCGCTTGTCGGCGACCAGGCGGACGAGGAAGTCGTTCATCGCGTCCGCCGCGTCCGCCCTGGCCCGCGCCGACGAGGTGGACAGCGCGATGTTCGACCAGGTCCTGAACTGCTCGCGGTCCATGAAGGGCACGCCGAGCAGATCGCAGATGACCGAGATCGGCAGCGGGAAGGCCAGCGACTCCACCAGGTCGCCGCGGCGCGAGGGCTCCTTCGCCATCGCGTCCAGCATGCCGTCCGCGAGCGCCTGGACCCGCGGCGCCATCGCGTCCACCCGGCGGGGGGTGAACTCCCGCGCCACCAGCTTGCGCAGCCTGCTGTGCACCGGCGGATCGGTACTCAGCATGGACAGGCCGGACGCCACCGTCCGCACGCCCAGTTCGGGCGCCGCGTTGGACCACACCTTCGACAGCCGGGCGTCGTTGAGGAGCGCGCGGCCCGCCTCGTACCCGACGACCAGCCACGCCTCGTGGCCCTCGGGGATCACCACCCGGTGGACCGGCCCCCGCGCGCGCAGCTCCGCGTAGACCGGATACGGGTCGCGTCTGAACTCCTCGCCGAGCGCGCCGAGATCGACGACGGCGTCCGTGGTCATACGTGTCCTCCCCGGGGGACAGCGGCCGGGAGTCCGGCCGGAGGCTGGGCAGCGTGCCGAGGGGACGTTACGGCGTCACGGGCCGTCGCACCGCGTGTTCGGGGCTTCCCGCCGGGAGATCGGCGCGATCCCGCCCCTGGCCCCGGCGCGCGCCTCATCCGTATCCCGCGTGTTCTCCCGCCCCACCGCTGTCCAGGATCACCGGATACGTCTGTGACGTAGGCTTTTGTCATGGGCTCGGGCTGCGGGACAGCGCCGTGCCGAACCGAAAGTGGGCCGGAATGGACGTCGTGTACGCAGGGGGGCCGAACGTATCCGGCCGCCTGCTCGCTCGCGTCGCGCGTGTCGTGCCCTCCGCCGTGCTGGTCGGAGCGGGCTCCGCCATCGTCGGCACCGCCCCCGACGGTCACTTCGGGCTGGCCCTGGCGGTCGTGCCCTTTCTGGCCGCCGCGGTGCACTCGGTCACCGTCACCGCCGTCCTCGGCGCCCTCACCGTCGCGATGTACGCCTCGCTGCGGCACTGGCTGACCGAGGGCACCGACCTGTGGCTGGTCAAGCTGGCGTTCCTCGCCGCCTCCGCCGTGGTCGCCGTCCTGATCAGCCAGGCCAGGGTCAGGGCGCAGCAGCTCACCCGCAGCCGCGACATCGCCCTGGGGCTCCAGCAGGGTCTGCTGCCGCACAAGGTGCCGCGCAACAGCGCCGTGGACGCCAGCTACCGCTACGTGCCCGCCGACACCGCGGCGGGCGTCGGCGGCGACTGGTTCGACGTGATCCCGCTGTCCGGCACACGGGTCGCGCTCGTCATGGGGGACGTGGTGGGCCACGGCATCCACGCCGCGGCGATGATGGGGCGGCTGCGTACCGCCGTGCACACCCTCGCCGACCTCGACCTCGCGCCCGACGAACTGCTCTCCCGCATGGACGACCTGGCGGTACGCCTCGCCGACGACGACGCGGACCGCGAGCTGGGCGCCACCTGCCTGTACATGGTCTACGACCCCATCTCGCGGCAGTGCACGGTGGCCAGCGCGGGCCACACCCCGCCCGCGTTCGTCCACCCGGACGGCCGGGTGGAATTCCAGCGGCTCGCGGAGAATCCGCCGCTCGGCGTCGGCGGCACGCCCTTCGAGAGCAGCACCCTCACCCTCGACGAGGGCACGGTCGTGGCGCTCTACACCGACGGCCTGCTCGACCTTCGCCACCAGGGCACCGACGCGGCCGTCGCCGCCCTCGCGCGGGCCCTGCTGCCCGCCACCGACAGCCTCGACGCGCTGTGCGACCGCGTCTGGTCGGGGCTGCCCGCCGAACACGACGACGACGTGGCGCTGCTGCTGGCCCGCACCAGGACCCTGGACGGCGCGAACGTCGCGAGCTGGGAGTACCCCGCGCTCCCGGAGAGCGTCCCGGCCGCCCGCGCCGCTGTCATGGCCCGGCTGGAGGAGTGGGGCCTGTCCGACCACGCCTTCGCCACCGAACTGGTGGTCAGCGAACTGCTCACCAACGCCGTCACCCACGCCCGCGGCCCGGTCTCGC
This sequence comes from Streptomyces sp. NPDC025721, assembly GCF_055558595.1. NCBI lineage: Bacteria > Bacillati > Actinomycetota > Actinomycetes > Kitasatosporales > Streptomycetaceae > Streptomyces > Streptomyces sp. NPDC025721. The sequence goes on along the minus strand of NZ_JBVHMF010000004.1, from coordinate 135,369 downwards.
TCCGGCTGATCAGGGACGCGGGGCTCATCTGCGAGGTCTCCGACGGCAGCGACACCTCGCCGCACATGCGGCACGCCCAACTCCTGGACGAGGGCGGGCGCGGCCTCTACCTCATCGGGCAGCTCGCCGACCGCTGGGGGACGCGCTACAGCGAGGACGGCAAGACGATCTGGGTCGAGCAGCACGTCCCGGCCCGGGCCTGAACGGGCAGCGCCCCCCGTCGGCCGGAGCCGACGAGGGGCGCTGCGATCTCACGAACCGGTGCGGTCTACCAGCTCGTCAGACCGGCACCGTAGGGGTAGAGCGGATTCCCGTACGTCGTCGGCACCGTCTGACCGGCGTCGATCTTCGCCCGGATGTCGGCCCGCTCGGCCGCGGTGGCACCGAGGTCGTAGGGCAGGTCCCACGCCTCGTTGGCGTCCGCCTGATTGTCGCCGCCACCGGGCTTGAGCACCTGGTCGAGGCTTCTGGGCAGCTGCCAGGGCAGCTTGCCGCGCGGGGTGTAGTCGCCGAAGAGCAGGCTGGCCGTCGCCGGTCCGACCTCCTCACCGCCGCGGTAGGTCACCACGATGGCGTCGGCCAGGTTGTTCCAGTCGCTCATGACGATGGGTCGGGGCAGGGTCAGCACGACCACCACCGGAATTCCCTGGTTCTTGAAATTCTGGATGAGGGCGAGCTGGTCCGCCGGGAGATACGGCTGGGTGTCGGGCCACGAGGTGGCGTGGGTGTACGACGGTTCGCCGACCGCCACGACCGCGAGCTTCGGGGCCGGTCCGGTGTCCTGGTAGACGTTGACACCGGCCGTCGCCGCTCTCGCCTTGATCGCGTCGAGCACGGTCAGCGAGCCGTAGTCCGGGTGGAAGTAGCTGGACCAGATGCAGCACGCGGCGCCGTCGGTCGCCCGCGGACCCGCGACCACGATGTTGTCACCGGAGTTGAGCCTGATCGGCAGCACACCGTTGTTCTTCAGCAGCGTGTTGGACTCCCGCGACGCCTGGTTGGCCAGCGCCGTGTAGCTCGGCTGGTGGAAGCGGTACGGGCCGTTGACCGGGTCGCCGTACGGGTGGTCGAAGATGCCCAGCTCGAACTTGAGCTTCAGGATGCGCGTGACCGCGTCGTTGATCCGGGCCAGCGGCACGCTGTTCTCGAAGCTCGCCATGGTGAAGTCGGCAGCGCCCGGGTCGGCGCCGCCCATCACGTCGGAGCCCGCGTTGGCCGCGTTGATCCAGGCCGTCGACGGCAGCCAGTCCGTGGTGATCAGACCGGTGTAGCCGAGATTCTGCCGCAGGTAGGTGAGGATCTTCGCGCTGTCGCCCGCGCCGGGACCGCCCGGGTCGAGATACGAACTGCCCGCGTAGCCGGGCATGATGTTGACCGCGCCCGCCTCCATCGCGGCCTTGAACGGGATCATGTGGTACTTGATCGTGACCCCGTCGTAGACGATGCCGGCCTCGCCGCCCGCGCCCTCACCGGGCCAGTGCTTGACGGTGGCGAGCACCGAGCCGGGGTTCAGCTCCGGGCCGCCCTGCAAACCGGCCACCAGCGCCCGCAGTTGGGCCGCCGCCACGTCGGCGTTCTCGCCGCCGCCCTCCTGGATCCGCGGGTACAGCACCTTCGTGCCGACCTCGGCCAGCGGGGACAGCGTGCCGCGCGCGCCGACCTCCAGCTCCTCCTTGCGCTGCATGTCGCCGAGCTTGTAGTCGAGCGGATAGTCCTTGCCCGCCGCCAGGGTGCTCTGCAACGGATACGTGGTCTGGTAACCGGCGGTGGTGTCACCGGCCGAGACCGGCGGGATGCCCAGCCGGGTGGCCGCCGTGGACTTCAGGACGTTGTCCAGGTCGGCGGGTTGCGCCGGTCCGAAGTGCCAGCCGGACATCGGGTACGACTGGACGTTGTAGAACATCTGGAACGCCTTCTCCTCCAGCGTCATCCGCCCGAGGAGATCACCGACCCGCGTGTCGACCGGCAGCCGCCAGTCCTCGTACGGCTCGATGGAGCCGTCCTTGTTGAGGTCCCGCGCGCCGTTGATGATGCTGATGCCGTCGGCCGCCTGCTTGACGTCCGGCAGATAGACGCTGAACGTGCGGATGTTGGATGTCGTCTTCGCGCCCGAACCGCTGACCGAGACGACGAACCACTTGTACGTCCAGCGGTCGGTGATGTCCCAACTCGGCGTGTAGGTGGTGCCGGTGGGCTCGGCCACCTTGGTGTAGAGGTCGAGCAGATTGCCCGACGCGGTGAAGTCGTAGTCGGTGCGGCTGATGTTGAGCCACACCTCGTAGTGCGCGGCGCCGCCGACGGCCGCCCAGCTCAGCGCGGGACGCCGGGTGTTGGTGACCATGGCCTTGTCGGCCGGTGCGGACAGCGCGAACTGGTTGAGCGTGGCCGGGGCCTTGGTGGGCGCCGAGAGCAGCGGCGGGGTCGCGGTGGAGTTGTCCACCGTGCCGTAGACCTGGAACTCCCAGAGCGAGTAGCCGTATCCGGTGGCGCGGACCGTGCCGGTCAGCCGGACGTAGCGGCCCTGGCCGGTGACGGGCAGCCGCTCGATGCCGCCGGGGCCGTTGGCCGTGGTGTAGATCGGCGTCCACGCCGTGCCGTTGTCCGAGACGTCGATGTGGTAGCCCTTGCCGTACGCCGACTCCCAGTTGAGCACGATGCCGCTGATCTTGCCGATGTTGCCGAGGTCGACCTGGATCCACTCGTTGTCCGTGGAGAGGCTGGACCAGCGGGTGGTGGTACGGCCGTCGAGAGCGGCGGCCGGGGCGTTGCCGCCCTCGTACGACGAGGCCGACACCTGCTTGTAGGCGGAGATCACCGTGCCGGAGAAGTCACCGCCGCCGCCGTTGGTGGGCGGGGTGGTGGTGCCCCCGGTGCCCCCGGTGCCGCCGCCGGTCCCGCCGCTCCCGGTGGTGTACACCTGGAACTCCCAGAGGGAGTAGCCGTATCCGGTGGCGCGCGCGGTGCCGTTCATCCGGACGTAGCGCCCGGTGCCGCTGACCGTGAGGTTCTGGGTGCCGCCGGTGCCGGTGGTGGTGGAGTAGACGTCGGTCCAGGTGGTGCCGTTGTCCGAGACCTGGATCTTGAAGGCGGTCGCGTAGGCCGCCTCCCAGGTGAGACCGACCTTGCAGACCGCCTGCGAGGAGCCGAGGTCGACCTGGAGCCACTGCGGGTCACCGGCCGCGCTGGACCAGCGGGTGCCCGCGTTGCCGTCGACGGCCGCGGAGGCGGGGGTGCCCGCGTTCTCCGTGGAGGACGCCGTGGCCGGGCGGTTGAGCGCGGCGTTGGTGGTGCCGCAGGTGCCGCCCGCGGCTCCGGTCGAGCCGTAGACCTGGAACTCCCAGAGGGAGTAGCCGTATCCGGTGGCGCGCGCGGTGCCGTACATCCGGACATAGCGCCCGGAAGCGTTTACGGAAAGGGTCTGCTTTCCGCCGGGTCCCGTCATGGTCGAGTAGGCGTCGGTCCAGGTCGTGCCGGTGTCGGAGACCTGGATCTTGAAGGCGGTGGCGTACGCGGTCTCCCAGTTGAGGCTGACCGAGCTGATGGTCGCCGACGCGCCGAGGTCGACCTGGAGCCACTGCGGGTCACCGGCCGCGCTGGACCAGCGGGTGCCGACGTCGCCGTCGACGGCGGCCGAGGCGGGGGTGCCCGCGTTCTCGGTCGAGGAGGCGGTGGCGGTCTTGCCCTGGGACAGCAGGGTGTCGGCCGCGTGCGCGGTACCGGTCGTGGTGCCGATGGCACCGCCGGTCGCCAGGGCCGCCGCGAGGGCGACGGCCACCAGCGGTCTGCGCCGTCTGACGGACCTCAGGAATGTGGACAGGAGGCTCATGTGCATCTCCACGTGGGGGTGTGATGACTCTGATCACCGTGGAGGCCGTCGCCGGACGGGCGACGGGCGGCAGGCGGCGGCATCCACGGTGGCGGCTGCGAATTGCTCCGGACTCGTCGCACAATGGCCGGAGATGACGGCGGAGAGCGCTCTCCGTGGGAGTCTCTTGCAACGCCTGAACAGTGTCAATCCCCGTGACAGCGCCGGAGCCAACGCCCGTATGGATAACGGTTTTTGGGGTCGGAGTCGGCCTGTTTTCCGGATCGCGGCGGGTCCGGTTCAGCGGACGGCGGGGTGGTTCGCGAGCTGTCCGAGGATCAACTCGGCCAGCAGGTCGGGACGTTGCTCCGGCAGCCAGTGCGTGCCGCCGACGAGCGGGTGGAAGGCGTAAGGTCCCGCCGCCCAGCGTTCGGTCAGCCACGCCGACCGCGCGCTGATCACGGCGTCCGCCGTTCCCCACACGAACAGCGTGGGAACCGACACCGGCGCGGCCCGCAGCCCGCGGGCCGCCTCGCGGGGGAGCGCCCGGTACCAGCCGAGCGCGCCGGTCAGCGCGGCCCGGTCGGTCACGAACCGCCGCGCGTACCCGAGGGCCGTCGCCTCCTCCAGGCCGAGCCGGCGCAGCCAGCGCGCCCCGGTGTGCCCGCGGTCGTGGGTGATCACCGCCTCGGGCAGCCAGGGGAGTTGGAAGAAGAGCAGATACCAGGAGAGCAGGGCCTGACGGCTGGTCAGCAGCGACCGGCCCAGGGCGGCCGGGTGCGGCATCGACACGGCGGTCAGTGACGCGACCCGGTCCGGCGCCCGCTCGGCGAGCGCCCAGGCCACACTGCCTCCCCAGTCGTGCCCGACGACATGCGCGCGCTCCAGGCCCGCCGCGTCCAGCAGGCCGAGGACGTCCTCGACCAGCAGCGGCAGCCGGTAGTCGCGCGCCCGGCGCGGGCGGGCGCCGGGGGCGTACCCGCGCTGGAGCGGGGCGAGCGTCCGTACACCCGCCGCGCCCAGCGCCCGCGCGACCCGCGTCCAGCACGCCGGGCCCGCGGGGAAGCCGTGCAGCAGCACCACGGGCTCGCCGTCGCGCGGCCCCGCGTCGCCGACCGGGAACTCCCAGCCGCCGGAGCGGAACGACCTCATCGGCGCCGCCCGCCGACGGACCGGTCGGCGGCCCCGACGAGGGGCAGGCGGACCGCGGTGCTCCCGGCGGGCGCAGGGGCGGTGTCCGCCGCCGCGTGCAGCCGGGGTCCGGCCTTGGCGAGGAAGGAGGTCATCGGCGTCACCGAGTTGTCCTCGATCAGGTCCCCGAGCACGGCGTCGGCCCGCGCGAGCCGGTCGGCGTACACCGGGTCGCGCAGCAGCGGGCCGAACACGTCGAGCCACTGGCCGAGGCCGAGCAGGTCGATGCCCGGCGGACGCCACAGCGTGGGCATCGTCAGCCGCGCGGTCCCGCGCGCGCCCGGCTCCTCCAGCAGGATCAGCGCACACTTGCGGTAGAACTTCATGTGGTGCGACTCCTGGCGCGCGATCGCCTTCAGCAGATCGTCGAGTGCCGGATCTCCCACCAATTCGCCGATCCGCCGGTAGGTCGTCAGCGCGATGTACTCCTGCATCGCGCCCAGAACGCAGTACATCGCCTGGATGTGCGGCATGAGCAGACCGGCCGCGTACAGCGTCGGCCAGGTCACCAGTGCGCGGATGTGACGGGTGTTGCGACGCACCGCCGACGGTTTCCTCGGAGTGCCGAGCGCCGAAGCGGCGGCGCGCAGCGCGTAACCGTGCTCGGCCTCCTCCGCCAGCCACAGGATGTTGAACTGCGCGAGCGCGTTCGCCCGGTCGCCCCGGATCGCGTGCACCTTTCTGCGCATCAGCGCGGAATCGGTCTCGACGGCCGCGAGCGCGTACAGCATCGAGGCGAAGGTGTCGTTCCCGGTACGGCGGACGGCCGCGACTCGCGAGCGCCATTGCACCGGTCCCCAGGTGAGCGCGTAGGCGTCGAAGACTTCCTGGAGCTGGTTTTCCTGGTCTTTGCGCATGAATCCCCCAGACGGATGTGGAGCGGGCTGTTCGGTGCGACCGAGTCCGTGCGAAGTGACGTCGGGCCGGCGCCAAGTGATGGCGGGCCGACGAGAAGTGACGGCTGGTCAGTACCAGACGAGGAAAAGGGAGTAGACGCCACCGGCGGTGGCGAGGAGATTCGCGGCGGCCAGCACGATGTCGCGCGGCCGGTTGAAGGGAAAGGACCGGATGTCGCGGACGCGGGCCAGGCGCCCGCTCAGCGCCTCGCACTCGGTGAAGTAGCGGCCCGCCGCCAGCAGAGCGGCGCGGTCGGCCTCCAGCCGCCGCAGCGCGATCCGCAGCCGGGCCTCCTCGCGCCGCTTGAATCCCCGGACCCAGCGCCGGGTGAGCAGCAGCGGCAGCCCGGTGTAGACGGGCAGCGCGAGCAGCCACTGGCCGACCACCGGGATCAGCACCACGACGCTGCACGGGAACGGCAGCGAGATGCCCACCGCGATCAGGGCGAAGCCGTGCAGGGCCATCGAGGTGTAGGTCGGCACCAGGACGGCGCGGGCGCGGCCCCAGCCGAAACTGCCGTCGGCGTTGGCCGGGTCGACGCCGTAGTGCAGGTCGCCGCGGAGCCGCCACAGGCACAGCAGTACGCGGCTGCCCGCGCAGTTCATGACCGCGATCCAGTAGACGCCCGCGGTGCCCACCGTGAGGTAGACGATGGCGCCGACCGGCGAGGTCTGCCAGCTCGCCCACCAGTTGGCGTACGCGGCCCTGCCCCAGGCGTGCGCCTGTCCGGCGGGCGCCAGCGCGTAGTAGATGCCCAGGCGTTTCTCGCTGAGCGAGATGACGAAGACGCAGACGAACGAACCGACGATCATGATCGGCGCCAGATTCCTTATTCGGCGAAATCGCAGATTGGTCCGGTCGATCTCGGCGTGGATCCGCGCCCGCGCGGCGGCGTTCGCCGGGACGGTGAGCGATCCGTCGCGTTCCATTCCCGGCAGCAGGTTCTCAAAGGCGGACCACTGCCGCTGGACGAGGGCCGGGGTGATCAGCAGGATGACGATCGCGCTCAGCGAGAGCAGGTCGCGCAGGAGCGGAAACCGATTTCCCGCCGACGCGTGCCGTCGGCAGTCCGGCCGGTCGAACCTGAGGAATTGGGCCAGGTCGGAACAGAGCTGCCCGCCCAGGTGCGGCATGGTCACCGCGCCGTACAGACCGGAGAACTCGAAGAGCAGGACGATGGTCACGACGGGAATTCCGCAGAGCCAGAGCCATCGGCGAGGGCTCGCGTTGATCCGTGACAGCAGAATGGGTTCCGCGGTGAAGATGTCGAATGTCTTTCCGGCAAGAGCCAGGCTGGTAGCCATGGGCGTCCCTGTCTCGGGTGGTGCGTGGCGCTTGTTGCGTGTTCCTGTGCGAAATTCCGTGCCGAATTGTCGGGTGAGGCGCTGTGCGCACAGCGTGTTCCGGGCGCGCGCCCCCTTTGTGCGCCCCGGCGATCCGGCTCGCCCTCCCGCGACTGGCCGGATTATGGCGACAGTACGGTCGGCCGGGTCTAATGTGACTGCGCGTTGCGCGGGCCGGGGGGCACTGCAATAAATACGCGACGCGTAGGGATCACCGGGGTGGCGATGGCGAACAGCACGCGTGGGCGGCCGTACGGATCGGTCGGACGGCGGCGGTCGGCCGTCCCCGCGCGTGCCCCGCTGCCGACGACCCAGGACCGCGCCGCGTGGCTGCTGCGGGTCAACCGGCTCTACGGCCGCGAACCGCGCTGGGCGAAGGGCGACTCCTTCGCCCGCTCCTTCCACGGCGGCTCCTGGCCCGCGCAGGTGAGCGTCAGCTCCATCTCCCGCTGGGAGACCGGCGTGACGAGGGTCGGCCATTCCGCGGTCCGCCGCTACGAGCAGTTACTCGGCCTGCCGCCGGGCCAGTTGACCGCCACCACCGACATCCTCCACCGGTACGCGGCCCCGTCCGCCGGAGCCGTACCGCTGCTGGCCCGCGCGCCGGGCGATCTCGGCGCGGCGGAACGGCGGGTCGACACCCTCCTGGACCGCGCCCTGGACGACGCGCCGGTCACCGGCGCCGATTGGGACGAGTTGACCGTGCTGCTCGTCCTCCACCCCCAACTGCGGCTGCGCTCACGGGACTGGACGGCCCTGGCCGAACGCCTGCTCACCGAGTCGCTGGTCTCCGACGGCCTGGCCTGGCAGCAGCGGCACGAGGCGCTGAACCGGGTGCTCGGCCACCCCTCGGGTCAGGTGGCGGCGGTCTCGGCGTGCATCGCCTGGGCGGCGGACGCCCACAACCAGGTCTTCCTCGAACCGGTCTGCCTCCTGGACTCCAGCGCGCACCCGGACGCGGCCTCTGGCGTGCTCGCCCAACTGGCCAGGCCCACCAACGACAGCGCCTTCCTCGGCGCGCTGCTGGCCTGCGTCCGCAAGGTCCGGCTCCAGCACTTCGACCGGCCGCAGTCGGCCGTGCTCGCCCGGCTGGTCAAGCAGGTGGCGTACGACGCCGACGGGCGCCAGGCGGAGGAACGCGCGCTCGCCGCGGTCGTGTCGCGCATGCTGGACGGCGCGCCGCCGTCGCTCCCGGCCCGTACCCGTACCGGTGCCGGGGAGCGGTACGGCTCCGACATCGCCGCCCGCGTCACCGCCTCCGCCCTGTCGGCCGTCTCCCGCGAGATCCCGCGCTTCACGGACCCGCTGCTGCCCCTGCTGGTCCGCGAGATGCTGCTGCACCCGGTCTTCGACATGCGCCTGTACGCGGCCATGATGGTCGCGGCCACCCCCTACCGGGCGCCGGTGGCCGCCGCGATGTCGTACGAGCTGTCCCGGCTGGCCGTCGCTCGCGATGTCACGCTCGCCGGGCGGCTGCTCGAAGCCCTGCGGATCGTCGGGGGTACGGCGGAACGGCCGCTGGTCCAGCGGCTGGCGCTCGCTCCCACCCTGCCGGAGGCGGTGGTCAGGGCCGCCACGTCGGCGCTCGCGCACATGGGCGGGGTCAGCCCGCGGTCCTTCTGGGAGAACGCGCTGGCGCTGACCCCCGCCGCCGGCGGCGCCTCCCGCCCGGCCGGTGGGCGCGCGGCCTCCGCCGCCGTCTACGGGCTCGGCATCAGCGGCGAGACCGATCTCCTGCGGCGGGTCTCCGGCGACCTGCGCATCCCCTCCAAGACCCGCGCCGCGGCGTCCTGGTGGCTGCGGCTGCCGTCGCGGGTCAGGGCCGGCGGCGCCGCGAAGCGGGCGTGACCGCCGCCGCGACGGACGGCCGCCGCCGGGAACGGGGTTCCCGGAGGCGGCCGTTGGGGGACGGGAGCGGAAGCGTGGCCCCTGCCCGTGTGCTCAGCCCTTGCTGGAGCCCAGCGACAGACCGGCGATGAACTGCTTCTGGAGCAGGATGTAGACCACCAGCGTCGGCACCGCCGCGATCATCGCGGCGGCGGCGATGAGATTCTGGTTGGAGACGAACTGCCCCTGGAGATTGGCCAGTGCCGAGGTGACCGGGCGTTTGTCGCCCGACGACATCAAGGTGATGGCCCAGAAGAAGTCGTTGTAGATCCAGGTCGTCAGCAGCGTCGCCAGCGCCGCGAGCGCCGGACGGCACAGCGGCAGGGTGAGCTTCCAGTACCGGGTCCACAGCCCCGCGCCGTCGACCAGCGCGGCCTCGTACATCTCGTCGGGGATCGACTTCATGTAGTTGCTCAGCACGAAGACGCAGAAGCCCAGTTGGAAGGCCACGTTGATGACGATGAGGCCGAAGACCGAGTTGTACATCAGGCCGCTGCCGCTGAGGAAGCCGGGCAGCGAGATCTTCAGGTAGATCCGGTACAGCGGGGTGATGATGACCTGCTGGGGGAGCAGGTTGCCCGCCGTGAAGAGGATCAGCAGCGCGATGTTGAGCTTGACGTTGACCCGGGTCAGCACGAAGGCCACACCGGACGCCAGCGCCAGCACGACGATCACCGCCGGAACGGTGATGAGCACCGAGTTCCAGAAGAAGTGCTTCATGTCCGACTGGGTCCACGCGTCGGTGAAGTTCTTGAACGTCAGGTGGTGCGGCAGCGAGACATAGCCGTACTTGCGGGTGTCGGAGTACGGGCGGACGGCCACGTACAGCGCGAAGGCGATCGGCAGCAGCCAGAGGACCGAGGCGCAGATCAGGAAGATCTGCGAGGCGATCTGGCCCCAGGGGCGCGGCTTCCCGGGGCCCGGGGGCCGCGCGGCGGGTTCGGTGTGCAGCCGCGGCAGGGTATCGGTGGTCATCGCGATTCCTCACGGCTGAACGTCTGGTACAGGAAGACGCTGATCGGCACCAGCGAGATCACCAGCAGCACCACGCCCAGCGCGGAGCCGAAGCCGACCCGTTGGGTCTCCCCGACGATGTTGGAGGTGACCAGGACCGAGAGCAGCTCCAGGCCGTTGATGCCCTTGTTGGTGATGTACACCAGGTCGAAGGCGCGCAACGACTCGATGACGGTGACCACCATGATGACGATGTTGATCGGACGCATCACGGGGAAGATCACCCGCCAGAAGGTCTGCCAGGCGTTGGCGCCGTCGACCAGGGCCGCTTCGCGCAGCGTCGGGTCCACGGCCTTGAGCCCGGCGAGGTACAGCACCATGACGTATCCGGCCTGCCGCCAGGTGGCCTCGACCAGGACCGACCACAGGTTCAGGTGTGGATTGCCGAGCCAGTCGATGGCGTTGTCGTTGCCGTTGCGCCCGATGACGGTGTTGATCAGTCCGAAGTTCTGCGAGTACATGAACTCCCAGATGATGCCGACCAGCGCCAGGGAGAGCATCACGGGCAGGAAGAGGATGCTCTGGTACATCCGGCTGCCCCGGATGCCGCGGTCGATGAGGACGGCGAAGAGCATGCCCAGCGGTGTGGCGATCAGGACGAAGACGGCCAGCCAGATCAGATTGTGCCGGACGGCGGGCCAGAACTCCGGGTAGATCGTGGCGGCCTGGTGGTAGTTCTGGACGCCGTACACACAGCCGTTGTTGAGGATCGACGGCAGATTCGGCTGGCAGGTCTTGGTGTGCAGACTGCCGACGCCGTTCCACTTGGTGAACGACAGCAGCACCGTGCCGAGCGCCGGGAACCAGACGAAGACCAGGTCGAGCAGGAGCGGTATGCCCAGCAGGAGCGCGACGACCACGCGGTCGCGCGCACTCAGCCTGCGTATGCCCCGGCGGCGGCGGACCTTCGGCGTGGCCGTGGTTTCCGCCGCCGCCGGGGCGGGCGTCTGGGGGGAACTCATCAGGAGTAGATCGCCTTCGCCTGGGCCTCGGCGCTCTTCTGGAGGCCGGCGATGTTGCCCGTGCTCGGGTCGTCGATGAACTTCTGGATGATCGAGATCATCGCGGTGGCCATCGCCGGGTCGGCGTCGCGGTCCATGAACTGCGCCACCGCCTTGCACTTGGCGATCTCGGCGACCGACTTCTTCTGGATCGCGTTGTACGTCGGCACCTGGAGGCCGGTGGCCAGGCCGACATCCCACTGGTCGGTCTTGAGGAAGTCCGACTCGGCCTGCCCGGTGCCGATGTACTCCAGGATCGCCTTGGCCGCGTCGGGGTTCTTGGCCTTCTTGCTGAGCATGAAGCCGTCGGTCGGCGCGTCCATGTAGTCCTGGCCGTAGGACGGGTTGATCGCGGGGAAGGTGAAGAAGTCCAGGTCGGCGAGGTCGGCCTTGTCCGAGACGTACTGCGCGGCCACCTGGTTGGTGCCCTGGAACATCATCCCGGCCTTCTTGGTCTCCAGGGTCTTGGCCGCGTCCTGCCAGATCCGCCCGTTGGCGCCGGTCTGCGTGTACGGCAGGATCTCGGCCCAGTGCTGGAAGACCGTGTGCACGCCCTGGTCGGTCCACGGGATCTCGTGCTTCATCAACTTGGTGTGGTAGTCGTACCCGTTGATCCGCATGTTCAGGATGTCGAAGGTGCCGAGGGCGGGCCAGCCGTCCTTGTCGCCGAAGGCGATCGGGATGATGCCGTCGCCCTTCATCTTCTTGGCGAGCGCCACGTAGGCGTCCCAGGTGGTGGGCACGGAGTAGCCCTTGGCCGCGAACTGGCTCTTGTTGTAGAAGACCACCCACGGGTAGTTGTACAGCGGCACCAGGTACTGGTGGCCGTCGAGGCCGGTGGAGAGTTTCTTGGCCGCGTCGCCGAAGTTGCCGCCGATCTTGTCCCACACGTCGTCCAGCGGCTGGGCCAGGCCCTGCGCGGCGAAGTACTGCATGCGGTAGCCCGCGAACCAGGTGAACAGGTCGTCCGGGGTGCCCTGGAGATAGCTGGTGATGTTCTCCTGGAACGTGTTGTGGTCGACCGTGTTGATCTTGACCTGCGCCTTGGTGCTCGCGGCGGCGGCGGTGGTGAGGGCCGCGAAGGCGGCCTTCGGCGCGGAGTCGGAGTAGTTGGACCCGAAGGTCACCGTGCCGCCGACCTTGCCGCCGGAGGCGCTGGGGCTGCCCTTGTCCTTGGAGTCCTTGGAGTCGCTGCCGCAGGCCGTCAGCAGGCCGCCGGAGACGACGGCGAGACCGGCCGCGCCCGCGACGCCTCTGAGCACGTTTCTGCGCGACGGCGACGTACCGCTGTCCAGGCCGCTTCCCGCTGTGCTGCTTCCCGTTGATTCGACGTCCGACATGGTGCCTCCATGTGTGTGTGGCCGTTCCGGGTGCGGTAGGCGAGCGATGGCGGAGTGGACGTTTCTGGAGGGCCTGTAGCCTATCGATTTCCAACAGAAGTCACCAAGATGAAACGCCATCTCAACCGCAGGGGTAGTTCTACGCCAGATACCCAGGAGCGTCAACGCCCCATTACGGATGCGTTGCCGGACCGTGATGTGCAGGTAGCGTGCTGATTGGCCGCCCAATTCCGTTGCCGCCCCGCATGAGAGGGACGGTTCAGGGTAGCGGTCGGATCGTGGCAGCTCGGAGGCGGTCCGAGCACGATCGAACCGGATGGAACAACATGCACCAAAGGGGCAACGGGCCCTGAAGATCCATCTCTTCTAATGTTTGATATTGCGTGCTTCCGACGTCATGGCCGAGTCGCGGGGGCGCGCGCCCGGTGAACTCGACATCCGCGCGCCCGAATTGCCGGAGATAGCGGTAAAGTTCGGGCATCACGCGATGATCGGCAATGATCGCCAACACCGGACGAGATCGTTCCGGAAGTCCACCGGCCCGTTTTGCTCCGGTCGTGTGGCTGCCCTGTGTGGCCGGACGATGCCAGGCTGTCCCCATGATGGGCTACATCCCCGAGGAAACGACCAGCTTCGAGGGGCGACAGGAGGAGTTGGCGCGGTTGGACACCGCGCTCGCGACCCACCGGCTGGTCACACTCACCGGTGCGGGCGGCGTCGGCAAGACCCGTATCGCGCAGCGCTCCGCCGCCCGCACCGCGCAGCGGGCCGCGCCGCGGTTCCCCGACGGGGTGTGGTGGGCCGACCTGTCGGCCCTGGAGAACGCCGAGTTGCTGCTGGCCACCGTCTCGGACGCGGTCGACCTCTCCGATCACTCACCGCGCATGCCGGTGGAAGCGCTGTGCGAATGGCTCGCGGACAAGCGCCTGTTACTGGTCCTGGACTCCTGCGAGCACCTGGTCGACGAGTGCGCGCACCTGGTCGGCGAACTGCTCACCTCCGCGCCGGGGCTGACCGTACTGACCACCAGCAGGCGCCCGTTGAACCTGGTGGGCGAGGAACTGACCGAAGTGGGGCCGCTGGACGGCGACGGCGCCGACGCTCTCGCGCTGTTCACCCGGCGCGTGACCGACTCCGACCCCGACGCCCTCGCGGGCCCCGGCGCCGCCCGCGCCGCCGCAGAGATCTGCCGCCGCCTCGAAGGCATCCCGCTGGCACTGGAGTTGGCCGCGGCCCAGGTCGGCCCCTCCACCGTCGAGGACGTCTCCTCCCGGCTCGGCTTCCGCTTCGACGTGCTGGCCCGCGCCGACTTCGTCTGGCCGCCGCGGCACCGCACCCTGCGCACCACCATCGGCTGGAGCCACGAACTGTGCGCGCCGGTCGAGCGGTTGCTGTGGGCCCGGCTCACCGTCTTCCGCGGCTCCTTCGACCTCACCGCCGCGCGCGCGGTGACCTCCGGCGGCCCGCTGGCCGAACACGCCGTCGCCGCCACCCTGGAGCGCCTCGTGGCCCAGTCCGTGGTCCGCAGGGACGGCCACCGCTACCGGATGCTCGACACCATCCGCGAGTACGGCCAGGAGTGGCTGCGCGAACTGGGCGAGCAACACACCCTGGCCGACCGGCACGCCGGGCACTTCCTGGAACTGGCCCGGCGCGCCGACGCCCTGTGGTCGAGCAGCGAACAGGCCCGCTGCTACCGGCAGATAGACGACGTCCACACCGACCTGCGCACCGCGCTCGACCACCTGCTGGCCACCGAGCCCGCCCGCGCCGCCGAACTCGCCGGACTGCTCTGCTTCTTCTGGACCTGCTGCGGCCATCTCAAGGAAGCCCGCGGCTACTTGGAGCGCGCGCTGATGGCGCACGACACCCAGGGCCCTGAACGCACCCGCGCGCTGTGCGCGCTGGGAGTGACCATCACTCTCCAGGGCGACTACCCCTCGGCGCTCCAGGTCAGCGAACTGGCCACGCGGGCCGCCGCGTACGACGGGGACAAGGAGGCGCAGTTCGCCGCCGCGTACCTGTCCGGGCTGCTGGCCCTGCTCACCGGCCGCGCCGAGGACGCCCGCGACACCGTGGACGCGGCGCTGGCCGCCGTACCGGGCTGGGCCTTCGACTCGCCCTCCCGGCTGCGCTGCCACCTCGTCGCGGTCTTCGCGCTCACCGGCCTCGGCCGGCTCCCCGAGGCGCGGGCGCGGGCCCGCGAACTGCGTCAGCACTGCGCCCAGCTCGGCGAGGTCTGGACGCTGTCCTACCTGGAGTACCAACTCGCGCTGATCGCGCTGTTCCAGTCGGCGCCGCACGAGGCCGCGGGACACGCCCGCACCATGCTGGAGAGCAAGCGGCTGCTCGGCGACGCCTTCGGGATCGCGCTCGGCCTCGACCTGCTGGCCGCCGCGCTGGCCGCCGAGGGCAGGGGCGAGCAGGCGGCCACCGTCTACGGCGTCGGCGAGTCGTACTGGCGCAGCGTCGGGCACCCGCAGCGCGGCACGCCGGAGTTGCGCGGGGTGCGCGAGCAGTGCGAGGCGACCGCCCGCGCTCTGGTCGGCGACGCCGCGTACGACAGGGCGTACCGGCGCGGCGCCACGGAGTACGGCCGCACCGCGCTGGCCGCCGCTCTCGCCGAAGAGCCCCCGGCGCAACGCTGACCGCCGTGACCCGGCGGGTGTGACGCGTGACACGGGTCGCCGCCGTGGAGACGGCGCGTTGGCCGATACTGATCGGTAACGAATATCGTGTGTTCCCGGAGCCGACTCCGGCGCTTCACGTTATCGCATTGATGTCAATTGCCCTTTCGGCGGAACCACTGTGCGCCTTTTGCCGTTTACCGTACGGGATTAGATCCGCAGGACGCGCCGCAAGGGGGGTGATCCGGCCGTGCGAGTGACGGCGCCGAAGCGGGCTCGGACGGAGAAGCCGCAGGTCGGGGCGGTTGGTCTCGGACAGGTGTGCCATACCTGCGTCGATTCCAGGCCACCTCTCGGCGTGGAGGAAGGATTGGTCTTCTTTCCTGCTGAATCGCGGGATCATTCGTATGGCGACCCTGCGTTGAGCGACGTACACCACGTCGAGGACGATGGGTCACTGCCTGATGCAAGGTCTGACCCCCATCCATGGCCGATGGCCTGAAAGGCTCCCATGAAAGCTGAGATCGCCGTGCCCGACGGCGCACGGCACACCCGAATTCTCGGTGTCGGCGCGTATCGCCCCCGGTCGGTCGTCGACAACGCCGAAGTATGTCGATACATCGACTCCTCGGACGAATGGATCCGCTCCAGAACCGGCATCGTGACCCGCCGCTGGGCCGGTCCCGACGAAACCCTGGGCGTGATGGCGGAGCAGGCCGCCAGCAAGGCCATCGCGGCAGCCGGGCTCACCCCGGACCGCATCACCTGCGTGATCGCCGCCACCTTCACCCACCTCATGCAGACACCCGCGGTCGCCACGGAGATCGCCCACCGGATCGGCGCCACCGAGGCCGCGGCCTTCGACATCACCGCGGGCTGCGCCGGATTCGTCCACGGCGTGGTGCTCGCCTCCGACGCCGTGCGCGCCAGAGGCGGCCACGTCCTGGTCGTCGGCGTGGAGCGGATGACCGATCTGCTCGACCTCAGCGACCGTTCGACGGCATTCATCTTCGGCGACGGCGCGGGGGCCGTCGTAATCGGCCCGTCGGACACACCGGGCATCGGCCCGGTGGTCTGGGGCGCGGACGGCTCGCAGGCCGACGCGATCGAGCAGACGGCACCCTGGGACGTGCTCAAGGACGACCCCGGCCACGCGTTCCCCGCACTGCGCCAGGACGGGCAGCGGGTCTTCCGCTGGGCGGTCTACGAGATGGCCAAGGTGGCCAAGCAGGCGCTGGACGTGGCGGGCGTCGGCCCGGCCGACCTCGACACGTTCATCCCGCACCAGGCGAACGAGCGCATTATCGACAGCATGGCCAAGTCCATCGGCCTGCCGCCCGAAGTCACCGTCGCCAAGGACATCGTGACCAACGGCAACACCTCCGGTGCGTCCATCCCGCAGGCCATGGAAGCGGTGCTCGCCTCCGGCGAGGCCAACTCCGGCGACACCGCACTGCTGCTCGGGTACGGCTCCGGCCTGTCCTACGCCGCGGTGGTCGCCACCCTGCCCTGACCCACCGCACTCCAGCACAGCGCGCAGCGCGACCACTTGGCACCGGCCGCCGCCCCGGCACACAGGGGCGGCGGCCGGCGCCTTTTCCGCCCGCGACACCCGCCGTTCCGAAATGAACGATCATCGGCCGTCACAGCTGCCGGAGTTAATGACTCTACGTACCAGGAGGAGAACGGGGCCCGCCCGGAATCTCGCGCGACCGGGCGCGCACCGCTCTCCCTCTCCCCACTGGTGACGTGTGACGAAGAAGGCGGGTAGCTGATGAAAGCCCTGGTCACAACGGACAACGCGGACGGCCGACTCCGGCTCGACCCGGTCGACGAGCCGGAACCGCTGCCCGGACAGGCCCTGATCGCGGTCAGCGCGGTGGCCGTCAACCGCGGCGAGCTGTCCGTGCTCGACGAGCTGCCCCCCGGCTCCCGGATCGGCTGGGACGTCGCGGGCACCGTACTGCGCCCGGCGGCCGACGGATCGGGCCCGGCCGCGGGCACCCGCGTCGTCGGCCTCGCCGACCGCGACGGCTGGGCGGAGCGCGTCGCCCTCGACACCCGCAGGCTCGCCCGGCTGCCCGACGCCGTCGACTGGGCCGCCGCGGCGGCCCTTCCCGTCGCGGGCCTCACCGCTCTCTACGCCCTCCAGCGGGCCGGCCGTCTGATCGGCCGCACCGTACTGATCACCGGCGCGGGCGGGGGAGTCGGCCGGGCCGCCGTCCAGCTCGCCGCCGCCGCGGGCGCCCACGTGATCGCCTGGGTCGGCTCCCCGGACCGCGCGACCGGTCTCGCCGCCCTCGGCGCCGATGTCGTCGCGACCTACGGCACCGACCCCGGCGTGCCCGTCGACATCCTGCTCGACAGTTGCGGCGGCTCCGTCCTGACCTGGGCCTTCGAGTCCGTCGCCCCCGGCGGCAGCGTGGTCGTCTACGGCAACACCGCGCGGGCCGAGTTACGCCTTCCCCGCGACTGGGGGCGCGCCCGGCCCGGTGTCAGCCTCCACTACGTCTTCCTCTTCGACGAGATCACCCGCCACGACGTCGGCCACGACCTGGCCTTCCTGCTCCAACTCGTCACCGAGGACCGGCTGGACCCCCAGGTCGCCCTGGTCGGCTCATGGACCGATCCGACGCCCGCGCTGCGGTGTCTGGACCGCCGTCAGGTCAACGGCAAGGTGGTGCTGGCCCTTTGACCCGGGCAGCTCCCGGATGTTCACCGCGCGGAGGGATCGTGCGACCTCCGCGCGGTGAACGTGTCAGCGGCAGGGGCTACTTGGCCCAGGGGGACTGCTTCTCGTAGCGGGGCCGCCAGGTCTTGCGGAAGAGGAAGCGCACGGGCGGCGGAACGAGCGCCAGCACCTTCTGCTCGGTCGCGGCCGGCGCCGAATCCAGGAGCCAGGGGAAGAACGTCGCCGCCCCCTTCGTCCCCACCTGCCTGCGCTGTTCCGCCCCGAAGGCGTCCCACTGCTTGGCGGTCACCACGGCCCCCACCAGCGGCAGCCCCGCGTCCTCCTCGTGGTCGAAGTGCGCCGTCAGCGCGTCCCGCAGCCGCTCCACGTCCTGGCTCAACCCGGCCGTGTCACCCGCCGCGAGCCGCGCATCGACCGCCGCGATCAGCGGATCGAGCACCGCGTGCTCGGCCTCCATTGCGTCCAGCAGCGCGACCCGCTCGGGGTCGCTTCCGATCCGCCCGCGCATGGCGGGCCACAAGGTGGTGTCCTCGGCGGTGTGGTGGATGTCCAAGTAGTAAGTGAAGTTCTTCCAGCCCTCTTTGAAGGCCCGCGGACTCCCGGCCTTGTGGTCGGCGGCCGTGACCAGCCTGCCGAGGTCGCGCCGGAAGGCGTCGTGCACCGCGTACATCATGGTGAAGTCGAGCCGGGACTGCGCATCCGACGGGGTGTAGGTACTCATGCGTGCCTCCTGATGAGTGCGTGCGCGGGTACGTGGTCAGATGGTGGCACCGACGCCTGTCACGGTGCTTCCTCCTCAGGAACCCCGAGGCCCGCGGCGGCGGCGACTTCCGCGCCGATCGGGGCGAACCTCGCGATAAGGAGGCCGACTTCGGCCGCGGCCCCTCGTCGCGGGGCCCGGCACGTCACCCCGCCGCGGTCCGCAGCGCCGCCTCCAGCCGCGGTCCCGTGTACTGCCTCACCCATGCCAGATGCTCACCCCCGGTCCCTCGCGGCACCACCTCGACGAGCATGATCAGGAAGAGGTAGCAGCGGTACAGCGCGATCCGCCGCCGGGCCGCCGCGTCGAAGTCCGTACGCCCGCCGCCCGCGCCGTATCCGGCGAGGAAGGCGGAGTCGCGCTCGATGTCGTCGCGCCCGATCGACAGCGACGCGAAGTCCGCCAGCGGGTCGCCCCAGAACATCCGCTCGCCGTCGATGAGACCGCTGACCGTACGGGCGCCGGCGGGACCGTGGAGCAGGATGTTGCCCGGCCACAGGTCGAAGTGGACCAGCGCGGGCTCGGTGATCTCGTCGAGCACGGGCGCCGCCGTCGCCAGCGCGGCGCGGATCTCGGCGACCGGGAGCGGCAGCCAGGGTCCGTACCGCTCCGCGTCGGCCAGGACGGCGTCGGTCATGGCCGTGAAGGCGGGCCGCCAGCGGGAGTCGAGCGGGGCGAGGGTCTGCGCCGGGTAGCCGAAGGCCGGTCCGCGCACCGAGTGCAGCCGGGCCAGCAGGCCGCCGGTCTCCCGCCACAGCCGCGCGCGCTCGGCCTCGCCGACGCCCTCCGCGGCCTCTCCCGCCGCCGACCAGGTGACACCGGGGCAGTGCGTCATCAGCAGGAAGGGAGCGGCCTGTTCGCTCCCGTCGTCGTACTCGGCGTGCACCACGCGCGGCGCGGGCACCCCCGCCGTGGCGGCGCCCTCGTAGAACCGGGCCTCGCCGCGCAGCAGTTCGCGTTCGTAGCCGAGCTTCGGGACCCGCGACGGCGGCGGGACCTTGAGCACGAGGACGGCGCCGTCGGTGAGTTCGACGCGGTGCATCGCGTTGTACGTGCCGCCCTGGAGCGGCGCGTGTCCGGCGATCCCGGCCGCCGGGATTCCGGCGCGCTCCAGCGCTCCGGTCACCGTGTCGTCCCGCGTCAGCGGTGCCATCCGCCCCTCCCCGTGGTCGCCTTCCGTGGGGCCGAACCCTACGCGGTCGCCAGTCCCCAGCCGAGCGCGCCCACGGCGGCGGCCGCGTAGGCCCACACGGCGGCGAGCACGATCCGCCGCCGGACGGACTCCGACCAGGGCGTACGGGCCAACAGCCAGGCCAGCGCGGGGAGTACGAGGACCGCGTGCAGGCTCACTGCGTGCAGCGGCTTGAGGGCGCCGGTCGAGTGGTACGCGGCCTGCTGGTCGCCGGTCCTGGTGTCGACGACACCGTGGGCGATCATCGCGGCGCCCGAGAGCAGGCCGACCAGCAGCAGCGCGAATCCGGCGCGCAGCGCGAGCGGCATTCCGGCGGGTCCGGCGGGCCGGGTGCGGAAGGCGGCGACCGCGAAGGCGGTGAGGACCACGACGAGCAGCGCGCCGCCGACGGCCAGCGACATGGCGACGGCGGCGTTCACCGGCGTCTCCACGTTGAAGTGCGAGGGCACGTGCCGCCACGCCTGCACGGTGATCCCCGCGACCTCCAGGACGCAGTCGGCCGCGAAGAGGGCGAGCAGCGTGGAGCGGGTCCGCTCGCCGATCCGCACGTACGAGGTCACCCGGGCGAGCGCGATCAGGGTCAGGCCGAAGGACACCCCGAAGGTGAAGGGCTTGCGCCAGGAGACCGGGCCGTCCCACGGCCCGCCGTCCACCGCGAAGACTCCCAGGTGGAACAGGCCCGACACGATGAGCGCGGCGCCGACCGCGTACGCCGCCCGCTCGGCGCCGCGCACGGGGAGGCGGCCGGGCGGCGGGACGACTGCTGCTGCCGTGGCGGACATGGCGCGGGACTCCTGACCGAGGGGGCCCCGGCGGCGCTCCCGGCCGGGGAGTCTCGGACGCGGCGCGGCCGGGACGCGCTCACGGTAGGCGGCGGGCGGGGCGCGCCGCGTCGTCGCGCGGGAGGCGGTCGCGCTGCTCCCGGTGGAGTACGCGCCCGCCTTCAGGACCCCCGCACCGCTGATCGGCCGTCAGAAGGGTCCGGCGGTCGGGTGGTTCCGGGCGTGCCGTGATTGGGCTGGTCGCACAACGGTCATAGTGTCTGAAAATATGCTTAAAAGTCTCCCCGGGTCGCGCAGGCGACAGGGGCGGCAGGAGCGAGGGCGAGGAGTGTCATGACCCAGCAGACGGGCGGCCGGATCGCGGAACCGCGCGACGGCGCCGACTCCGCGGAAGCGGCGGACGGCGGCGGACGCACGCGCCGCAGACGACTGCTGCCGTGGAAGCACAAACGGGATCTGACCCCGACGCAGCTCCGCCGCCGCCGGCTGGTCACCCGCGGCGCGCTCGGCGTCTGCGTGGTGTGCGTCGGCACCGTGGGCTGGTCGGTCGGCCAGGCGCTGACCTACCCCGGCAAGGACAGCAACGTGGCCAGGCTCGCCGAGTGGGCCCGCGACCACGAGCTGGGCTTCGTGGTCAACAAGCTGGAGGACGTCCAGTACAAGATGAACCCGCCGAAGGTCGGCGGCTCGCTGTCGGCCGACGCGCTGGCCCGGATGAAGGCCACCGCGCCCGCCACCACCGCCGCGGGCACCGCCCCGGAGGGAGCGCCCGCGGCCCCCGCGGCGCCGGTCATCCCGCTGCGCGCCCCGATGCGCCCGCTGGTCACCCCCGGCCTGCCGGGCGAGGGCGTCTTCCGTACCCTGTCCAGCGCCCACGGCCAGCCGATCGTCCAGGGGACGTACGTCAGGCCGGACGGCGACCACACCTCGTACGAGGCGGCCGTCGCCTGGATCAGCGGCAAGCACGCGCGCTTCCAGCTCCACCCCGGATTCCGCGAGCCCGGCGGCACCTTCTCCGTACCGCCCAACATCCCCAAGGGACAGCGCACCGGTCTGGTCGCCACCTGGAACGGCGGCTTCCGGGTCACCGACGGCGGCTCGCGCGGCGGCTTCTACCTCAACGGACAGACGGCGGGCGACCTGCGCGACGGCACCGCGTCCGAGGTCTTCTACAAGGACGGCTCGATCCGCATCGGGGTCTGGGGCCGCGATGTGCACATGACCAAGGACGTCGTCGGCGTACGCCAGTGCCTGGAGCTGATGGTCGACGACGGCCGGGTGGTGTCCGACATCGGCGACGACTCCAAGTGGGGTGTCACCGACCAGAGCAAGATGTTCGTCGAGCGCTCGGGCGTCGGCATCACCGCACAGGGCGACATCATCATGGTGGTCGGCCAGGCCCTGTCCGCGCGGACCCTCGCCGAACTGATGCAGCACGCCGGGGCGGTCCGCGCCATGCCGCTGGACATGAACCGCGCGTGGCCGTCCTTCATGTCCTACGACAGCGGCAAGAATCCGGCCGACCCGAAACCCACCAACATCCTCGACTTCGAGGACCCGCCGGACCGCTACTACACCCAGGCCACCCGCGACTTCGTGGCCGTCTACGCCCGCTGACCGTACGCAAGGCGGCGGCCCGTCGGCACGGCCGGGTACGGCGCTACGCCATCTGGTCGGCCGCCGCCGCCTCGGTGAAGGCGCGGATCCTGGCGGTGGCGCGGGACGCCCGCCACACCGGACCCCAGTCCAGCGGCGGTGTGTCGTGGAAGGGGACGTAGACGACGTCGGGGCGGGCGGGGAACCGGGTGGCGTGCGCGCCCACCGGGAAGACCCCCTGGCCCGCCCCGACCAGGGTCAGCACCTCCTGGAAGGTCGCCGCCGAGCGGCCGACCGGGATCGCCAGGCCCGCCGGGGTCTGCTGCGGCGTCCCCGGCTCGCGCCAGTAGTCGGGCAGCGAGCACGGCGCTTGCAGCACCTCGGTGCGCGCCAGATCCTCCACCGAGACCGTGCCGCGCTGGGCGAACGGATGCGTGGCGGGGACCGCCAGCATGCGCGGCTCCGACAGCAGCACGGGACCGTTGGCCAGATCCGGGCCCGACAGCGGCAGGCAGGCGATCAGCACCTCCAGCGCGTCGGCGCGCAGCCGTTCCAGCGCCTCGGTCATCTGGACCTCGCGGATCTCCACCTCGCAGCCCGGATGCCGGGTACGGAACCGCTCGGTCGCCCTGACCAGCAGCTGACTCGCCGCCGCGCCCACGAAGCCCACCCGCAGCAGCCCGGTCACCCCGCGTCCCTCGGCCACGGCCGTCGCCAGCGCCGCCTCCAGCCGCTCGAACGCGGGCCGCAGGTCGTCGTGGAGGCGCCGGCCGATCGGGGTCAGCACCACGCTGCGGCTGGTGCGCTCGAACAGCGGCGCCCCGACACGGCGTTCGAGCTTGCTGATCACCTGGCTGACCCGGGCCGTGGTCACCCGCAGCCGCATGGCGGTCCGCCCGAAGTGCAGCTCCTCGGCGAGGGTCAGGAACGTCTCCATCTCGTACCGCTCCATGCAGGCCCCCTTCCTGGTGCCGTCGAGGCATGTGTGAGCGCGCTGTTAAATCGTACTTAACGATCATTCCATGAAGTGGAGTTGATCCTCCCGCCCGCGTCAGGGAAGTCGGTTGACACCGCCCGCCCGAGCTGCCTAGCGTCGTGCCCGTATGTGACTGCTATTCAGATGAAAGAACGCCTCGGAGTGAGGCGGAGAGCGGGGACCGTGGCAGAGCAGCAGCAGCGTCGCGTGGTGGTGTCGGGCGGCGGGACCGGAATCGGACGGGCCACCGCGGCGGCCTTCGCCGCCGACGGCGACCGGGTGACCGTCCTCGGCCGCCGCGAGGGCGTCCTGCGCGCCGCCGCCGAGGAGCTGAACGAGGAGTACGGCAAGGGGCGCGTCGACCTCTTCGCCGCCGACCTCACCGAGCCGGAACAGGTGCGCGCGGCAGCCGCGTTCATCACCGCCGAGGGCCCCGTGGACGTCATCGTCACCAACGCGGGCGGCAACGCCGCCTTCGACGACGACGGCACCCTGGAGGGCATCGCCGACGGCTACCGGCGCAACTTCGCCGCCAACGTCCTGACGGCCGTCCTGCTCACCGAGGCGCTGCTGCCGTCCGTACGGCGGCCCGGCGGGCGGATCGTCCACCTGTCCTCGATCGCGGCGGTACGCGGCCCCGGCTCGTACGGCGGCGCGAAGGCGGCCGTGCACGCCTACACCTTCGAACTCGCCCAGCGGCTCGGCAAGGACGGCATCACCGTCAACGCGGTGGCGCCCGGCTTCGTCGGCGACACCGAGTTCTTCGGCGACCGCGGCACCCCGGGGTTCATCGCCTCCCGCGTCGCCCAGACGCTCACCGGCAACCCCGGCAGGCCCAGCGAGATCGCCGCCGCGATCAAGCACCTGGCCGCGCCCGAGGCCGCGTACACCACGGGACAGATCCTGCACGTCAACGGCGGTGCGATGCTGGGCCGTTGACCGCTCGAACGCGCCCGGGCGGTCACGCGGCCGAGCGGACGCCCCCGCCGCGTCGAGCCGGGTGTCCGCGCTGTCCAGGATGCGGCGGGCGGTGTCCGCGTGCCCACGACGGTCTGGTCGAGCGCCGCCGGCAGCATCCCCGGCATGATCGTGCCGAACACGATGTTGCGCTGACGCACACTCGGAGCGGGCGGCGCCGCCTCCTCGGTCACGGGACCGGTCTCACCGACGGTACTCGCACCAGCACCAGCACCAGCACCAGCACCCTCACGCTGCGCCCCGCACCCCGCAGCCGTCCGCCCAGGTGAGCGGGAAACCAGGGGTGACGGGAGCGGACCACGTCGTAGGCTCGGAGGCATGGCTGGTGACGAGGGGAAGCCCGCGGGCGGCGGGAGCGTACGGGTGGACAGTTGGATCTGGTGCGTCCGGCTGACCAAGACGCGCTCGATCGCCGCCGCGGCGTGCAGGGCCGGACACGTCCGGGTGAACGGCGAGCGCGTGAAGCCCGCCCAGGCCGTACGCGTCGGCGACGAGGTACGGCTGCACCATGCGGGCCGTGAGCGGATCGTGGTCGTCTCCAAGGTGCTGAGCAAGCGGGTCGGCGCGCCCGCGGCGGCCGAGTGCTTCGTGGACAACAGCCCGCCACCGCCCCCGCGCGAGGACGTCCTGGCGCTGGGCCTGCGCGACCGCGGCACCGGACGGCCGACCAAGCGCGACCGGCGCGAGCTGGAACGGCTGCTGCACGGCAGCGCGCGGCCCGGCGACGGCGGCCGGCCCGGCGGGACCCCGCGTCCGCGCGGCGGCGCCCGGCGTCCCGCGGACGGCTGAGGAGTGGGCGGGGTCCCGCGGACGGGTGAGGGGTTCCCGGCGTCCCGCGGACGGCTGAGCGGCGCCCGTGTGACCCGCGAGAGTCCTGCGTCGGACCCTGGCTGATGGCTCAGAGCGTCTGAGCGCACTGAGCGGTGCTGGGCGGCTGAGGACCCCGGCGGGACCGGCCGTACGCCGGATCAGTACGACTGGAGTTCCAGGAGGTTGCCGTCCGGGTCGCGCAGATGCGCGGTCCGCATCGACGGGCCCCACTCGGGGCGGTCGGCCGGGGGAGCGACCGGCCGTCCGCCGTGCCGCAGGCACAGCTCGTACCCGGCGGTGACGTCCGGCACCCGGCTGACCAGCACGGCCCGGTCCCGGGCGGGCGGCGGGTCGGCGGGCAGGCCGGTGCCGCCCGTCACCTCGGCCATCGCGGCCCGGTCGAAGAGGGAGAGGACGCCCTCGGCGCCGACGTCCCAGCTCGCGTAGGGGCCGCTCTCGCCGCCGCGGGTCAGCGCGGCGCCGACGAGACCGGGGAGCACGGCGTCGTAGAAGCGGAAGGTGTCGGCGAACCGGCCGACGAGCAGGCGCGGGTGGAGCGCGTCCATCGGGAGACCTCACTCGGTGCGTACGGGATGATGAGTGACGGGATCATAGGTGCTGACCCATCATTGGTGTCAGCCTACAATGAGGTCCATGAACGGAACACCGCCCACCCTCGCCGCCCTCACGACGTATCTGCTGTCGAAGACCGGCAAGGCCGCGCGCGGCAGGCTGGCCGCCGAACTGTCCGACGAGGGTCTGCGGCTGTGGCACATGGCGGTGCTCGCCGCGCTCGCCGACTTCGGCCCGCAGGTGCAGCGGGAGCTGGCAGGGCGGCTGGGCGTCGACCCCAGCGACATGGTGAAGGTCGTCGACGAACTGGCCGCGTCCGGCTGCGTCGAGCGCGCCCGCGACACGGCCGACCGCCGCCGGGTCCGCGTCGCCCTCACCCCGGCGGGCCGCGACCGCCTCGCCGCGCTCACCGCCCGCGCCGAGGCCGTACAGGACGACGTGCTCGCCCCGCTCGACGCGCGCGAACGGGCCCAATTGCACGCCCTGTTGCTGCGGGTGCACGACGGGCTGCCCGCCGGGGGACGGTGAGACCGCGGCAGCGGCGGGGCTGGGGTGTGCTGGGAGCGGCCCTCGCCCCCGTAAACTTGCGGTGCTAGTTTACGGGGGCGGTACGTACCCACGCCCGGGGCCGCCCGACCCGCACCATCGGGTCCCGCCAGGAGGAGCACGCGATGCGACCTGTCCACTTCGCCGCCGCCCGCCGCACCCCCATCGGGAAGCTGCGGGGAGCGCTCTCCACGGTCCGCCCCGACGACCTGGCGGCGACCGTGCTGCGCGGTCTGCTGGACGGCGTGCCCGCGCTCGACCCCGCCAGGATCGACGACGTCTACTGGGGCGCGGCGAATCAGTCGGGCGAGGACAACCGCAATGTGGCGCGGATGGCCGTGCTGCTCGCGGGCCTGCCGGACAGCGTGCCCGGCGCCACCGTCAACCGGCTCTGCGCGTCCGGGCTCGAAGCCGTCACCGCCGCCGCCCGCATGATCGCGGCGGGCGAGGCCGACATCGTGGTCGCGGGCGGCTCCGAGTCGATGAGCCGCGCCCCCTTCGTCCTGCCCCGCCCCGACGACGCGCTGCCGCACACGATGCCGACGTACGACACCCGGCTCGGCTGGCGGCTCACCAACGACCGGATGCGCGAACTGCACGGCGTGCTGGCGATGGGGGAGACGGCGGAGGAGGTCGCCACGCGGTACGGCGTCAGCCGCGCCGACCAGGACGCCTTCGCGCTGCGCAGCCACCGCAATGCCGCCGCGGCCCGTGGGAAGGGCCTCTTCGACGCCGAGATCCTGCCCGTCACCCGGCCCGACGGCGTGGTCGTCACGCGGGACGAGTGCATCCGCGAGGACACCACGGCCGAGCGGCTGGCCGCGCTCAAGCCGGTCTTCCGCAAGGACGGCACCGGGACGGTCACCGCGGGCAACGCCTCGCCGATGAACGACGGCGCCGCCGGGCTGCTGCTGGTCAGCGAGGAGGCGCTGCGCGACCTCGGACTCGAATCCCTCGGCCGGTACGCGGCCGGGGCCAGCGCCGGAGTGCACCCGGACGTCATGGGCGTCGGGCCGGTCCCGGCGACCCGGCGCGTGCTCGCCCGGCTCGGCAGGACCGTCGACAGCGTCGAGGAGGCCGAGTTCAACGAGGCGTTCGCCGCCCAGGCGCTGGCCTCCGTGCGCGAACTCGGCGTCGACCCCGAACTGGTCAACCCCGACGGCGGCGCCATCGCCCTCGGCCACCCGCTCGGCTGCTCGGGCGCCCGTATCCTCACCACCTTGCTGCACCGGATGAACCGCACCGGCGCCCGCCGGGGCCTGGCCACCATGTGCGTCGGGGTCGGCCAGGGCACGGCGGTGCTGGTCGACCGCGACTGAGCGGTGACTGAGCGGTGACGCGGACGCGCGACGGACTCGCGCTCGATCCGTGTCGGTGCGACGGTGCCGCCGCCCGGGCGAAACGGCGGCGAGGGTGACGGGAACCACCTCCGTGACACCCGCCCGCGGACCCGAAAGCCCGGTGCCGTCCGCCGCCGTCTGGGACAATCGATCGCGTGCCTACACCACTTAGCGGACGAGTTGACGCACGTTGACCGGCCCCGGCAGCGGGGCGCAGCTACTCGCGATCAGTGACCTGCACGTCGGTTACGCGGCCAACCGCCTCATCGTGGAGCAGTTGCGGCCGGGGACGGACGAGGACTGGCTGATCGTCGCCGGAGACGTCGCCGAGAACTCCGAGGACATCATCTGGGCGCTGAGCACGCTCAAGCAGCACTTCTCCACCGTCATCTGGCTGCCGGGCAACCACGAGCTGTGGACCCCGCCGGACGACCCGGTGCAACTGCGCGGCGAGGCCCGCTACCGCCACCTGGTCGAGGAGATCCGCCGCCTCGGCGTCATCACACCCGAGGACCCGTACCCCCTGTGGGAGGGCGAGCGGGGGCCGGTCGCGGTCGTGCCGATGTTCCTGCTGTACGACTACACGTGGCGCGACGGCACGCCCGGTGCCACCACCAAGGAAGAGGCGCTGGCGCACTCGCGGGACCTCGGCGTGATCTGCAACGACGAGCGGTTCCTGCACCCCGACCCGCTGCCGGGCCTCGACGACTGGTGCCGGGTCCGGGTGGCCGAGACCGAAGCGCGCCTGGAGGCGCTGGACCCGGCGCTGCCGACGGTGCTGGCCAACCACTTCCCGCTGCACCGCGATCCGACGCGCATCCTGCGCTACCCGTCGTTCGCGCTGTGGTGCGGCACCGAGCGGACCGAGCAGTGGCACACCCGCTTCCGGGCCGCCGAGGTCGTCTACGGGCATCTGCACATCCCGCGCGTGATGTGGCGCGACGGCGTCCGCTTCACCGAGGTCTCGCTCGGCTACCCGCGCGAGTGGGGGCGCCGCGACACCGGGCCCGCGGGGCCGCGGCGGATACTGGCCGGACGTCAGGGCGTCCGCCGGTGATCGAGCACCTGCTGCCCGCCGCCGTCCGCTCACGGGCCGTGTACGGCGCGGAACTCGACGATGCGCCGCTCTTCCCCGAGGAGGCCGCGGCCGTCGCCAAGGCGGTCGCCAAGCGCCGCGCCGAGTACGCGGCGGGCCGCGCCTGCGCCCGCGCCGCGCTGGCCGGGCTCGGGATCGCGCCGGGGCCGATCCCGCGCGACCCCGACCGGGGCGCGCCGGTCTGGCCGGCCGGCGTCGTCGGCAGCATCACCCACTGCGACGGCTACCGTGCCGCGGCGGTCGCCCGTACCTCCGACGTCCACACCCTCGGCATCGACGCGGAGCCCCACGGACCGCTGCCCGAGGGGGTGCTCAAGGTCGTCACCGCCACCGACGCGGAGGCCGCCGCGCTGGAGCGGCTGGGCGAGGAAGCACCCGAAATCCACTGGGACCGGCTGCTGTTCAGCGCCAAGGAGACCGTCTACAAGGCGTGGTATCCCTTCCACCGCAAGATGCTCGGCTTCGAGGAGGCCGAACTCCTCTTCACCCGCGACCCCGACGCCCCCGACCGCGGCGGCTACACCGCCCGCCTCCTGATCCCCGGCCCCCTCCTCGCCGAGGACATCGGCCCCGACATCTTCACCGGCCGCTGGACCACCCGCAACGGCCTCGTCACCACGGCGATCGTCGTCCCCAACCCAACCGCTACGCCTGCCGCTTGACCCCCGCGACACCCCGGCCCCTCGCCCGCCGGGCCCGTGCGCGGCCTGGCGGCCCAGCCCGGAATTCCGCCAAGGCGCCCCGTCCGCCGAGCCAGCGCCGGAACCCCGCCGACCCCCCGCCCCGATCCGCCCACCGGCCTTCGCCGCTGAGTTCCGTACGATCGCTGCCGGATGGCCGAGTCCCAGCAGACGCTCAACGCCCCCCGCAGTCCGGCGGATTCGTGGTGGACGCGAGCGCCGTCCGGCGCGGGGGCGGGCCGGACTGGCCCACCGACCGGTGCCGTCATGCGGCCTGCGGCGGAGTGTCCGTGCGACGGGTGCTGGGCCGGGCCGGAATGACCCGCGACCTTTGCCGTCAGGCGTACCGCCGCTGGGCGTCCGTGCGACAGCCGCCGGGCGGGCCGGCTCGGCCCACCGACTTGTGCCGTGACGTGGCCTGCGGCGGAGTGCCGGTACCGAGCGCTGGTGCGCGCCCAACGGGCTGCGCCGTCGGGCGGAATCGCGGCGGGCGCGGGCGCAGGCCGCTGCGGGGGGTGGGGGCGGGCGCGGTTGATGACCTCCGCCGTCAGGCGGATTCGCGGGGGATCAGGGTTGTTTTGAAGATCGCTGAGCGGGTCTGCTGGGCGGGGTCGTCGATGAGGGCCATCAGGAGCTTCGCCATTTCCGCGGCCATGTCCTCGACCGGCTGGCGGATGGTGGTGAGCAGGGGGCGGGAGGACAGGGCGGCGCTGCTGTCGTCGAAGCCGATGACGGCCACGTCGTCGGGCACGCGGCGGCCGTGGTCGCGCAGGACGAGAAGGGCGCCCTGGGCCATGAGGTCGTTGGCGACGAACACGCCGTCGGTGTCGGGCTGTTCGGACAGCAACTGCTTCATCGCCCGCTCGCCGCCCTCCTGCGTGAAGCTGCCCTCGACGCTGGGGACGTACGCGTAGCCGTGCTCGGCCATCGCCTCGCGGAAGCCCGCGAGGCGGTCCTGGCCCGCGGGGGAGTCGGCCGGGCCCGCGATGGTGGTGATCCGGCGGCAGCCGCGGGCCAGCAGGTGCTCGGCGGCGAGCTTCGCGCCCGCCTGCTGCGCGACGTCCACGAAGCTGATCGGGATCGGCGTGGCCGGCCGGGCGAACAGCACGGTCGGCAGCCCGGCCTCGGTGAGCAGGGACGGCAGCGGGTCGCCCGGCGCGATCGACACCAGCACCACGCCGTCGATGTGCTCCTGCCGCAGATTCGGCACCAGCGAGCGCCGCGCCTTCTCGGAGTCGGCGAGCATCAGCAAGGGGTGCACGCCGCGCGGGCGCAGCACCGTGAGCAGCCCGCCCACTATCCGGCCGAAGAACGGGTCGCTGAAGACCTGCCCGAGGAAGGGGTCGTCGGCCGCGTGGTGGTCGGGCACGGAGAAGACCAGCGCGACCGAGTCCGCACGCCGGGTGACCAGCGACCTGGCCGCGCGATTGGGGATGTACCCGGTCGCCTCGACCGCCTCCTGGACGACCTTCTGGATCTCCGGATCGACATTGCGCGTCCCGTTGACCACACGGGACACCGTCGCCCGCGACACCCCGGCGGACCGCGCGACGTCTTCCAGTGTGGGCAGGCGGGGCCCGGCAGGACGGCTGCTCGTCATGGTCCAGTTATACCACGCACGGAGAGCGCTCTCCCTAAGTCCTGGTCGGACAACACGCAGATGGGGCGGGGTACGGCAGCCCCCCACAGGCCCGCCGCGCCCCGCCCCGGTCTCAACCGCGCGCCCCGGTCACCCGGGTCACGCGTACACCCCGAACTCGTACAGCGAGTACCCGTAGGCCGTGCCGCGCTGCGTCAGATTCAGCCGCACATAGCGGCCGGACCCGTTGACGTCGAACGTCTCCACGCCGCCGGTCGCGGTGGTCGTGCTGTAGATGTCCGTCCACGTGTTGCCGTCGTTGGACACCTGCACCTGGTACGACTTCCCGTAGGCGGACTCCCAGCCGAGCTGGATGTGCTTGATCGCGGTGGTCTGCCCGAGGTCGACCCGCAGCCACTGCGCGTCGGTCCAGTCGGTCGCCCACCGGGTGTCCCAGCGCCCGTCCGTGGTGTTCGACGGCGGGAACGGCGCCCCGTTGCCGGTCTGCTGGTACGAGGACGCGGTCGTCGGCTTGCCGAGCGCCACGTTCGTACCGCCGACCGTCGGCGCCACCACGCGGAACGACTTGGTCTCGATACCCACGTTCCCGTGCCCGTCGAAGGCGTACACGTACACCTTCCACACCCCGAGCGTCTTGGGCGCGGTCACCGTGAACCTGCCGTCGCCGGTCTGTGTGAACGTGACCTGTTGCAGACCGGTCCCGCTGTCCACGTACTTGGTGGAGTACATGAGCTGATACCGGATCAGATCGCCGTCCGGATCGGTCGCCGACGCCGAGACGTCGAAGGTGCCGCCTGCCGGGACGGAACCGCTGTTGCCGACCGTCATCGAGCTGATCACCGGCGGGGTGTTGGCCTGCGGCGTGCCGCCGTAGTCCTTCGCCACCGAGTAGTACATCATCCGGTTCCAGCTCGCCGGGCGGACGTTGAACCACACGCCGCCGAAGTCGTTCTCGTTGCCGTAGTGGAAGATCGTGGCGCCGAGCGCGACCCCGGTGTGGCCCGAGATGCAGTTCCACGCGGACAGGTACGCGTCCCGCTTCTGGATGTCCGTCGGCTCGGTGGGCACCCCGTTCGCGTCGTTCGGCACCTCCCACTCACCGGCCTCGCCGGTCTCGGTGACGATGTACGGCTTGGTGTAACCGCCGTTGATCCAGTCCTGCTTCACATTGCAGACCGCGCCGTAGGAGTTGACCGCGTAGAGGTCGAGCGACGGCGTGTACTGCTTGTAGTACGGCCACGCGCCGGTCCACGCGTCCGTCGACGTCACCGGGTGGTTCGGGTCGATCGCGTGGATCGCCTGCGTCACCTGCTCGACGAACTTCGCGTAGGCGATGCGCTGTTGCTCGATCGCGGCACCCGAGTAGTGGTCCTGCGTGGTGAGGATGACCTCGTTGCCGACGTCCCACATCAGCACGCCCGGGTGGTTCTTGTACGTCGTCACCCAGTTCTTGATGTCGTTGAGCGTGTTGGTCTTGTACGCCGTGTCGTTGACGTAGTCCGCGCCCTGGTTGAGCCAGAAGCCGTTGACCACCTTCAGACCGAACTGCGCGGCGGCGTCCAGCAGCGGCTTGGTGCCCGCGTCGGTGCCCCAGGTGCGCACGGTGTTGACGCCCATCGCCTTCAGGTCACGCATGTGCGCGTTCGCCGTGTCGTTGGACGGACCCCAGGTCATGCCCTTGACGGTGTACGGCGCCCCGTTGACGGTCAGCTTCCAGTTGCCCTGGCCGCCCGTGACGTGCACGTCGCTGGCGCCGGTCGGCACCGGCGGGTCGGTGAGCGGGGTCGGCACGGTGCCCGCGGCGATCTGGGAGACCGTCACGTTGTCGATGCTCAGCGCGCCGCCGGAGGAGGTGTCGGCGGCCGGAGAGGTGCAGCCGCAGACGGAGTTGGGGTAGGAGCCGCCGATCCGGAGGCTGAAGTCCACGAAGACGCCGTGGTGCACGGCCGCCTCCCAGGTCGCGACGCCGACCTGCGACTCGCTGACCTGCCAGATCTGCTTGCCGTCGAGGTAGTAGCGGATCTGCTCGTCGGACTTCGTGCGGTCGATGATCTCGGAGTACGTGTGGTAGCCGGTCTGGCAGCCGGAGCAGGTGGCCAGGCCGCTGGTCTTGCCGTTGTACTCGTCGCAGTTGCCGCCGGGCGCGGTGCCGCAGTGCAGGGTCGCCGAGAGCTGCGAGCGGCCGTTGACGTTCTCCATGATGTCGCTCTCGCCGACGGCCGGCCACGCGCCGGGGTTGCCCCGGAAGGCGGCGCCCATCGCGCGGAAGGACGGCCAGTAGCCCAGCGCCTTGGCCGGATCCGGCTGCTTGAGCGTGGCGGAGATCTGGAGCTGGCCGCCCGCGGGCGCCGCGAAGTCGGTCCGCTTGGACTCGATCCGGCCGGACGTCCAGGCCGTACCCGACTTCAGGGCCGTCAGGTTGAGGTGGCCGTTGCCGTCGAGGCCCACGTTCGCGGGGGAGTTGGTGGCGGTGTCGACCTCGCCGGTGCCCCAGTTGGCGGGGCCGCCGGGGTAGGCGGTGCCGGTGTCCGTGATCCAGTTGGCGGCGCTGGGCGAGGTGCCGGCCGCGCCGGTGAAGTCGTCGCTCCACACCGTGGTCCAGTTGCCGGGCGGCGGCGTGCCCGTACCGCCGTTGTCACCGCCGGTCGTACCGCCCGTGCCGCCGGAGCCCGCGGTGCCGTACACCTGGAACTCCCACAGCGAGTAGCCGTAGCCGTTGTTGCGCACGGTGCCGTTGATCCGGACGTACCGGCCGGTGCCGCTGACCGTGAGGGTCTGGGTGCCGCCGGTGCCGGTGGTCGTGGAGTAGATCGTCGTCCAGCCGCCGGTGCCGGTGTCGGAGACCTGGATCTGGTACGCCGTCGCGTAGTTCTCCCAGTTCAGCACGACCTTGCTGACGGTGGAGGTGGCGCCGAGGTCGACCTGGAGCCACTGCGGGTCGCTCCAGGCGCTGGCCCAGCGGGTGCCGGCGTCGCCGTCGACCGCGGCGGAGGCCGGGTAACCGGCGCCCTCGGTGCTGGACGCGGTGGCGGGCTTGCCCTGCGAGAGCAGGGTGTCGGCGGCGTGCGCGGCCGTGGTGGGGACGGCGAGCGCGTACAGCGCGAGGCCCATGGCGAGGAGCACCAGAAGGGCCGCGCGCAGCGACGGTGGAAGGGATCTGAACCGGGCGGTCGGTGAGTGTGAGGCTCTCATGCCGATTCTCCTGCGGGGGGAGGTGAGGGAGGGAGGGTGCGGCTCTCCGGGACGGCGGGTTCCGGGGCATGGAGCATGCGGGAGAGCGCTCTCTCAGTGGGCAGATGGTTGCGTCCCGGTTTCCGGGGTGTCAAGGCATCGGACACGAGATGACGACATGTCCCGCTCGTTATGCCCTCTAACATCCTGAATCGGCAGGTCTGTTCACCGTCGGAACGTGCGTATCCGGTGCGGATCGGAGTACCGGGTCTTGACACACGCCCGTGCGGGGCGTGAATGTACCGGCATTGGGAGAGCGCTCTCCAAGCGTTCTTTTCCTGCCTGCCCCGGGGTCCCTCCGGCCGCCCCGCCCGTCCGCCCAGAGACCGAGAAATCCGAGGAAGTCCCCATGAGCGACACAGGAAACAGACGCAGGACGTGGCTCGCGGGAGGGGGCGCCGTACTGGCCGCCGCGCTCCTGGCCACCGGCTGCGGAAGCGACTCGACGTCCAAGTCCGGTTCCGGCGACGACGCCAACGCCAAGACCACGCTCACCGTGAACCTGTTCTCGGACTTCGGCTACAAGGACCTCTACGCCCAGTACCACAAGCTCCACCCGAACATCACGATCAAGGAGAACCGCGCCGACCTGGGCGCCCACCACCAGAACCTGCACGCGCACCTGGTCGCGGGCAGCGGCACCGCCGACATCGAGGCGATCGAGATCGGCCAGGTCGCGGGCTTCCAGTCCGAGGCGAGCAAATTCGTCAACTTCCTGGACGAGGGCGTCGACAAGAACCAGTGGGTGCCGTCCAAGACCGCCCCCGCCTCCAGCCGGGACGGCTCCTCGCTCTTCGGCCTCGGCACCGACATGGGCGGCATGGCGCTCTGCTACCGCGCCGACCTCTTCCAGAAGGCCGGGCTGCCCACCGACCGGCAGGCCGTCTCCTCGCTGGTGTCGAGCTGGGACTCCTACTTCTCCACCGGCAAGCAGTTCCTCGCCAAGAGCCCGGACAAGAAGGTCAAGTGGTTCGACGCGGGCAGCAATGTCTTCTCCGCGATGACCGCCCAGGCGCCGCAGGCGTTCTACGACGCGGACGGCAAGGTCGTCGCCGCGTCCAACCCGGCGGTCAAGCAGGCGTTCGACACGGTCGCGGGCGCCATCAAGGACGGTGAGTCGGCCGGTATCGCCGCCTTCACCCCCGCCTGGGACACCGGCTTCCGCAAGAGCCAGTTCGCCACCGTGACCTGCCCGGCCTGGATGAGCTACGAGTTCAAGGCCAACCCGCCCGCCGACGGCGGCAAGTGGGACATCGCCACCATCCCCGGCGGCGGCGGCAACTGGGGCGGCTCCTATCTGACGGTGCCCAAGCAGGGCAAGCACACCAAGGCCGCCGTCGAGCTGGCCAAGTGGCTCACCGCGCCCACCCAGGAAGCCTGGCTCTTCAAGAACAAGGGCTTCTTCCCCTCCGACCAGGCGCTGTGGACCTCGCCCGACATCGCGAACCTCACCGACCCGATGTTCAACGGCGCGCCCACCGGCAAGATCTTCTCCGACTCCGCGAAGAACCTGAAGCCGCAGCCGCTCGGCCCGCACGGCGCCGACATCGGCAACATCTACGGCAACGCCCTGGTCTCGGTCGAACAGGGCAAGGCGAGCGTGGACAAGGCGTGGAGCAACGCCAACGCCGAGATCAAGAACATCGGCGAGTAGTGCCCGGCCGGCGGGCACGGGTGCCGGGCGCCGCTCGCGCCGCCCATGACCCGCCGGTCCCGGCACCACCCTTCCGGCGTCCCGGAGCCGGGCCCCGAGCCCGGACTCCCGGACCGAAGTGGCCGCCGGATCGCGGCGGGCGGCCACCGGATCCCGCCGTCCGCGCGGACCGCTGTCCCGAGCGGGCCGCGCGGACGGTGGGGCACGACGGGAGCCGGCCCCGAACGTGAGGTCCTCAGATCCTCCGGGTCCCTGACCGCCCCGAGGTACCCGTTCCGGGCCGCTCGCGCCACTCGACGGGCCGGCGGGGGTTGCGCACCCTTCCCACTCCCCGCCCACCGCGTACCCCCCGCCGGCCACCAACCAGGAGCAGATGCATGGCCGTCTCGACCGGCACCCCGCCCGCCGCCTCGCAGGACAATCCCTCGCCCGGAAAGGCGGCGCCCGACTTCGCCCCCGCCAAGGGGGCCCGCTGGCACCGGGCCGAGCGGCGCCTGTCGCCGTACTTCTACATCTCGCCGTTCTTCCTCGTCTTCGGCGTCTTCGGCCTGTTCCCGCTGCTCTACACGGCGTATGTGTCGCTCACCGCCTGGCGGGCCGACACCGACGGCAGCAGGCACACCTTCGTCGGTCTCGACAACTACCGCACCCTGCTGCACGACCAGTTCTTCTGGAACGCGCTGCGCAACACCCTCGGCATCGGCGTGCTCTCCACCGTCCCGCAACTGCTGCTCGCGCTGGGCCTGGCCCACCTGCTCAACTACCGCCTGCGGGGCCGCACTTTCATCCGGATGGGCGTGCTGCTGCCCAACGTCACCTCGGTCGCGGCCGTCACGATCATCTTCGTCCAGCTCTTCGGCCGCGACTTCGGCCTGGTCAACTGGTTCCTCGGCCTCTTCGGCGTCCCGCACACCGACTGGCAGGCGGGCACCTGGTCCTCCTGGATCGGCATCTCCACCATCGTCACCTGGCGCTGGACCGGCTACAACGCGCTGATCTACCTCGCCGCGATGCAGGCCGTCCCCTTCGAGCTGTACGAGGCCGCCGCGATCGACGGGGCCAGCCGGTGGCGGCAGTTCAGGTCCATCACCATCCCGGTGCTGCGCCCCACCATCTTGTTCACCGTCATCACCTCGACCATCGGCGCGCTCCAGATGTTCGGCGAGCCACTGCTGTTCAGCGCGAGCCAGACCCCGATGGCGGGCGGCTCGCAGCACCAGTTCCAGACGATGGCGCTGTACTCGTACGACCAGTTCTGGGGGAAGTTCAAATACGGCTACGG
This sequence comes from Streptomyces sp. NPDC025721, assembly GCF_055558595.1. NCBI lineage: Bacteria > Bacillati > Actinomycetota > Actinomycetes > Kitasatosporales > Streptomycetaceae > Streptomyces > Streptomyces sp. NPDC025721. The sequence goes on along the minus strand of NZ_JBVHMF010000004.1, from coordinate 98,476 downwards.
CGCCGCGATCTCCTGGGCGATGTTCCTGGTCATCGTCGTGATCGTCGCCGTCAACTTCCTTCTGGCCCGCCGCATGAAGGGAGTCGAGGCCGCATGACCGCCCTGCCGCTCACCAAGCGCCCCCGCCGCCGGTCCGGCCGGGACCGTCAGCTCTCGGCCGGCAAGGGCGTCTACGTCGCGCTCGCCGTCGTCGTCGGACTCTCGGTCTTCCCGCTGTACTGGACGCTGGTCGCCGCCTCGCGGGACAACGCCGCGCTCAGCCAGGTGCCGCCCGCGCTGCTGCCCGGCAGCCACCTCCTGTCCAACCTGCGCCGGGCGTTCGACCAGGCCGACATGCAACTGGCCCTGGTCAACTCGCTGATCGTGGCCGGCACCGTCACCGTCTCGGTGGTGCTGACCTCCACGCTCGCCGGATTCGCCTTCGCCAAGCTGCGGTTCCCCGGCCGGAGCCCGCTGCTGGGCTCCGTGGTGGCGACGATGATGGTCCCCACCCAGCTCGGCATCATCCCGCTCTACATCATGATGGCGAACTGGCTGCACTGGGCGAACCACCTCCAGGCGCTCATCGTGCCCGCCGCCGCCAACGCCTTCGGCGTGTTCTTCATGCGGCAGTACCTGGTCACGGCCATCCCCGACGAACTGCTCGACGCGGGCCGGATGGACGGCTGCACGACCCGGGGCCTGTACTGGCACATCGCACTGCCCGCCGCCCGCCCGGCGATGGCGGTGCTCGGCATGCTCACCTTCATGGCCAGTTGGAACGACTTCTACTGGCCCAAGGTGGTCATGACCCAGCAGAACCCCACGGTGCAGCTCTCGCTGTCCGAACTGGCCAGCGGCTACATCCAGGACTACTCCCTGGTGCTCACCGGGGCGCTCGTCTCCAGCCTGCCGATCATCGCGGTCTTCCTGCTGATGGGCCGTCAAATCCTGGACGGCATCATGCAGGGGGCCATGAAGGGATGACCATGATCACTCCCGAGTCCGAGTCCCTGCCCCTTCCCGGGCCCGCGACGCTGTCCGATCCCGCGTCGGGGAACGGGTCGGGGCCCGCGCCGGGGTCCGCGTCACAGCCCGCGTCGGAGGCGGAACCCGCCCCGTCCGACGCGGAGTTGGACGCGCTCGTCGCCAAGCTCGACCTCCCCGCCAAGGTCCGGCTGCTCTCCGGCGCCAGTTCCTTCAGGACGCAGGGCGAACCGGCCGTCGGCCTGCGGGAGATGGGCGTGTCCGACGGGCCCGCGGGCGTACGCGGCGAGCGCTGGGACGAACGCGACACCGCGCTCGTCCTGCCGTCGCCGACCGCGCTCGCGGCGAGCTGGGACGAGGAACTCGTCGCCGAACTGGGCGGTCTGCTCGCCGCGGAGGCCCGCCGCAAGCGGATCGACATCATGCTCGCCCCCACCCTCAACCTGCACAGGACCCCGGCGGCCGGACGGCACTTCGAGTGCTACTCCGAGGACCCGCTGCTCACCGGACGCACGGCCGCCGCGTACATCCGCGGCGTCCAGGCCGGCGGCGTCGCGGCCACCGCCAAGCACTATGTGGCGAACGACTCGGAGACCGAACGTCTGACGCTGGACGCCCGCGTCGACGAACGCACCCTGCGCGAGGTGTACATGGCGCCCTTCGAGGCCGCGGTGCGCGCGGGCGTGTGGGTGGTGATGTCCGCGTACAACGCGGTCAACGGCATCACCATGTCCGAGAGCCCGCTGCTGGCCGAACCGCTCAAGGGCACCTGGGGCTTCGACGGGGTCGTGGTCTCCGACTGGGGCGCGGTCCGGTCCACCGAGGAGTCGGCGCTCGCCCCGCAGGACCTCGCGATGCCGGGGCCGCACCCGCTGTGGGGCGAGCCGCTGGTGGCGGCGGTCCGCGAGGGCCGGGTGCCCGAGACGGTGATCGACGACAAGGTCCGCCGATTCCTGCGGCTCGCCGCACGGGTCGGTGCGCTGGAGGGCTTCCAGGGGACCTTGTCACCCCTGGAAGCCCACGGCGAAACACGAGCGACCCCTCCGGCGACCGCCGCGCCGGTCGTGTCCGACGACGCCCGCGCCCTGCTGCGCCGCGCGGTCGCCGCCGCGAGCGTCCTGCTGCGCAACGAGGGCGGGCTGCTGCCGCTCGACCCGGCCCCCGGACGAGGGACCGGCCAGGACGGTCCGGACGGCGGGCCGCCGCGGATCGCCGTACTCGGCCCGAACGCCGCCGCCGCGCGCGTCCAGGGCGGCGGCAGCGCGGGCGTCTTCCCGATCGAGGTCGTCTCGCCGCTCGACGGCATCAGGGACGCGGTCGGCGACAGCGCCGAGGTCGTGCACGCCGAGGGCGTCGTCCTCACCACCCGCCCGACCCCGCTGCACAGCGGCAACTCCCGCGACCCGCGCAGCGGCGCACCCGGCGTCCTGGTCCGCTACCTCGCCGCCGACGGCGCCGAGATCCACGCCGAGCACCGGCTCAGCGGCCGGATCCTGGAGTCGGGCGACGCGCCGGAACTCGCCGCCACCGCGGTGGCCGTCGAGGTCAGCGCCCTGGTCACACCGGATGTCACGGGGGAGTGGCGGTTCGCCGTCGTCGGCCTCGGCGCGGTCACACTGCGGGCGGACGGCGAGACGCTGATCGACACCTATGTGCGGCCCGAATCGCGGGACCCCACATATGTCCATGTCACACCGTCCTTCCGGGTGGCGTCCCGGCAGGTGACGGCGGGCGGTGAACTGCTGCTGGTCGCCACCCGCCATTGGGAGGCGGACGACGGCTTCGCGGTCGCGCTGGCCGCCGACCCGCCGCGCCGCGACGAGGACGAGTCGATCGCCGAGGCCGTGGCGCTGGCCCGCGACGCGGACGTGGCCGTCGTGGTCGTCGGCACCACCGACGAGATCGAGAGCGAGGGCTTCGACCGTACGTCGCTCGCGCTCCCCGGCCGCCAGGACGAACTCGTCGCCGCGGTCGCCGCCGCCAACCCCCGTACCGTGGTGATCGTCAACTCCGGCGGACCGGTCGAACTGCCCTGGCGGGAGAGCGTCCCCGCGGTGCTGCTGAGCTGGTTCCCCGGCCAGGAGGCCGGACACGGCCTGGCCGACGTGCTGTTCGGCCACGCCGAGCCCGGCGGGCGGCTGCCCACCACCTGGGCCGGACTCGCCGAGGGCGCGCCCCTGCCGTCCACCACTCCCGCAGACGGTGTGCTGCCGTACGAGGAAGGGCCGTATATCGGCCATCGTGCGTGGCGCAGGGCGGGCGCGGAACCCGCGTACTGGTTCGGTCACGGGCTCGGCTACACCACCTGGGACTACCGGTTGCTGGACGTGCCCGAGGCGGCGGAGGAGACCTCGGGCCACGGCGAATCCGCAGGTGAGAGCGGGGAACGGGACATCGTGGTACGGGTCGCGCTGCGCAACACCGGGGCGCGTGCCGGCCGCGAGGTCGTCCAGGTCTACCTCGGCACCGGGCCCGACGGCGACTATGACAACGGTGGACCGCGACTGGCCGGATTTACCGCGGTCCGGGCCGAGCCCGGTGAGGATGTCGTGGCGGAAGTTCACGTGGCAGCACGGTCGTTCCAGCGGTGGTCACCCGCGGAAGGACGCTGGCGGAGCCGCCCGGCCCCGTACACGCTGTACGCCGGGCCCACGGCCGCCCGGCTGCCGCTCTCCGCGCCACTGGCGTTCTGAGAGAACGCACCGAGACCGGGGCGCCCCCCTCACCTGACAGTCGGGGGCGTCCCCCGGGCACACTCCGGCCCGGTCCTGATCCGGTGGAGCCTGGGGGTTCCTGAGGGATCCTGAGGGGGATTGATTGCCCGGACCGGCGAACCGTAAGGTCAACGCGTCCCGGCAACACATCCGATGTATCGTCTCGCGAGGACGCGCCCCATGCCCATGCAGCCCTGGTTCGCCGACGCCAAGCTCGGCATCTTCATCCACTACGGGATCTACGCCGTCGACGGCGTCCCCGAGTCGTGGTCCTTCTACACCGGGCAGGTCACCCGGGAGCGGTACATGAAACAGCTCGCGGGGTTCACCGCCGCCGCGTACGAACCGGACGACTGGGCGCGGCTGTTCGCCCGCGCCGGCGCCCGCTACGCCGTGCTGACAGCCCGTCACCACGACGGCGTGGCCCTGTGGGACACCGCCCGCGAGGACGGCCTGTCCGTCACCCGCGACACCCCCGCGGGCCGCGACCTGCTCGGCGGCTACGCCGACGCGCTGCGCGCCGAAGGGCTCAAGGTCGGCTTCTACTACTCCCACTCCGACTGGTCGCACCCCGACTACCCGTCCGTACGGCACCCCGACCCCGACCCGCTCCAGGCCGCCGTCAACGACAACCCGCTCAGCGCCCCCGCGCCGGGCGCGGAGGACCCCGCCGCCTGGCGGCGCTACCTCGGCTACCGCGACGCCCAGGTCGTGGAACTGGCCGAGCGGTACCGCCCCGACCTGCTGTGGTTCGACGGCGAGTGGGAGCGCGCCGAGGAGCAGTGGGGCATCGACACGCTCGCCGACGCCGTCCTCGCGGTCAACCCCGAGACGGTCTTCAACGCCCGGATGTTCAGCCGCGGCGACTACGCCACCCCCGAGCAGGGCGTCCCGCTCCAGGCCCCCGACGGCCCCTGGGAGCTGTGCCTGACTGTCAACGACTCCTGGGGCTACCAGGGCCACGACGACCACCAGAAGTCGGTCGGCCAGCTCGTGCGCTACTTCACCGAGACGATCGGCGCGGGCGGCAATCTGCTGCTGGACGTCGGCCCGCGCGAGGACGGCACGATCACCGCGGAGCAGGCGGCCCGCCTCGAAGGGCTCGGCGACTGGATCGCCCGGCACTCCGCCGCCGTCTACGGCACCGTCGCCGGACTCCCGGCCGGTCACCACTACGGTCCGAGCACCCTCTCCGCCGACCGCCGCACCCTCTACCTGACCTGCTTCGACGCCCCGCGTGAGACGGTCTCACTGCGCGGCCTGCGCAACGCCGTACGCCGCGTGACCGTGGTGGGCACCGGTGCCGAACTCGGCCACGAGGTCACCGGCGGCCTGCACGACGTACCGGGAGTGCTGTGGATCGACGCGCCCTCGGCGGGCGACGTGGACGAGCACGCCACCGTGCTGGCCGTGGAACTGGACGGCGAACTCGACCTCTACCGGGGGACGGGACGGGTGTGAGGAGTGGTCCAAGGACGGCCGCGGGTCGGTGGGAAGGGGTGAGTTAACCCGTAAGCATCCGATGTCTTGGTTCCTGGGGAGTGCTCCCCAAAGCGGAGAGTGGGTGATCTGGCACTATGTGCCCTGTACTGCGCTCTCCCGGGGGTGCCGTGTCCGACCGACATCGTGGAGGGAGCCCGGTGACGCGCGACGTGGGCCGGACGACGAGGGACCTGCGTCGGCACAACCGCACATCGGTGCTGACCCGGCTCTATCTGCACGGCCCCGCCAGCCGCTACGACCTGATGCGCGCCACCGGGCTCAGCTCCGCCACCGTCAGCAACGTCGTCACCGACCTGGTCGCGGACGGCCTCGTCGCCGAGGCGGGACTGCTCGACTCCGACGGCGGCCGTCCCCGCACGCTCCTCGAAGTGCGGCCCGGATACGGGCAGGTGGCCGGGGTCGACATCGGCGAGACCCACGTCCAGGTCGGGCTCTTCGACTGGACGCTCGACACCCTCGCCACCGCCACCTACCCGATGGACACCGGACGGCCCGACCCCGCGGTGCTGGCCGGGCTCGTGACGGCGGGCATCGAGGAGGTCACCGCCAAGGCGGGCGTCGACACCGGCACCCTGCTCGGCGTGGGCGTCGGCGTGCCCGGCGCCGTCCTGCCCGACGGCTCGGTCCACGCGCCGACCCTCGGCTGGTCGGACGTCCCCTTCGACGCGCTGCTCAGGCCGCACATCGCGGCGCCCCTGCACCTCGACAACTGTGCCCGCACGCTCGGCCAGGCCGAGATGTGGCGCGGCGCGGGCCGGGGCGCCGAACGCGCCATCGTCGCGCTGCTCGCGGTCGGCGTCGGCGCCGCCGTCGCCACCGGCTCGCCCGGCGGCGTCACCAGCACCACCAGCGAGTGGGGCCACACCGTCGTCGAGGCGGGCGGCGCCGCGTGCCGCTGCGGCTCCCACGGCTGCCTGGAGGCGTACGTCGGCGCCGACGCCATCCTCGGCCACTACGGGCGCATCCCCGGCGCCCCCGAACTCCCCGGCGTCGGCACCGAGGCGCGCGTCGCCGCGCTCGTCGCCGCCGCCTCCCGGCCGGGCCCGGCGGCCGACACGGTCCGCTGGACCGCGGAGTACCTGGGCATCGGCATCGCCAACCTGATCAATCTGCTCAGCCCCGACCGCGTCATCCTCTCCGGCTGGGTCAGCGGCGCCATGGGCCCGACGATGCTCCCCGCCGTACGCGACGCGATGCGCCGCCACACGCTCGACTACCTGGCGGCGGGCACGGCGGTGGAACTGGGCCGCCTGGGCCCGGAGGCGGTGGCGCTGGGCGCGGCGACGCTGCCGGTGCACGGGGTGTTGACGGGGGGGTAGGGGGCGGTTCGCGTCTGGTCGGTGGTGCGGGGGTGCTGCGGCGGGGAGCGGTCTTGGGTGGGGGTGCCGTGGCGGCGAACCGGTGCGGGTCACCGTCCCGCGTTCGCGCACCGGTGCGGCGAACCGTGCGTGGGAGCCCTCTTGCGCAGGCGCACCGTCCTTCCCTTTTTTGCCGCCCTCTCGCCTCCGGCGGCTTAGATCCGGTGTCGACGCTCCTCTTCGACGGTCGCTCGTTCCTCGCTCCCTGCTCATCGTCGCTTTCGACACCGGCGCCGCCTTTGGCTCGCTGGCTACCGGCGAACCCCACCTGCGCAGCGGTGCCGTAGGGGCGCAGCCCCTCGTGCAGGGGCACCCGTGCGGTGAACCCCGGGGCGGGGCGGTGAGCTGGTGGGGAACCGGCTGGGGGATGTGGGGCCCGGGAAAAAGTTGTGTGCGACGGATTGACCGGTGATCGGTCGCTACTTAGTTTAAGTCCAAGAAAAAGGCGGCTCATTTCGGTACCCCCTTCCTTGGAGAACGTATGCCCTCGCATCCCGGAGACGGTCGGCTGTACATCGACGGCGAGTTCGTGGCGGCGGCGTCGCGGAGGAGCGGGGTGGTGGAGGAGAAGGCGACGGGGCGGGAGATCGGGCGGTACGCGCTGGGGGCGGCGGAGGACGTGGACCGGGCGGTGGCGGCGGCGCGGGCGGCGCAGCCGGGGTGGGCGGGGCTGGCGGCGCCGGAACGGGGCCGGTATGTGCGGGAGTTGGGGCGGTATCTGGAGGACCGGTTCGGGGAGCTGGTCGAGCAGAGCATGCGGGAGACGGGCGGGGTGAGGGCGAAGGCCGAGGACGAGGTGGGGACGAGCGTGCGGCAGCTCGCCTTGTCGGCGGTGCAGGTGAGCGAGAACGCGGGGGAGATCCTGCCGCCATACAAGGCGGGGAAGCTGTCGCTGTCGCGGGTGGTGCCGCTCGGGGTGCTGGGGCTGATCACGCCGTGGAACTACCCGATGAATCTGGCGATGCGGGCGGTGGCGCCGGGGTTGGCGTTCGGGAACACGGTGGTGCTGAAACCGGCGGAGCTGACGCCGGTGATCGGGGGGCAGGTGCTGGCGGAGGCGGCCGAGCATGTGGGGCTGCCGCGCGGGGTGTTGAACGTGGTGACGGGGGAGGGCCCGGAGGCCGGGTGGGCGTTGGCGCGGCATCAGGGGGTGGACATGCTGGACTTCACCGGGTCGCGGGAGGTGGGGCTGGCGATCAGCCGGGCTGCGGCGGGGGAGTTGCGGGACATCCGGCTGGAGTTGGGCGGCAGCAACGCGTTCGTGGTGCTGGACGACGCGGATGTGGAACTGGCCGCGGACTGCGCGATGGTGGCGTCGCTGGAGTTCCAGGGGCAGACGTGCATCAGCGCCAGTCGGCACATCGTGCAGCGGGCCGTCGCGGACGCGTATGTGGAGGCCGTGGTGCGGCGGGCGGCGGCGCTGAAGGTGGGGGACCCGTTCGACGCGGGGAACGCGTTGGGACCGCTGATCAGCCGGGCGCAGCTCGACCGGCTGCACCGCACGATCGTGGAGCCGTCGCTGGCGATGGGCGCGCGGCTGGTGACCGGCGGCACGTACGAGGGGCTGTTCTACCGGCCGACGGTGCTGACCGGGGTGACGCCGCGGATGCCCGCGTTCCGGGAGGAGGTCTTCGGGCCGGTGATCCCGGTGACGGTGGTCGACACCGAGGAGGAGGCCGTGGCGCTGACCAACGGCCTACCCATGCTGATGAATTCGGTCTTCACGCGGGATCTGATCCGCGGTCTGTCCGTCGCGGAGCGGCTCGCGGCGGGCGAGGTGCACGTCAACGACGCGCACGCCAGGCACGGCGCGGAGAACCAGATGCCCGGCTTCACGCGGCGGCAGTGGATCGGCCTCCAGCGCACGCCGTTGAACCTTCCCGACTGGGCCACCGCGCCCGCCACCGACGAGAGCTGAGGAACCACCCCATGGGCGTGACACGGACAAGAGCCGCCGTTGTGCTGGTGGCGGCAGGGCTGCTGGTGACGACGGCGGCCTGTGGCGGCGGATCGGACAAGAAGTCCGGCCAGGAGCCGAGCGGGAAGGGCAAGGTCGAACTGTCCTTCTGGGACTGGGACCCGAACATGGACAAGGTCGTCGCCAAGTGGAACACGGCGCACCCCGAGATCCACGTGAAGCTCTCCAACCCGGCGGGCGGTGACCAGTTGGTCGCCAAGATGATCACCGCGCACGAGGCGAAGAACGGTCCGGACATCGCCAAGGTCGAGTACCAGTCGTTGCCCGCGCTGGTCTCCAAGGGCGTCGTGCGGGACATCACCGAGTACACCAAGGACACCGTCGGGAAATTCGACCAACCGACCCTGAGGAGCACGGTGTTCGAGGGCAAGGTGTACGGCGTCCCGCAGGACGTCGCCCCGCTGATGCTCTTCTACCGCGCCGACCTGTTCACGAAGTACGGCCTGGCCGTACCGACGACGTGGGACGCGTACGCGGCGGCGGCCAGGACGCTGCGGGCCAAGGCGCCCAAGGCGTATCTGACCAACTTCGACGCGGCGGACCCCGGTTGGTTCACCGGCCTCGCCCAGCAGGCGGGCGCCGACTGGTGGACCACCAGCGGAACCACCTGGAAGGTCGACATCGCGGGCGCGCCGACGGTGAAGGTCGCGGACTACTGGCAGGGCCTGGTCGACGACGGCGTGATCGCCAAGAATCCGTCGTTCAGCCCGCAGTGGAACAAGCAGATGAACGACGGGACCCTGCTCACCTGGATCTCCGGCGCCTGGGCGCCCGCGCAGATCGGCGGCATCGCGCCCGCCACCAAGGGCAAGTGGGCGGTCGCGCCGCTGCCCGCGTGGACGGCCGGAGACCCCGCCACCGGCATCTGGGGCGGCTCCGCCACCACCGTCACCAGCGACTCCCGGCACCCGGCCGAGGCCGCCGCGTTCGCGTCCTGGCTGAACACCGACGACGCGGCGGTCACCGAGCAGGTCAAGCAGATCAACGTCTATCCCGCCGCCACCGCGGGCCGTTCGCTGCCCGTGCTCCAGGCCGCGCCCGCGTTCTTCCCGAACCAGCCGGACTTCTACGCGCAGGTCAAGAAGGTCGCGCCGGCCGCGCGCAGCTTCCCGATGTGGGGACCCGACGTCACCGTGACCTTCACCGGCTACACCGACAACTTCAGCAAGGCGCTCCAGGGCGGCGGTTCGTTCAAGGGCGCGCTCGACGCCATGCAGAGCGCCACCGTCGCGGACATGAAGAAGCTCGGATTCACGGTCGGCTGATGGAGCGTCAGACGACCACCGCGCGCAGGACCGGCCGGTTCCCGTATCTGCTGGTCCTGCCCGCCGTCCTGCTCTTCGCCGCCTTCGTCGTGGCCCCCGGGCTCTACGCGCTGCTGCTCAGCTTCCAGCGCCGCAAGGTCAACGGCGGGCTGCTCGGCGGCGGCACCCACACCGTATGGGCGGGTCTGGCCAACTACCGTGACGTGCTGGGGGATTCCGACCTCTGGTCGGGTGTCACGCGGATGCTGGCGCTCGGCGCGATCACCGTGCCGGGGACGGTGTTCCTCGCGCTGCTGTTCGCGGTGCTGCTCGACATGGAACGCACCCGGCTCAAGCGGATCACCCGGCTGACGATCTTCCTGCCGTACGCGGTCCCCGGCGTGATCGCCTCGCTGATGTGGGGCTTCCTCTACCTGCCCGCCACCAGCCCGATCGGCGGCGACCACGTCGACTTCTTCGGACGGACCGCGGTCTTCTTCTCGGTCGCCAACATGGCGGTGTGGGGCGCGGTCGGCTTCAACACGATCGTGATCTACACGGCGGTGCGCGCGCTGCCCGCCGAACTCCACGAGTCGGCGCGGCTGGACGGCGCGACCGAGTGGCAGATCGTGCTGCGGATCAAGGTACCGCTGGTCATGCCCGCGGTGGTGATGTGCTGCCTGTTCACGGTGCTCGCCGCGCTCCAGGTCTTCAACGAGCCCAACACCCTCAAGCCGCTGTCCAACGCCGTCTCCTCCACCTGGGTGCCGCTGATGAAGATCTACGACGACGCCTTCGGCAACTCCGACATCCACGCGGCGGCGGCCACCTCCGTCGTCCTGACCGTCGCCGCGCTCGCCGTCTCCTTCGTGACCGCGCGCGTCATCCAGTCCCGGGTCCAGCGGGAGGCCAAGTGACCACCGTGACCACCGCGCCCGCGGGCGCCCCGCCGCGCGAGAGCCAGGAGCGCGGCGCGCCGGCCCCCCGCCCCCGCATCGCGTTCCTCCCCACCGCCGCGCTCGTCCTCGGCGCGCTCTACTGCGTCGTGCCCACGCTCTGGATCCTGATCGCGGCCACCAAATCCCGCACCAAACTCTTCTCCACCGCCACCTACGTCCCCTCGCCCGACCTCGGACTGCTGCGCAACATCAGGGACTTGACGGACTATCAGCACGGCATTTTCTGGCGCTGGATGCTCAACAGCTTCTTCTACGCGGCGGTCGGCGGCCTGCTCGCCTCCTTCGTCTCCGCCGCGACCGGATACGCGCTGGCCAAATACGCCTTCCGCGGCCGTACCGCGCTGTTCAACACGATCCTCGCCGGAGTGCTGCTGCCGCAGATCGTGCTCGCCGTGCCGCAGTATCTGCTGCTGTCCAAGGCCGGTATGACGGACAGTCTGATCGGCGTGCTGCTCCCGCAGTTGTTCAACCCGTACGGCATCTACCTGTGCCGGATCTACGCCGCCGCCGCGGTGCCCGACTCGCTGCTTGAGGCCGGGCGGATCGACGGCGCGGGCGAGGCCCGGCTGTTCTTCTCCGTGGGGCTGCGGCTGATGGGCCCCGGCCTGGTCACGGTGTTCCTGCTCCAGTTCATCGCGATCTGGAACAACTTCCTCCTGCCGTACGTGATGCTCACCAGCGACGACAAATTCCCGCTCACCGTGGGTCTGTACAGCCTGCTGCGGCACGGCGCCGACGAGGCGTCGCTGTACTCGCTGGTGGTGACCGGCACGCTGCTGTCGGTCGTTCCCGTGATCGCGCTCTTCCTGTCGCTCCAGCGGTTCTGGCGAATCGATCTGGTGACGGGGGCGCTCAAGTAGGGTTCCTGGCTCGCGCCTGTGCCGGGTCCCCGCTCCTGTGCGGGCTTCATTTCTTGAAGCCCGCACAGGGGATTGACGGCGCCGCGCTATGAGGAGTTAATTCCCCTAGCCGTTCATGGGAGCGCTCCCACTCAGCGTCGCCCGGACAGCGCCCGCACTCCGTCCCGCCGTACCGAGGAGTCCACCCGCATGCCCGCACGCGTCCGCGCACGTACCGCCCGTACGCTCGTCACCGCCGCCACGGCCACCGCCGCGCTGGCCGCCGTCGCCGTCGCCCCGGCGCACGCGACGACCGGTCACGGCACGAACCCCGCCCCGCGCCCGCCCGCCGCGCTCTACACCCCGCCCGCCAACGCGGACGGGAACCGGCAGATCCTGGACCTGCTGCGGCACGGGCAATTCCGGGACGCGGCAGGGGTGTTGGCGATGACCCTGACCCCGCAGGCCGTCTGGTACGGCGACGGGACACCCGCCCAGGTGGAGAGCTCGGTCCACAAGACCGTCACCGACGCCGCCCGCCGCCACGCGCTGCCGGTGCTCGCGCTCTACAACATCCCCGGCCGCGACTGCGCCCAGTACTCGGCGGGCGGCGCCGCCAACACCGCCGAGTACGAGGCGTGGATCGACGCCGTCAAGCGCGGCATCGGGGCGCAGCCCGCCACGGTGATCCTCGAACCCGACTCGCTGGCGCTGCTCCCGTCCGACTGCGGCGCCGACGACGCGCAGGGCACCCTCACGGCCGCGCGCTACGACGAAATCCACTACGCCGTCGAGGCGTTGGAGCCGCAGGCGGGCACCAAGGTCTACCTTGACGCGGGCCACAGCGGCTGGCACAACGTCAACGACATCGTCCCCCGGCTGGTGGAGGCGGGCGTCGGCGACGCCACCGGCTTCTACCTGAACATCTCCAACTACCGCTCGGACAGCGAACTCGCCTGGTACGGCAAGCTCATCTCGTCCTGCCTCGCCTACGCGGCGGGCGGCGGCGACACCGCCGCCTGCCCCAACCAGTACTGGCCGGTCAACGACGCGCAGACCTGGCTGACCGCGAACGTGCACACCGCGCCGTCCGCCATGAAGCACTTCGTCACCGACACCAGCCGCAACGGCCAGGGCCCCTGGACCCCGCCGTCCGGCGTCTACACCGATGCGCAGGACTGGTGCAATCCCCCCGGCCGCGGCCTCGGGGCCAGGCCGACCCTGAACACCGGCGACCCGCTGGCCGACGCGAAGCTCTGGGTGAAGATCCCGGGCGAGTCCGACGGCCAGTGCACCCGCGGCACCGCGGGCCCGAACGACCCGGAACGCGGCTACGCGGACCCGGCGGCGGGCGCGTGGTTCACCCAGCAGGCGCTGGAACTGGTCCGCCGGGCCAACCCGCCGCTGCTGCCGCACTGATGCCGCCGGCCGCCTTCCCCGCCACCGCGCTCTCCCCGCTCGCGGCAGGGCGGGGAAGGCGGCCGTGCGCTTTCCCGTCCCCGCCGGTCCGACCCGCGCCCGTCCGACCCCCGACCACCCGCGCCCACTCGAGCCCCCGCTCCGCCGCCGCCCGCTCCCGTGGACCGGAAGGCGACCGTCCGCCGGTCGTGGCGTGTGGGGCGCGAGTGACGCTTTCGCCGCCGTGGGCGCTGTGGGGAGTAGAGCCACGCACCGCCCACCGGGAGCGGTCGGCTCGCTGAGCGGAGGCGGTATGCACGGTCCGGCGCGCACACAGTACGGTCCGCCTCCCGGCCGCGCCCGCCGGTTCGCAGGTCCCACGGGCGCGGGCCCGGTACGCCCGCACCCGGAACGACGTACCGCCGAGCCGTCCCGCGCCGGACGGGGTCCGCGGTGACACCTGCCGGGGCCGCGACGCTGTACGAGACGGGACGGCAACCCCGGGGGTCCGGCCGCTCCGGGGGCATGGGCACGGTGCGCGGTGCCGCGACGTACGAAGAGGACGCGGTGGTCAGGGCCGGTACGCGACGGCGCGCGGGGACGGACGGCGGGGAACTCGGCCGCGCGGTGACCCGCGCGAGAGCCGGGGACGAGGCCGCGTTCACCGTCGTCTACCGCGAGGTGCAGCCGATGCTGCTCGGCTACCTGCGCGGCCTGGTCGGCGACGACGCCGACGACATCGCCTCCGACACCTGGCACGACATCGTCCGCGACCTGCACGCCTTCCGCGGTGACGGCGCCGCCTTCCGCGGCTGGGCGGCCACCATCGCCAGGCACCGCGCCCTCGACCACGTACGCCGGCTCAAGTCCCGCCCCCGCACCACCGTCCTCGACCCCGCCGCGGCCGAGCCGGTCCCCGTGCCCGACTCCGCGGGCACCGCCCTCGACAATCTGTCCACCGCCCGCGCGCTCGCCCTGATCGCCGCGCTCCCGCGCGACCAGGCCGAGGCCGTCCTGCTCCGCGTCGTGATCGGCCTGAGCGCACCCGCGGCGGCCGACGTCCTCGGCAAACGCCCCGGCGCCGTACGCACCGCCGCCTACCGCGGCCTGCGCCGCCTCGCCCAACAGCTGGGCGCCGGAGCCCGCGAGCCGCGCGGACGCGCGGTGGCGCCCGCGGAATCCGGCGGGGAGGTCGGCACTACGGACGCGGACGTCACGGACCCGGCCGGTACGGGCGCCGGAGGTAAGGACATCGCGCGTGGTGAAACCGCGCGCACGGACATCGCGGGTACGGACTCGGGCGGGCCGGCGGTCGTCGGACGCCGACGGGTCGCGGGCGCGGACGGGCCGGGGCGCGGCGGCGCCGACGAGGTGGTGGGTGACGATGCCGGGGAGGCGTGAGATGGACGACGGACGTGACGTGGGCACCTGGCCGGACCCGGTGACCGCCGAACGGCTGCTGAGCGTCGTCACCAAGGGCGAGTGCCCCGCCGAACCCGGCACCCTCCACGAGGTCGCCGACGCCCGGTTCTTCACACTGCTGCGGCTGCTGACGGCCGCGTCCGGGGACACCGAGGTCGACCCCGAGCGCGAACAGGCCGCGCTGGCCGCCTTCCGGGCCGCGCGCCGTACCGGCGGCGCCGACGAGGGACGGCGGCTGGTGGTGTCGGGGCGGTCCGCGAAGGCGCTGGCCGGGGGACTGGTCGCGGTCTTCGCGGTGAGCGGGGTCGCCGTGGCCGCCGGGACCGGCGTGCTGCCCGGACCCTTCCGCGGCGGCGCCTTCCACGCGGGTCCCCTCGCCGCCGGTGGCGCCGGCGGGACCGCCGACGGACCTGGGGCGGCCGTACCGCGCACGACCTCCCCGCCCGCGCCCGGCACCGACGCGCCCCGCGGCGCCTCGCCGTCCCCCACCGGGGACGACGGGGGACACCGGCACGGCGACCCGCGTGCCCCGCACCACCCCGGCCCGTACAAGCCGTCGGACCGGAACCACCAGGCCGTGCTCAAGGCGCTGTGCCGCGGCTATACGCAGGCCACCCGGCACGGCGGGCACGCCGATCCGTGGCTGGTCGCCCGGCTCCAGGGGGAGGCGGGCCGCAAGGAGCGGATCGCCGACTACTGCCGCCGGGTGCTCGCGCACGGGCAGTCCGCCCCGGCCGCCACGACCGACCCCGTCGACACCGACGGCTACACCTGGCCCACCGGGGGCGCGCCGACCGGGCCGGGCACGTCCGCGCCGCCGTCGCCGGGCGCCACGGCCCCCGGCCAGGACTCCGGCTCGGGCGCGGGGTCGAATTCCGGCTCGGAGCAGGGCTCCGGCGCGGGGTCGAATTCCGGCTCGGACGACTCCTCCGGGCAGGGAAAGAGTGACGAGAACGCGACACACGACCACGGGACGACCGTGAGGTGACCTCCGGAGCGACGATCCGGCACAGTGGACGCCATGCTTACCGGGGTTCCCTCGCCGCACGATCCTCACGTGCGTCACATGCGCCAGATGTTCCTCGCGGTCGTCACCGGAAGCTTCATCTTCCTCATCCCCTGGATCGGCTACCTGCTGGCGAGCCTCCCGAGCCACCGGGTGGTCAGCCAGTGGCGCTTCGCGTGGGTCGGCTTCGACTGCGCGCTGATCCTCGCGATCGGCGTCACCGCGCTGTGCGCCTGGCGGCGGCTCCAGATCTTCATCCCGTGGGCGATCGTCACCGGCACCCTGCTGATCTGCGACGCCTGGTTCGACGTCGTCCTCGACTGGAACAGCGACGACAGGGTCGGCTCGCTGCTCACCGCCGGCCTCGCCGAACTGCCCATGGCCGCGTTGCTGTTGTACGTCGCCCGGAAGATGATCAGACTGACGATCATCATCGCCTGGCAGCGGGCGGGCCGCACCGACCCGGTGCCGCCGCTGTCCCGGCTTTCGCTGCTGATACTGACCGCGCACCAGGACCACGCCGCGCGCCGCGGTGACCACGAGGGAGACCGCCGATGACCACCGCACCGCGGGGCCGCGACGCGACGGACGCCGAGGTACGGGGCGCGGACGCGCCCGGTTTCGAAAGCGCCGGTTTCGAAAGCCCAGGTTCCGAAAGCGCCGGTTCTGCGAGCCCCGGTTCCGCGAGCCCCGACTACGACGTCCTCGTGGTCGGCGGCACCGGCGTGGACACCATCGTGCGGGTCGACGACTTCGCCATCCCCGACAGCGACTCGGTCGGCGTCCCGCCGATCCGCGACTATGTCGCGCACACCGGCAACGGCGTCGCCCTCGGCTTCCACGCGCTCGGCCTGACCACCAAATTCATCGACTTCCTCGGCGACGACGCGCAGGGCCGGATGATCCTGGAGCGGTACGCGTCCGCCGGGCTCGACTTCAGCCATCTGCCCGCGCCCGCGGGCACCCCGCGCAGCGTCAACCTGGTCGACCGCGAAGGGCGGCGCTTCTCCTTCTACGACGGCCGCCACCCGGACGGCCTGCGGCTGCCGAGCGCCTTCTACCTGCCCCACCTGGCCCGCGCCCGCCATGTGCACATCTCCCGATCGCCCCTGGCCCAGGACGTGTTCGCCGACGCCGCCCGGCTGGGCCGCACCGTCTCCACCGACCTGCACGCCTGGGACGGCGAGGACGCCTCCGCCCACCCGTGGGCGTACGGCGCGGATCTCGTCTTCCTCAGCGCCGCCTCGGTGGGCGAGGGGATCGGCGCGGTGATGCTGCGGATCGTCGCGCGGGGCAGGGCCTCGCTGGTCGTCGCCACCGACGGCGCCGCGGGCTGCCACGTCCTGGCCCGCGGCGACGACCGGCCGCGGCACTTCCCCGCCGTCACCCCCGAACGCCCGGTCGTGGACAGCAACGGAGCCGGTGACGCCTTCCTCACCGCCTTCCTGCACGCCCGGTTCGCCGGGCGCGACCTGGCGGAGTGCGTGCTGGCCGGTTCCGTCTCCGGCGCCTACGCCTGCGGGAGCCACGGCACCCACGAGGAGATCATCGGCGCCGCCGACCTCGCCGCGGCCGTCGCCCGCGCGCGTGCCGCGGCCAACGGCGCGGTGGGGGCCGTCCTTTAGCCCGTGCCCGTACGGATCGACGTCCTCACGTCGCCTCGATCCGCCGTACCGCCGTGTCCAGGGCCGCGTCCTGCGACGCGTAGACCTCGCACACCGGGTCGCCGCTCGGTGTGCGGGTGTGGTCGATCTCCCACAGGCTCACCTCGGTGCCGTCCAGCAGCAGGAACGCGTGCTCGTACAGCGACCACGACACATGGCGGCCCCGGATCAGGGCGCTGCGGCGGGTGACGATGCTGATGTCGTGCGCGATCGCGGCGCGCAGCCTGCCGCGGACGTCCTGGCCGGGCGCGTTGGCGTTGGTCGCGCGGCGCAGCAGCCGCCAGGCGTGCTCGGCGGAGTCGCCCTCGGTGTACGCGCGACGGAAGGCGTCGGGGGTGTCGGCGAGCAGCCCGGTCGCGGTCGCGGGCAACGTGTCCTCGTAAGGCGACGCGGGCGCGTCGGGGGCGAGGTCGCGCGGTCCCGGGGAGCCGCCGAAGACCGCGTCGACCTCCCACTCGGCGAGCGTCAGGTCCTCGCGTTCGGTGAAGACGGCGCGGTGCACGGCGCCGTCGTCCGGCCCCGCGTTGTGTTCGAGCTCCCACACCACGCGGACGGCGCCGTCCGGCAGCAGGAAGCTGTGCCGGAAGGTGCGCCGGTTCAGCTTGCGCGGCGGGCCCTTGGTGTGACGGCACGACTGGAGGCCGCAGTAGTGCATCAGCGCGGTGCGCACCTCCGCGGCCAGGACGGGTTCCACCCGTTCCCCGTTCTCCGCACGGCGGAGTAACTGGTCGAACTGCTCCGCCGGCCGGCCGCCCGACCGTACGGGCTCCGTTCCGTTCCTAGGCTCTGCGTCCATCCGGCCCTCCCGGCTCCGCCTCGCCAACCCCGCGGCGACTCAGGGTAGTAGCGCGGTAGCCGATTGCGCCCGCGAACGCGCAGATTTGCGGCGCATGGTTGGCCCCCGCGCGCCCTCCGGCTGCGTGATCCGCCGTCAGTTCCCGTCGGCGGACGGGCCTTTCGCGGCGCACCACAGGAGCGCGCCGCGCAGGTGGGCGCGGAAGTCCGGGTCGGCGTAGGCCGTCGTGTCGTGGCCCAGCGCCGTGTAGAACGACCGGCCCGCACCCAGGCGACGGCACCACACCAGCGGATGGTCGGCGCCCATCGTGCCGCCGGTGTAGCCCCGCTCGTCCACCGAGGCCAGCACACGTACGCCCGCGTCCGCGCCGGTGGCCCGGCCGGCATCGCGGGGACCGGCGCGGAAGTTGTACCACTCGTCGGTCCACGTCCAGCGCTCCGGCAGGTGCGCGGTCGCCGGGTGCGTACGGTCCTCGACGGTCACCTCGGCCCGCTGGATCTCCGGGTGCCCGTCGAAGCGGGCGCCGACCAGCTCTTCGTAGTACGGCCAGTGCTCCTCCGCGCAGGCGGCGGCGTGGACGCCGAGGAAACCGCCGCCGTCCGTGACGTAGGCCCGCAGGTGACGACGGGTCAGGTCGTCGAGGACGTCACCGGTGGGGGAGAGGAAGACGACGGCCGCGCAGCCGTCGAGCACGGCTGCCCCCAACTCCGCGCTGTCCTCGGTGTGGTGGACGCGCAGTCCGTGGTCCGCCGCGATCTCGGTGAGGGCGGCGGCCCCGGCCGGTATGGAGTCGTGCCGGTACCCGGCGGTGGCGCTGAAGACGAGGACGCGGTCGGATCCGGGCATGCGGGCGGCTCTCTGCGGGCTGGGGCGGGCTGCGGGGTAAGTCGGAGGGGGAGTCGTGGTCGGTGCGGTCGGGGTGCTCGCGGGCCTGGCCCGGCCCGACGCCGTCACCCGTCGGGAACGGCGTACCGCAGCGGGCGCAGGCGCGGGCCGTCATGTCCTCGCGGAAGGCGCCGCATTCGTCGCAGACGCGGTTCAGCCAGCAGACGGGGTCGCCGCCCTCGGTGTGCTCACCGGACTCACGCACGTCGTCCCCACTCCCTGTCGCGTTCCGTTTCCCTGTCCTGGCCCACCTGTTCCGCCTGGTCCGCCCGATCCGCCTGGTCCGCCCGGTCCGTATGCTGCCCGGTCTCGCGCTCGCGCGCGTCCCAGCGGTTCATCGCGCGGCGCAGCGACCGGGATTCGGCGAAATCGAGGCGGGCCGCGCGCTGGGCGGAGCCGCCGCCCGCGTGCCGGGGATCGGCGGACCGTTCACGGCGCACGGCGTCGAGTTCGGCGCGCCAGGTGGTGCCCGACTCGCCGAGACGGCGCTGGAGGGTGCGCGGGCTGACCGCGAGCCGCCGTGCCGCTTCGGCCAACGAGGGCCTTCCGTCGGGCAGTTGGGTGATGATCGCCTCGCGCAGACCGGGCACGGCGACGCCCTCGGTGTCCGCCCGTGGAACCCGTACGGTCCGCGCGGTACGCATCATGATCGCGGCGAGCGCCGGGTCCGCGGTGACCAACGGGCGTTCCAGATCGGCGCGGTGCAGCGTGATCGCGTCCGCCTCGGCGTCGAAGTCCACCGGCGCGTCGCCGAACGCCTCCCCGTAGCCGCCGTGTCCGCGTGGCCGCCGGTGGGTGAAGGAGACCCGCAGCGGGGTGAGGGCCGTCCCGGTGGCGTGGCGCAGTTGCGAGGTGACCACCGACAGGGCGAACTCCGCGACGACGCCCCGCAGTTCGTCGTCACCGCGCCGCACTGCGTACTCCACGCTCACCTCGTCGCCCGACTCCGTGCTGGTCAGCACCGAATTGCTGCTCACCAGATGGATGTACGAGGCGGCCCTGGCCAGGCCCTCGCCGACGGTGGGCGCGGTGCTCAGCAGGTAGTCGAAGAGGTCGAGCAGTCCCGGCCGGTAGCCCGCGGCGGCCAGCAGCCCGGCGTCCGGCCGCTCCGTGCGGGCCAGTATCGCGCCCCAGAGGCGGTAGGTGTTCGCGGAGGGCGTCCGCGCGGTCTCCGGCCCGTGCAGGACGTTCGGCAGTCCCGCCGCCCGTACGAGCTGCCGCGCCTGCGCGAGGCTCGGGGTGGCCGCGGTGGCGATGAAGCGCGGCACGACGACGCACTCCGTCAGCCGGTCGGGCTCCGTCAGCCGGTCGGGGGCGGCGGGCCCTGCCGGGCCGACGGGCGGTGTCGCGGTGGGGGGCATGACCGGCTCCTCGGGCAGTCGGCTCGTCGGGTCGGGTCGGGAGGTGTGTGTGGTGCGTGGTGCGTGGTGCATGCGAAGGGGTTCCGGCAGCTTACGCGGCATGTGGCGCGTTGGGTCCGGTGCGTGGCGCGTTATGCCCTCCCTTGGCACCTCCTGTCCGGGACATGATCGGGGGCACCGGTGCCCCTGGGCATCGTGGGTGTCCCGTGTCGGGGGAGGCGCGGGGGACAACGGGGGACGGCCGGTGCGGATGGGTCTCCATTCGCACCGGCGGCACCCCTTTTTGTGGCCCGGACCGGCTCGTCCCGCGCTCCCGGACCGGCTCGCTACGCCTCCGGGTCGAGCCAGTGGGCGCGGCCGATGCTGATGACGCGCATGCGCATCCGGGCGGCGTGGATGATGCGGTCGCGCGCCGCCGGGTCGTCCGCGGGGGCCTCCAGGAAGGCCGCGGCCGTCATCACCATGTGGTCGACGTACAGCTCGGCGAGTACGCGGAGGTCGTCGGCCGGCCAGCCCGCGGAGACGGGCTGCGCGGCGAGTCCCGCGGCCACCTCGTCGGCGAAACTGTTCAGCTCCGCGGCGATGGCCTCGCGGACCCGCGCCACGCCGCCGTGCCGCTCGCGGGCGATGAAGCGGACATGTGCGCGGTGCTCCGCCACGTACGCCGCGGTGAGCGCCACCGTCCGGTCGATGAGTTCCGCGGAATCGGCGCCCTCGGCCAGCACCGCCCGGATCACGGTGTGCAGGCTGCCCAGCGACTCGGCGACCAGGGCGACGCCGAGGTCGGCCATGTCGGGGAAGTGCCGGTAGAAGGCGGCGGGGGAGACGCCGATCTCCCGGGTCAGCTCGCGCAGGCCCAGGCTGCTGAGGTTCTGGTGCTCCAGCAGCCGGAGGCCCGCGTCCAGCAGCGACTGCCGGGTCTGCTGCTTCTGTGCCTGGCGGACCCCCGGAGTGTGACTCATGTCATTCAGTAAACAACCGTTCTCCGACTTTGGCCAGCGCGGTCCGGCGCTACACTGATGAAGTCAGTGAACAAGTGTTATCTGAAACGTCAACTCCCCGGAGGTGGAGCAGACATGAGCCTCGTCGTCCTCCTGCTCGGCATGGGCGTCCTGATGGGCGCCGCCGCTCACACCACGCTGCCGGTCTTCCTCGTCGCCGCGGGCGCCATCGCCGTCTGGCTGTTCGGCTTCGCGGTCCGCGAGGGCATCGCCCGGCACCGCGGCTGAACCCACGCCGACGCGCCCCTCGCACTCCGCGTGCGGCACGGGCCCGTACCGGCCCGACACCCCGGCCCACCACGACAGTTCCCGGAAGGAACACCGTGAACACCGCAGCCCACCCGGTCGCGACCGGCACACCGGCCGCGAACACCCGTGACGCCGACGGCATGGCCGTCGCGTCCTTCCTGCTCGGCCTCCCCGGCCTGCTCGTCCTCAACCTCGTGCTCGGCCCGGTCGCCATCGTGCTGGCCCTGGTCGCGATCAGCCGCGGCACCCAGCGCCGCGGGCGCGCGCTGCTCGGCTTCGCCCTCGGCGTCGCCGACCTGCTGGTCGTCCTGGCGCTGACGATCGCCCACCACGGCGTGATCTGGCAGTTCAGCTAGGGACTGTCGAACCGCCGAACCGTCGATCCGCCGAACAGAGCGGGCCCTCCCGCAAGGGAAGGGCCCGCTCGGCGTTCGGGGGAGTCCGGTCCAGGACCCGGTTCGGGTCGCGGGCGCTAGCTCAGGTCGATGCCCGGGTAGAGGGGGAAGCCCGCGAGCAGGTCGGTGGCGCGCTTGGCGACCTGCTCCGCCACCGCCGCGTCCAGCACGTGCTTCGCCTTCGACAGGCCGCCGCTCTTCGCGGGCGCGGCCGTCGTACCGGACAGCACCGT
Source organism: Streptomyces sp. NPDC025721 (assembly GCF_055558595.1). Classification (NCBI taxonomy): domain Bacteria; kingdom Bacillati; phylum Actinomycetota; class Actinomycetes; order Kitasatosporales; family Streptomycetaceae; genus Streptomyces; species Streptomyces sp. NPDC025721. The sequence goes on along the minus strand of NZ_JBVHMF010000004.1, from coordinate 76,505 downwards.
GTCGATCAGGCCCGCGATCTCGTCCATCTCGACCGCGCCGAGCCCGCGCGTGGTGAGCGCCGGGGTGCCGATCCGGATGCCGGAGGTGTACCAGGCGCCGTTCGGGTCCTGCGGCACCGAATTGCGGTTGGTGACGATGCCCGCGTCCAGCAGCGCGGCCTCGGCCTGGCGGCCGGTCAGCCCGTAGCCGGAGACGTCGATCAGCACGAGGTGGTTGTCGGTGCCGCCCGTCACCAGCTTCGCGCCGCGGGTCAGCAGCCCCTCGGCGAGGGAGCGCGCGTTGTCGACGACGGCCTGCGCGTAGTCGGCGAACTCCGGCCGCGCCGCCTCCGCGAGCGCCACGGCCTTCGCCGCCATGACGTGCGGCAGCGGGCCGCCCAGCACCATCGGGCAGCCGCGGTCGACGTGCTCGGCCAGCGAGTCGTCGCACAGCACCATGCCGCCGCGCGGGCCGCGCAGCGACTTGTGCGTGGTCGTCGTGACGATGCTCGCGTGCGGCACCGGGTCGAAGTCGCCGGTCAGCACCTTGCCCGCGACCAGACCGGCGAAGTGCGCCATGTCCACCATGAGCGTCGCGCCGACCTCGTCCGCGATCTCCCGCATGAGACGGAAGTTCACCAGCCGGGGGTACGCCGAGTAGCCCGCCACGATGATCATCGGACGGAATTCGCGGGCGGTGGCCCGTACCGCGTCGTAGTCCAGCAGACCGGTCGCCGGGTCGGTGCCGTAACTGCGCTGGTCGAACATCTTGCCCGAGATGTTCGGGCGGAAGCCGTGGGTCAGGTGGCCGCCCGCGTCCAGGGACATGCCGAGCATCCGCTGGTTGCCGAATTCGCGGCGCAGTTCCGCCCAGTCCCCCTCCGACAGGTCGTTGACCTGCCTGACGCCCGCCTTGGCCAGCGCCGGGCTCTCGACCCGCTGCGACAGCACCGCCCAGAAGGCCACCAGATTCGCGTCGATGCCCGAGTGCGGCTGTACGTAGGCGTGGTCGGCGCCGAACACGGTCCGCGCGTGCTCGGCGGCCAGCGACTCGACGGTGTCCACATTGCGGCAGCCCGCGTAGAAGCGGCGGCCGACGGTCCCCTCGGCGTACTTGTCGCTGAACCAGTTGCCCATCGCCAGCAGCACGGCGGGCGACGCGTAGTTCTCGCTGGCGATCAGCTTCAGCATCTCGCGCTGGTCCGCCAGCTCGTTCGCGATGGCGTCCGCGACGCGCGGTTCGACCCCGCGGATCACGTCCAGCGCGCTGCGGAAGGCGGTTGAAGCGGTTGAGGCGGTCGAGGCGGTGCTGGCAGACGGCTCGGAAGCGGCCATGGGAGTCCTCCTGATCGGAACGGGACGGCCCAGGCGCACGGCACTTCATCGCTTCCAGCGCGGGCCGCTTCCCGATGGTTGAACCCATCCCAGCGCGCCAGTCACGGCCCGTCGCCGAGCGTACCAAGTCCCTCGGGGGCGCGTACCGCGCGTCGGCCTGGTGAGACGGTTCCGCACACCCCTGCCCGCCCGCGTGCCCGCCCACCGGCGCCGGGGCCGCTCGCGCGGGGCGTCGAGAGGCGTCTGTTTGGATGGGGGCGAGGCTCCGGTGGCGGGGTCCGGAAGCCGTGGGGAGCAGCATGGATGCCGTCGGATCGCCCGTGAGGACCCGTGTGAGCGAAGGGGGCACGGGGGTGATCGAGCTGGACCGTCCGGGGGCGCTGAACGCGCTGGACCTGACGATGGTCCGGCTGATGACGCAGGCGCTGGAGGGGTGGCGCGACGACGCGGCCGTACGGTCGGTCGTGGTGCGCAGCACGTCGCCCAAGGCGTTCTGCTCGGGCGGTGACATCAGGGCCGTACGGGCGGCGGCGCTCGCCGGGGACGAGACGGCGGTGAAGACGTACTTCACGGCCGAGTACGGGCTCAACGCGATGATCGCGCGGTACCCGAAGCCGTACACGGCGCTGATCGACGGTTACGCGATGGGCGGCGGCCTCGGCATCTCGGTGCACGGGTCGGCGCGGGTCGTGACCGAGCGGGCGGCGCTCGCCATGCCGGAGACGGGGATCGGCTTCTTCCCCGACATCGGCGCCAGCTACTTCCTGCCCCGGCTGCCGGGCGCGGTCGGCTGGTATCTCGGGCTGACCGGTGTGCGGGTGTCGGGCGCGGCGGCCGTGGCGTGCGGTCTCGCCACGCATTACGTGCCCGCCGCCGAACTGCCCGCGCTGGAGGCGGCGCTGATCGGCGACGACGGCACGGACCCGGCGGGGGCGCCGTTGGCGCGGTACGTCGGCGCGCCGCCGTCGGAGCTGACGGACCACCTCGCCGCGATCGAGCGCTGCTTCGCGGCCCCCGACCTCGGCGAGGTGTGGGCGCGGCTGGTGGCGGAGGACGAGGACCGCGCGTGGGCGGACGACACGCTGGAGGCGCTGCGCCGCGCGTCGCCCGCGAGCCTGGCGATCACCTTCGACCTGCTGGCGCGCGGCGCCCGCGCGGAGCTTGAGGAGTGCCTGGCGGACGAGCTGGCATGGGCGTGCGCGACGGCGTTCACCCCCGACTTCGCGGAGGGCGTGCGCGCGGCGCTGGTCGACAAGGACCGCAAGCCGACCTGGTCAGCGACCCTGTAGCTCATTATGTGAGATACGGGTGTCATGATGTGGACGACGGGCGTAGCGTGACCGCTGAACTCGCCGTGCCGCGGCGGGAGCTGACGGCCCGAGGGTCGGGGAACGGAGTGCCGCGCCATGCCGAGGGAATGGGACGCCAAGACGTACGACTCGCTGCCCCTGCCGCACCTCGGCTGGGGACGGCGCACGCTCGGGCGGCTGCCGCTGGCCGGTGACGAGCGGGTGCTCGACGCGGGCTGCGGCACCGGCCGCGACACGGCGGGCCTGCTCGATCTCCTGCCGCGCGGCCGGGTGGTGGCCGTGGACGGCTCCGTCCGCATGCTGGAACAGCTCCGCGAACGCCTCGCCGGACGGCTGGACCGCGTCGAGGTCGTCCACGCCGACCTGACGCGACCGCTGCCGTTCGACGGCGAGGTGGACGCCGTCTTCAGCGTCGCCGCCTTCCACTGGATCGTCGACCACGCGGCGCTCTTCACCTCGCTCGCCGGACGGCTGCGCCCCGGCGGCCGACTGGTCAGCGAATGCGGCGGCCGGGGCAACATCGCGGCCGTCAACGCGGCCGTGGCCGACGTCCTGGGCGGCGCGCCCGACGTCTGGGACTTCGCCGGGGTCGAGGACACCCGGCGGCAGCTCGCCGACGCCGGGTTCACCGGCATCGAGGTCGGCCTCCGGCCGGACCCGGCCCGCTTCGAGCCCGGCGACCAACTGGAGTCCTACCTCGCCACCGTCGTCCTCGGCGCCCACCTCGACGGCATGGCCGACGACGACCGTGAGCCCTTCGTCAAGGCCGTCGCCGCCCGGCTCGCCGAACCGGTCGTGGACTACGTACGCCTGGAGATCGCGGCGACACGGGCGTGAGGGGCGGGGCCCGGCAGGGAGGGGCCGCACACGGGCCCTGTACGCCTGTTCCGCGCATGTCTCCCGGAGGCCCGCCTGCCCCGGAGCCGGCGCCCCGCCACCCCCCGGGCGGTACGGGACGCGGTCCGGTCGGGGGAGCCGTGACGGGGCCGGAGCGGCACTCGCGCGCAGGGCGCTCGAAGTCGCTGAACCGGTTGAGCGGAGCAGCGTCATGGGGCACCATGGGAGTCCGTCACACAGGGTGCGGCGACGTTTCAGCGTTGTTAAGGTGTGTGCCGATCGCATCCGAGCACGGCCCGCGCGGGCCCTGGCACCTTGAGGCCGAGTGAGCCCTGTGAAGCGTCCCACCATCGCCGACATCGCCGACGCCGCGGGTGTGTCCAAGGGCGCGGTCTCGTACGCGCTGAACGGCAAGGCCGGGGTGTCGGCGCAGACCAGGGCCCGGATTCTGGAGATCGCCGCGCGGATGGGCTGGCATCCGAGCAGCGCCGCCCGCGCGCTGTCCAACAGCCGCAGCGGCGCGATCGGACTCGTCGTGGACCGGCCCGCGTGGGTGCTGGGCATCGAGCCGTTCTTCATGCAGCTCATCTCCGGCGTCGAGGCCGGTCTCGCCGCCACCGGCACGGCGCTGCTGCTCCAGGTCACCGAGGACGCGGACGCCGAGGAGGCCGCGTACCGCCGCTGGTGGGGGGAGCGCCGGGTGGACGGCGTGCTCCTGGTCGACCTGCGCGACGACGACCACCGGCTGGGCCTGCTCAGGGAGTTGGAGCTGCCGGGCGTGGTGGTCGGCCACGCGGCAGGCGTCCCCGGCGTCCCGTCGGTGTGGCTCAACGACGCGGAGGCCGTACGGGAGACGCTGGCGTATCTGGCCGCCATGGGACACCGGAGGATCGCCCGCGTCGCGGGGCCCGCGCATTTCGTGCACACCCGCGAGCGCGGCGAGGCGTTCGACGCGGCGGCGGCCGAACTGGGCCTGACCGGCGTGAGCTGTGTGTACACCGACTACTCCGGCGAGGACGGCGCCCGCGCCACCCGCCGCCTGCTGTCCGGCGCCGACCGGCCGACCGCGATCGTGTACGACAACGACGTGATGGCGGTCGCCGCGCTGAGCGTGACGCAGGAGATGGGCATCCGGGTCCCGGCCGAACTGTCCCTGGTGGCCTGGGACGACAGCGAGCTGTGCCGTCTGGTGCACCCGGCGCTCACCGCCGTCAGCCGGCGCGTGCCCGCGTACGGCGAGCGGGCCGCCGCCGCGCTGCTCGCGCTGGTCGACGGCCAGGAAGTGGCCGACATCCTGCTGGAGGCGCCGGTCCTGGTGCCGCGCGGAAGCACGGCGCCCGCTCGGCGCTGAGGCCGCCCGCTGAGGCTGAGCCCGCCCGCTGGGCGCTGAGGCCGCCCGCTGAGGCTGAGCCCGCTCCCTGAGGCTGAGCCCGCCGGGGGAAAGAGGTGCGTCCCCGGAGCCCGCTCCCGCGCGCCGCCGCGCTTCTTCCTGCGGTCTGGACCAATGCCGCAGGTCACACGGGCCGCCCGCACGCATTCACCGCTGTTTCATTCCGTTACAGCGATTCAGCCCATGTTCAATCCCTTGACGCCTATAGAGCGCGCGAGTTAAATCACGTCGCGATATAAGTCGTGAAACAAGTGATGAAACAAGTGGGCGCCCCACGACTGCCCACTTCGTCATGTCAGGGCCATGCCATCTCAGCCGTAGAAAGGCAACCGGACCCATGAGCGCAGCAACCCGCCCCCACGCGGGCAGACGCCGCTTGCGGCGCACACTCGTCGGGATGCTCGCCGCCGCCGCGGCGGCCGTCACCCCCATGCTGGCCGTTCCGGCCACCGCGCACGCCGCGGGCGAGAGCGTGCAGGTCTATCTGACCACCACCTCCGACTCCGGCGGACGCAACGTCGTCAAGGGCCTCGAACAGCAGACGCCGCTCACCTTCGCGACCGGCACCGGCGGCTCGGGACAGAACGTCACCGTCGACGAGAAGACCACCTACCAGCAGTTCAGCGGCGGCGGCGCCTCGTTCACCGACACCGCGGCCTGGCTGATGAACTCCAGCGGCGCGCTGTCCGCCTCGACACGCAACACCGTGATGCAGAAGCTGTTCGACCCGGTCAACGGGATCGGCCTCGGCTTCCTGCGCAATCCGATGGGCGCCTCCGACCTGGCCCGCGGCAACTACACGTACGACGACATGCCCGCGGGGCAGACCGACCCGACGCTCGCGCACTTCAGCATCGCCCATGACCTGGCCGACGTCGTGCCGCTCACCAAGCAGGCGCGTCAGCTCAACCCCAACGTCAAGGTGATGGGCACCCCCTGGACCCCGCCGCCGTGGATGAAGGACAACGGCGCTTACAGCCAGGGCTGGTTGCAGTCGCAGTACTACGCCGCGTACGCGCAGTACTTCGTCAAGTACCTCCAGGCGTACCAGGCGCAGGGTGTGCCGATCGACTACGTCACCGTGCAGAACGAGCCCACCTGTTGCGGCGGTTACCCGTCGGCGCAGTGGAACGGCGCGGGGCTGGCGTACTTCACCAAGACCAATCTGCTGCCCGCGCTGCACGCGGCCGGACTGTCCACCAAGGTCCTCGCGCTGGACTGGAACTGGGACACGTACGACAGCTACGCCGCCCCCACCGTCACCGACGCGGCCATCCGCAACGACCCCAACTTCGGCGGTCTGGCCTGGCACGGATACGGCGGTGACGTCAGCGAGCAGACCACCGTCCACAACCAGTACCCGAATCTGCCCGCCTTCGACACCGAGCACTCCGGTGGCACCTGGATCGCCAACCAGCAGAAGGAGGACATGCACAATCTGATCGACTACACCCGCAACTGGGGCCAGAGCTGGGTCAAATGGAGCCTGGCGGTCGACCAGAACATGGGTCCGCACAACGGCGGCTGCGGCACCTGCACCGGCCTGATCACCGTGCACAACGGCGACAGCCGCAGCGGGCAGGTCGACTACACGATCGAGTACTACACGATGGGCCACCTCACGAAATTCGTGAAGCCCGGCGCGTACCGGATCGCCTCCACCGCCAACACCAGCGTGCCGAACGTCGCCTGGCGCAACCCCGACGGGTCCAAGGCGCTCATCGCCTACAACGACACGTCGTCCGCGCAGACGATCCGGGCCAACTGGGGCAACGAGAACTTCTCCTACTCGCTGCCCGCCGGCGCCTCGGCCACCTTCACCTGGAACGGCACCCAGGGCACGGGCAACGGCGGCACCGGCCACACCGGCGCGATCACCGGCTACGGCGGCAAGTGCGCCGACGCCGCCAACGCCAGCAGCGCCAACGGCACCGCCGTGCAGCTCTACGACTGCAACGGCACCACCGCCCAGCAGTGGACCGCCTCCGGCACCACCTTCCAGGTCCTCGGCAAGTGCCTCGACCTGGCCAGCGGCGGCACCGCCAACGGCACCCAGGCGCAGCTCTACGACTGCAACGGCTCCGGCGCCCAGCAATGGACGCACGGCGCCAACAACACCCTGGTCAATCCGCAGTCGGGCAGATGCCTCGACGCCACGGGACCCAGCTCGGCCAACGGCACCCGGCTCCAGATCTGGGACTGCACCGGGGCCGCCAACCAGCAGTGGACCACGCCCGCCGCGTGACCCCTGCCACCACGGGCGGCCCCGGTGGCGCCCCGGTGATGTCCTGACCTCGACGTAGGCTGTCGGCAGCCACCATTCCCGCTGATCAACCGCCGATCAGCCGTCGCCGACGGAAGGCAGCCGCCGTGTTCGCTCTGCACGCCCAGTGGCGAGCGGACCGGCGGCTCGCCTTGTGGACGGAACACACACCGCCGCGCACGGCGGGCGGCACGAGCCCGCCCGCCGCCGGTGACGCACGGGCGGCGGAGCCCGCCGCTGGTAGTCGTCCCAGGACGGCTACGGGCCGGGACGCGGACGGGGAGACTCCGGCGGGCGCGCCCGCCACGCACCCCTTCGCCGTGCCCGCCGCCGAGGTCGTACGGCTGCTCTCGACGGGCGGCCCAGGACTGGGCTGGCTCGCGGGCCGCGCCGCGCGCGGGACCGCGGGCCTCGTGCTGCCCACCACCGCCGGGCGGCCCCGGCCGTCGCCCGAACTGCGGACACCGGCCGCTCCCGGCGACGGTCGCGGCGCGCTCGCGCCCTGGACCGTACCGGCCGTCCTGTTCACCCCCGGCCAGGCCGCCCAGCTCCTCGGCGAGCTGTCGCACGCCGACCTGCCCGAGCTGCCCTACGGCGCCTCCGTGCGGTGGCTGGTCGCCGCCCACGACCTGGCGTGGCGGCTGGTCGGCCGGGGCAGGCTGCTGCCCGAACTCGTCCGCGAGGACGGCGTCCCGCACGCCCGGTGGCGCCCGGCGCCCGACGCCGCGGGCCACCAGGAGCTGGCCCGGCTGACCGCGGCCGTCCCGCCGACGCTGACCCTGGGCGCGGCCGACGGCGTGCGGTCGGCGGCCGGGCTCGTCACGGACGTCATGGCCGTGCTGGTGGACAGCGAGGCGCGGGCGGCGCTGGAGGACGCGGGGCCGCTGGTGAAGGGCGGGAAGGCGGCCGGAGCGGCCGAGGCGTGGGCGGTGGCGCTCGGCGCGGCGGACGGCCGGATGCGCGCGGCCGACCCGGTCGAGACGGCCCGGCTGGGGGAGCGGCTGGCCGCCTGGCACGCGTCGGCCGCCGCGGACGACCAGCCGCTGCGGCTCTGCTTCCGGCTGACGGAACCGCGCGGCGGCGACCTCGGCGCGGGCCCGGGCGACGGGGCGGAGGACGACGGCTGGAGTCTCGACTTCCTCGTCCAGGCCGTCGACGAGCCGTCGCTCACCGTCGAGGCCGCCGAGGTGTGGACGCGCGGCCCCGCGCAGGCCGCGCTGACGCGGTACGCCGACGACCCGCCGCAGACGGTGCTCGCCGCGCTGACCCGCGCCGCCCGCACGTATCAGGCGCTGCGCGCCGCGCTGGCCGGTGAGCGCCCCTCCGGGCTGCGGCTCGACCGGGCCGGGGCGCTGGAATTTCTGCGGGAGGCGGCCCCGGCGCTGACGGAGGCGGGCTTCGGGGTGCTGGTCCCGTCGTGGTGGCAGCGCAAGCCCGCGCTGGGCATGGCGCTGACCGTACGGGAGGCGCAGCCCGGCACCGTCGAGACGTCGAGCATCGCCGACCGGGACGCGATCGTGGCCTTCCGCTGGCGGGTGGCCCTCGGCGACCAGGCGCTGACCGACAAGGAACTCACCGCGCTCGCCGCCGCCCGGCAGCCGCTGGTACGCCTGCGCGGCCAGTGGACCGAGGTCGACCCGGAGCGGATCGCCGCCGTGCTGGCCTTCCTGGAACGCGCGGGCAGCGGCACCATGACCACGGGACAGGCCCTGCGGATCGCCCTCGACCCGACCGCGGCCGAGGCGGGGCTGCCCGTCACCGCGGTCACCGCCGACGACCCCGCCGACCGGCTCAGCGGCCTCGGCGCACTGCTGCGCGGCAGCGCGGAGCACCGCCCGGAACCGGTCGCCGTACCCGCCGACTTCACCGCGACCCTGCGTCCGTACCAGCAACGCGGCCTGGACTGGCTCGCGTTCCTGTCCCGGCTCGGCCTCGGCGCCGTGCTCGCCGACGACATGGGCCTGGGCAAGACCGCCCAGACCCTCGCGCTGCTCGCCGTGGAACGCGAGCGGGACGGCGAGCGGGAGGGTGACCGGGACCGCGACCGGGACGGCGACCCGGACCGGCGCGACCAGAGCGCGTACGGCCCGACGCTCGTCGTCTGCCCGATGTCGCTGGTCGGCAACTGGCGGCGCGAGACCGCCGCCTTCGCACCCGAGCTGCGGGTGTACGTGCACCACGGAGCGGGGCGGCTGACCGGTACGGAACTGGCCGCGGCGGTAAGAGGCGCCGACCTGGTGATCACCACTTACGGGCTGGTGCAGCGCGACCACGAGGCGCTGGCCGCCGTCACCTGGCGGCGGCTGGTCGTGGACGAGGCGCAGAGCGTCAAGAACAGCGCCACGCACCAGTACCGGGCGCTGCGCGCCCTGCCCGCCCGGCACCGGATCGCCCTCACCGGCACCCCCGTCGAGAACCGCCTCGCCGAACTGCACGCGCTGCTCGACCTGGTGAACCCCGGCCTGTTCGGTACGGCGGGCGCTTTCAAGGAGCGGTACGCGATTCCCGTCGAGCGCGACGGCGACGCGGCCGTGGCGGCCGAACTGCGCCGCCGCACCGGGCCGTTCGTGCTGCGGCGGCTCAAGTCCGATCCGGCCATCGCCCGCGAACTGCCCGCGAAGCAGCACATCAAGGTGGTGTGCAATCTGACCGCGGAGCAGGCCGCGCTCTACCGCGCGGTCGTCGCCGACATGCTCGCGCGCATGGACGAGACCCGCGGACTGCGCCGCCGCGCCCACGTACTGGCCGCCCTCGGCAAGCTGAAGCAGGTCTGCAACCACCCCGCCCACTTCCTCGGCGACGGCTCGTCTCTGGACGGCCGTTCCGGCAAACTCGCCCGTCTGGAGGAAACGTTGGAGACCGCGCTCGCCGCGGGCGACAAGACGCTGTGCTTCACCCAATACGCGGCCTTCGGCGCCCTGTTGCGCCCGCACCTGGCCAGGCGGCTCGGCACCGAGGTGCTGTTCCTGCACGGCGGCGACCCGGCGCGGGCCCGCGAGGACATGGTGGCCCGCTTTCAGGAGACGGACGGCCCCGCCGTCTTCCTGCTCTCCCTCAAGGCGGGCGGCACCGGCCTCAACCTCACCGCGGCCAGCCAGGTCGTGCACATCGACCGCTGGTGGAATCCGGCCGTCGAGGACCAGGCCACCGACCGCGCCTTCCGGATCGGCCAGCCCCGCGACGTCCAGGTGCGCACCTTCGTCTGCGCGGGCACCGTCGAGGAGCGCGTCGACGCGATGATCGAGGCCAAGCGCACCCTCGCGGACGCCGCCGTCGGCGCTGTCGGCGCGGGCGACACCGCGGCGGCGAACTGGCTCGCGGAGCTGACCACGGCCGAACTGCGCGACGCCCTGCGGCTGTCGGAGGAAGAGGCGGTGAGCGAGTGACGCGCCTCTGCGGTCGGTGCGAGTGCGGCGTCCCGGCGGACGCCGTGGGCCCCGGTGGGGGTACGGGCGCGGCGGGGACCGTAGCGGGGGTGAGCGGATGACCGGGGCGGGAAGCGGCGGCCGTACGTGGGCCGCACGGCTGGACGCCCGGCTCGCGGGGCTCGGGTACGCGCGCGGCCCGGCGTCGGGGCGCGTCACCGGACTCGCGGTGGAGCCGGGGCTGGTCACCGCCCGGGTACGGGACGGCGCGCCGACGCCGTGGACGGTACGGATCGAACTGCCGGTGCTGACCGACGCCGAGTGGCGACGGGCCGAGCGGGCCCTCGTCGCCGACTCCGACGCGCGTGAGCAACTCCTGGACGGCGAGCTGCCGCCGGACGCCGACGCCCTCTTCGCCAGGGCCGGGCTGCCGCTGCTCCCGGCCGGGGACGGCGAGCCGGTCCTGGAGTGCGACTGCCCGGACTGGGCGCTGCCCTGCGCCCACCTCACCGCCGTACTCGCCGCGCTCGGCGCCGCCATCGACGACGAACCGTTCCTGCTCACCACCTGGCGCGGCCGGGACCGCCGCGCCGTCCTGGACGCCGTACGCAACGGCCCGCCGCCCGTACCCCTCGACGACGACCCGGCCCCGGACGACGGCCCGGCCCCCGACGGCGGCTTCTGGGACTGCGGCGACCTCCCCGACCGCCGCGCCGCCGCCCCGGCACCGGCCGTCGCCGAACTGGGCCGTCCGGCGGTCAGCGTCCGCGGCCGGACCCTCACCGACACCCTCGCGCCCGCCTACGAGGCGTTCCTGACCTGGTGACCGCGCCCCGGTGGGCGCTCCGGTGGCCGGTCGGAGCCGACCCGCTGAGCGCGCGCCCCGGCGACCGGTCCGACGACCGCCGCGGCGCCATGGCGGGAACCCGCCGGTGACCTCGGCTTCCGCGCCGTCCGCCGCGCCCATGCGCGGCACTCTCCGGAGCTAATCCCGCGGCGGTGGAGAGTCACCCGACCGGGGACATGGCGACAGTCACGGTCTGCGCGCCGTTCACCGTACGCGGGCAGACTCCAGGCGTGGCCGGACCCCCAAGGCAGCCGGGACAAGGGGCCCTTGACGGACCCTCGCCGTCGCGGCGCGCGGGTCCGACGATTGACCCGGGTGGCCCTGTGCCGGTACGACGCCGCCCCGGAAGGCACCTAGTCTGGACAAACCGTCCCACTTCCCGCACTGCTACGCGCACCGTCCCCCGGCGGCCCCGGCCGTCGTACCGCATGCGACGAGGAGTCACCGTGTCCATCGCCCGTGACGAGGGTGCGCTCTGGCAGCGCAATTCGGTGCGGTCCGCCGCCATGCTGCTGCCGGTGGCCGCGGTCGCGGCGCTCGCCGTCAGCAAGTGGCCGATGATCGGCGACAGCGCCGGGCGGCTGGGCCAGGCGGACGCCGAGTGGATGACCGTCGCGGTCTTCGCCGCGTGCATGACGTGGGTCTGCTCGGCCGTCGCCCAGCAGGGCGCGGTCGTCATGTCGCTGCCGCCCGGCCGGCTGCTGGCCGCGCAGTTCGCGGCCTCGGCGGCCAACCACGTCCTGCCCGCGGGCGTCGGCGGCAACGCCGTCAATCTGCGCTTCCTGGTGCGGCACGGCATGACGCCGACACGGTCGCTCGCGGCGCTCGCCGTCCGCGCCTCGGCCGCCGCCATCGGCCGGGTGACGCTGCTGCTCGTCCTGCTCGCGCTCTTCCCCGACGCTCTGCAAGTGCACCGGCTGGCCCCCGACGGATTCGTGCTGCCCGCCGACCCCATGGTGATCGGCGCGGTCGCGCTGGTGCTGGTCGTGCTGGCGTTCGTGGCCTCGCGGTACGCGGGCCGCGCGCGCGACCGGGCCCGCTGCTTCCTGGCGTCGGTGGCCGACGACGTACGGACCCTGCACCGCGACCGGGCGCGCGTGGCGTGCCTGTGGGGTGGCTCGCTGGCCTTCCCCGCCATGCACGCGTCGGTGGTCGTCGCCGTGGTCAAGGCGGTCCACGCCCCGGTGCCGGTCAGCGGCATCCTGGTGGCGTACTTCTTCGCGAGCACCGCGGCGGGCTGGCTGCCGACCCCGGCGGGGCTCGGCTCGCTGGACGCGGCGCTCGCCCTCGCGCTGGTCACGGCCGGGGCCTCCGCGGTCGCCGCGACCTCCGCCGTGCTCGGCTATCGCCTGGTCACCACCTGGCTGCCGCTCATCCCCGGCGTGGTCGTGCTCGCCGTGCTCGTCAAGCGCCGCGAACTTTAAGGTACGTACCTTTGCCGGAAGCCTTGACTCCCCTCAGTCCCGCCATTTAAATCACGTCCTGAACTAAGACGTAAGGGAAGTCTCCCAGGGTGCCCCGCACCTCACTGTCTGTCAGGAGCATGCCCAAAACCGTTTTCTGACGACCCGACCGAGGAGTCCGGCAATGTCGGCATCACCCCCCACCCGACGCATACGCCCCCTCGCGCTGCTGGCCGCCGCAGGACTGCTGCTGTGCGGCTGGCTGCAACAGACCGCGTCCCCGCAAGCCACCGCGAGCAGGCTCGCCACCGCCTCGGTGGCGGCCACCGCCACCTTCACCGACGACTTCAACGGCCCCGCGGGAAGCGCGGTCGACAGCTCCAAGTGGGGCTACGAGACCGGTGACAACGTCAACAACCACGAGCGCCAGTACTACACCAGCGGTACCCACAACGCGGCGCTCGACGGCCAGGGCAACCTCGTCATCACCGCCCGCAAGGAGAATCCGGCCAACTACCAGTGCTGGTACGGGTCCTGCCAGTACACCTCCGCGCGGCTGTCCACCCCGCAGAAGTTCACCCAGACGTACGGCCACTTCGAGACCCGGATGAAGCTGCCGCGCGGCCAGGGCATGTGGCCCGCCTTCTGGATGCTCGGCAACGACATCGGCTCGGTCGGCTGGCCCAACAGCGGCGAGATCGACATCATGGAGAACGTCGGCTTCGAGCCCGGCAGCGTGCACGGCACCATCCACGGCCCCGGCTACTCCGGTTCGGCCGGCATCGGCGCCGGATACACCCTCCCCGGCGGACAGAGCTTCTCCGACGCCTTCCACACCTTCGCCATCGACTGGGCGCCGAACTCCATCAAGTGGTCCGTGGACGGCAACGTCTACCAGACCCGTACGTCCGCCGACCTCGGCGGCAACCGCTGGGTGTTCGACCACCCCTTCTACCTGCTGCTCAACCTCGCGGTCGGCGGCTACTGGCCCGGCGACCCCAACTCCGGCACCACTTTCCCGCAGCAGCTCGTCGTGGACTACGTGCACGTCACCACCAGCGACAGCTCGGGACCGGGCACCGGCACGGGACACGCCATCACCGGCCTCGGCGGCAAGTGCGTCGACGTGGCCTCGGGCAGCAGCGCCAACGGCGCCGCCGTGCAGCTCTACGACTGCAACGGCTCGGCCGCGCAGTCCTGGACGGTCGGCTCCGACGGCACCATCCGCGCCCTCGGCAAGTGCATGGACATCACCGCGGCCGGGACCGCGAACGGCACCCCGATCCAGCTCTACGACTGCAACGGCACCAACGCGCAGAAGTGGACCGTGAGCGCCGCCCACGACATCGTCAACCCGGCCTCCAACAGATGCCTGGACGCCTCCGGCAACAGCTCCGCCAACGGCACCCGGCTCCAGATCTGGGACTGCGCGGGCACCGCCAACCAGAAGTGGACCGTGACCGGCTGATGAGAGGGATCCGGCAGATGCGAAAGACCACCACACTCCTGGCCACCGCCGCGCTCGCCGCGGGAGCCCTGACCGCCCTCGGGATCAGCCAGGCGTCCGGCGCCGACGCCACCGGCGCCGTCACCGGCTACGGCGGCAAGTGCGTCGACGTGGCCTCGGGCAGCAACGCCAACGGGGCCGCCGTGCAGCTCTACGACTGCAACGGCAGCGCCGCCCAGGCGTGGACCGTCTCCTCCGACGGCACCCTGCGCGCCCTCGGCAAGTGCATGGACGTGACCGCCGCGGGCACCGCCAACGGCACCCAGATCCAGCTCTACGACTGCAACGGCACCAACGCCCAGAAGTGGACGTCGAGCAACGGCACGCTGGTCAACGCCGGTTCAGGCCGCTGTCTGGACGCGACGGGCCCCAGCTCCGCCAACGGCACCCGGCTCCAGATCTGGGACTGCGCGGGCTCCGCCAACCAGAAGTGGACGCTGCCCACCGGCGGCGGCACCCCGCCGACCACCCCGCCGCCGTCCGGCGGCACCGGCGTCCAGGCCGTCGCGCCGTACCTCTACAACGGCTGGGGCAACCCGCCGGACCCGACGACGATCATGAACGCGACCGGCGTCAAGTGGTTCACGCTCGCCTTCGTGCTCAGCAACGGCACCTGCAACCCGCAGTGGGACGGCGGCCGGGCGCTGACCGGCGGCGTCGACCAGAACACCATCAACAAGATCAGGGCGGCGGGCGGCGACGTCGTCCCGTCCTTCGGCGGCTACAGCGGCAACAAGCTGGAAGAGTCCTGCACCAGCGCGAGCGCGCTCGCGGGCGCCTACCAGAAGGTCATCAACGCCTACGGCCTCAAGGCCATCGACATCGACATCGAGGCCAGCGCCTACAGCAACGGCACCGTCCAGCAGCGCACGGTCGACGCGCTCAAGACCATCAAGGCCAACAACCCCGGCATCGTCGAGTACGTCACCATCGGCACCGGGCAGAGCGGCCCCGACACCGGCCTGATCAACAAGGCCGCCGCCTCCGGGCTGACCGTCGACAGTTGGACGATCATGCCGTTCGACTTCGGCGGCGCGGGCCAGAACATGGGCAACCTCACCACCAAGGCCACCGACGGCCTGAAGAACGCCCTCAAGAACGCGTACGGCTACACCGACGACCAGGCGTACCGGCACAGCGGCATCTCGTCGATGAACGGCATCACCGACAACAGCGAGACCGTCACCGTCGCCGACTTCCGCACGATCCTCGCCTACGCCCAGCAGCACCACCTGGCCCGGCTGACCTTCTGGTCCGCCAACCGGGACCGGCCCTGCCCCGGCGGCTACCCGAACGACGACACCTGCTCCGGCGTCTCCCAGCAGGCGTGGGACTTCACCCGCACCTTCGCGCAGTACGGCGGGTGACACCGCCCGAGTGACCCGGGTGGCACCCCCGCCGCGACGGCGGGGGCGCCACCCCCCGATGGCTCTCCGCTCCCCGGCCGTGTAGGCATGGTTCCCGCGATGCACCATGCGACGGCCGGGGAGCGGAGGCATGTTCCGATGACAGATCCGATGCCGCACACGGACGGCCCGGAGGCGAGCGGCGGCCCCGGTTCCGAGCCCGACCCCGGTTCAGGGCCCGGTCCCGGCCGCGTCATGGTCGTGGACGACGACGCGGCGATCCGCCGCTCACTCGGCCGCGCCCTGCGGCTGCGCGGCTTCGCCGTCACCGAGGCCGACGGCGGCGCCGCCGCGCTCGACCTGCTGAGCCGTACCCCGCCCGACATCCTCGTCCTGGACATATCGATGCCCGACGTGGACGGCATCGAGGTCTGCCGGACCCTGCGGGCCGGCGGCGACGACCTGCCGGTGCTGGTGCTCTCCGCGCTCGACGAGGTCGCCGACCGGGTCGCGGGACTCCAGGCGGGCGCCGACGACTACCTCGTCAAACCCTTCGCACTCGAAGAACTCGTCCTGCGGCTGCACGCCCTGCTGCGCCGCCGGCCGCCGCGCCCCGACGGCCAGGTCCGCGCCTGCGGCCTCGTCCTCGACCCGGCCGCCCGCACCGCCGCCCGCGAGGGCCGGGCGCTGGAGCTGACCCGCAGGGAGTTCGAACTCCTGGAGTTCCTCGCCCGCAACGCCGGTCTCGTGCTCACCCGCGACCAACTCCTCGACCGGGTCTGGGGATACGACTTCGAGGTCCGCACCGACGCCGTCGACACCTTCGTCAGCTATCTGCGCAAGAAGCTGGAGGCGGGCGGCAGGCCCCGCATCCTGCACACCGTGCGGGGCGTGGGATTCGTCCTGCGGGCCGACGGACGCGAACAGCGGCGAGCCGGGGTACGGGACGGCGCGTCGTGAGGCTGTCCACCCGGATCGCGCTGGCGATCACCGTCCTCGTACCGCTGCTCGTCCTCGCCTCCGGCTGGATCATGGTCCGGCTGGTCGGCCACGACGTCCACGCGCAGGCCGACGCGCACCTGCGGGACCGGGCCGCCGCCGTCCGCACCGACGCCCGCAATCTGCTGCGGGCCATGGCGAACGACCGGTCGGCCGAGGTCGAACAGGCCCGTCAGCGCAAGCTGTTCGCCGCCGCGCTCGACGTCGGCATCCGCGTGACCGGCACCGAGGGCACCGTCACCGAAGGCCCGCAGCCCGCCGACGGCCGGCCGCTGCCCGCCGCGGCGGACGCCGTACGGCCCGTCACCTTCCGTGCGGACGGCAGCAGTTGGCGGGTGCTCGCCGTACCGCTGTCCGTCGTGCGACCCGCCGCGACCGGCACCCTGTGGCTGTTCTCGCCGGACACCGCGGGCCAGGAGCAGATCAGCCGGGTGCGCCGCAGGATCGTCACCGTCGCGCTGCTCACCGCGCCGGTCGCGGGCGCCGCCGCCTGGCTCGCCGTCACCCGCGCGGCGCTCCCGCTGCGGCGGCTCCAGCGCCGCGCCGGGGGCATCGACCCGCGCACCAGCGCCGCCCGCCTCGACCACACGCCGACCCGCGTCACCGAGGTCGACGAACTCGCCCGCACGCTCCAGACCGTCCTCGCGCGCTACGACGAACAGGCCGCCCGTACGGCCGAGGCGCTGGCCACCGCGCGTTCCTTCTCCGCCGCCGCCTCCCACGAATTGCGCAACCCCCTGATGAGCATGCGCATCAACCTCGACGTCCTGGACGGCCGCCCCGAGCCCGATCCCGCGGAACGCGCCGAGATCATCGCCGACCTGCGCGGCGAACACACCAGGCTGCTCGGCCTGTTGGTGATGCTGCGCGCCCTCGCCCAGGGCGACCTGGTCGAGGCCGACGCCTTCGTGCCGGTCGACCTCGCCGACGTGCTGGACGCCGCCGTGGCCGACCTGCGGCGCGAACGTCCCGACGTACGCGTGGAGTTGACCGCGCGGCCGGGCCTGCGCGTGTACGGCTGGCCGCAGGGGCTGCGCTCGGCGGTCGACAATCTGCTGGTCAACGCGGCGGTGCACGGCGCGAGTCGGGACGGGGACGGGCGCGGCGGCGGTACGGGGAGCGGAGGCGGGGCGCTGATCGAGGTGACGCTCGCACCGGGGGCCGACCCGGCGGGCCCCTCTGTCGTACTGACCGTGGACGACCACGGGCCCGGAGTGCCGCCCGCCGCCCGGCGGGAGATCTTCCAGCGCTTCCGCCGCCGCCCCGACAGCCCTGGCTCCGGGCTCGGCCTCGCCCTGGTCGGGCAGCAGATCGCCCTGCACGGCGGGCGGATCACCGTCGGCGACCGGCCGGGCGGTCCCGGCGCGCGCTTCACCGTGGTGCTGCCGCTCGGCGCGTCGGAGCGCCCGCTGCCCGGCGGCCGGGACTGGCTGGCGGGCGCGTCGACGGGGGAGCGGCCGTAGGTCTAGTCGCGGTCCGGCCGGTCGTCGCGGGCCTGTCGCGCGGTCACAAGGTTTCCACAAAGACGGTTCCTAACCTCCGGCTCTGACGGGCACCGCGACCGGTGCCGAAACCCTCAGGGAGGAACCCATGCGCCCCACTCGCACCGCCGTGGCGACAGCCGCCGCGCTCGCCGCCCTGCTCGCCGCGGCCGGCACCGCCGTCGCGGACGCCACGAGCCCGTCGGCCGCACCGTCTGCCGACCCGTCCTCGGCACCGGCGGCCGACCCGTCCGCCGCACCGTCGACGGACCCGTCCGCCGCACCGTCGACTGACCCGTCCGCCGGGTCCAGGACACCGAAGGTCCACAAGGCCCCGACCGGGGACGGCGCCCGCGCCCTGTGCAAGCGGGTGCCGAAGATCGACGCCCGTATCGACCGCGCGCTCGCCCGGCTCAACGGCCCTGCCACGGAACGCGGTTCCGTCGCCCGGCTCCAGAAGCGGGTCGACAACGCGAACACGGCCGGTGACACGGCGGTGGCCACGTATCTCAAGGACAAGCTGACCTTCCGCAAGTCGCTGGTGCCGACCCTCAACCGGCGCAGCACGGACCTGGACGCCGTCCGCACCTGGTGCGGGACACAGGACTTCACGGCGAAGGGCGCCACGAAGTGAGCGGCGCCGCTTCGCGAAAGGGCGGCCGTACGCGGGCCGGTGCCGTGCTGGCCGCCTGCGCGATCGCCGGGGCGCTGGTGACCGGCTGCGGACACTCCGGCCGTACGTCCGCACCGGCGTCGTCGGCGGACACCTCGGCCGCCGTGTCGGCGGGCGCATCCGCGGGCAGCCACTCCTCCGCGCCCTCGGACTCCGAACTCGCCCGTATGCGCAAGCTGGTGGACGACGCGGATTCCGCCGCCGCGACGGCGGAATCCGACGCGGCGGCCGACAAGTGACCCTGCCGCCGGGCTACTTGGCGTCCGCGTAGCACGCCACCGCGTGCGTCTCCAGCGGGAACGGCACCGGGGCGGAGCCGAAGACCAGGCGGCGGGCCTCGTCACCGGCCGCCGTCACCGCCGCCTCGACGGCGGGCGCGAGCTCGGTCGGGGCGTGCACGATCACCTCGTCGTGCTGGAAGAAGACCAGTTGGGGCTCCGGCCCGATCGTGGTCAGCCGACGGCGCAGCGAGGCCAGCATGGCCAAGGCCCAGTCGGAGGCGCTGGCCTGGATGAGGAAATTGCGCGTGAAGCGGCCCCAGGACCGGGCCGCGCGGCGGTCGGGGGACGCGCCGTCGCCGGGGTCGGCGCTCTCGTCGAGGAACCGGTCGGCGGACGGTGCGGGCGACGTACGGCCCAGCCGCGACCGTACGATCCCGCCCGCCTCGCCCGTCCTGGCCGCGGCCTCCACCAGGGCGAGGGCGGCGGGGAAACGGCGGCGCATCACCGCGAGAAGCTGACCCGCCTCGCCGCTGGTCTGCCCGTACATCGCGGCGAGCAGCGCGATCTTGGCGCGCGGCCGGTCGCCGCCGAAGGCGTTCCGCGCCAGCGCCGCGTACAGATCGCCCTCCGCGGCAGCCGCCGCGAGCCCGGCGTCACCGGACATCGCGGCCAGCACCCGCGGCTCCAGCTGCCCGGCGTCGGCGACCACCAGTCGGTGCCCGGGGTCGGCGACGACGGCGGAGCGCAGCAGCCGCGGGATCTGAAGGGCGCCGCCGCCACGCGTCGCCCACCGGCCCGACACCACGCCGCCCACCACGTATTCGGCGCGGAAGCGGCCGTCGCGCACCCAGCTCTCGCGCCAGGCCCAGCCGTGCGCGGCGTGAATCCGGGACAGTTCCTTGTAGCGCAGCAGCAGCCCGGCCGCCGGATGCCCGACCTCGCGCAGCTCGTGCGAGCGGGTCGACGTCAGATGCACGCCGACGCGGGCGAAGGCGGGCAGCATCTGGGCGGGGGAGTCGGGGTTGACCGGACGTCCGAGCGCGTCCTGGATACGGGCGGCCAACTCGCCCAGCAGCGCGGGCCGTGCGCCACCCGCGGGGCGCGGGCCGAGCAGCCCGGTCAGCAGTTCGTCGTGCACCTCGGCGCTCCACGGCAGCCCGTCCCGGCCCATCTCGACCGCGGCGAGCGCGCCCGCGGACTCCGCCGCGCACAGCAGCCGGATCCGGTCGGGGTGCTCGCTCGCGGCGATCCGCCGCTGCTGCGCCGCGTGCACCTCGACCAGCGCGGCCAACGGGTCGAGATCCCGCGGGAGATGACGCCGGTCGGCGGCGAACAGCACCGGCTGGTCGTCCGCGCCGGGCTCCGGGGCGTCCTCGGGCTCGGGCAGCCCGTGCAGCCGCGCCCACGCCGCCCCCAGAGACCGGGGCCTGCGGTGCCTGCCCTCCTGCCCGAGCAGCAGCGACTCGACGAGCTTCACGTCATGGCAGCGCGCGGTGCGCACCGACCCCCGGTCGAGCAGCCACGGATACACCTCGTCGGTCGCCGCCCAGACCCAGCGCGGTGCCTGCTCGGCCTCCCGCCGCGCGACCTCAGCGGCCAGGTCCCGTACGACATCGACCTTCCCGACCGCCGTCCCGTCCTCCCCGAGCGCGCACAGCCGCCCGCCCGACCCCACCGGGTCGGGCACGGCGGCGATCCGCGCGACGGCGGCGATGGCTGTACCCACCATCGGAGCCTAGACGCGACCACTGACAATGCCCTGGAGGGCGGGCCCGCGGACGGTGTCGCGCACGGGCCCGGCCGCGTTACCCCGGCGGGCCGACGACACGGCAGCGCAAGGGCCGCGCTCCGGCCCGGCGGCGAATCCTGCTCGCCGCGGGCCGGGGGCGCGGCCCCGGATGTCCCTCGCTGTCGCGTCGGTGGCGGGCGGGCCCGTCAGGAGCTCTGCTGGGCCTCCTCGACCGACTTGCGCACCTCGTCCATGTCGAGGGCGCGGGCCTGCGCGATGACGTCCTCCAGGGCGGGCTCGGGCAGCGCTCCCGGCTGCGCGAAGACCGCGACCTTGTCACGGACGATCATCAGGGTCGGGATCGACTGGATCTGGAAGGCCGCGGCCAGCTCGGGCTGCGCCTCCGTGTCGACCTTCGCGAAGACCAGGTCCTGGTGCTTCTCGGACGACTTGTCGTAGACCGGTGCGAACATCCGGCACGGCCCGCACCAGGCGGCCCAGAAGTCGATGAGGACGAAATCGTGCGACGACACGACCTCGTCGAAATTCTCCTTGGTCAGCTCCACAGTGCTCATGCCCCCACAACGGGCGGCGCCCGCCGGAAATTCCTGCCGTCGCCGCGGGTGCCGCGGACCCCGGAGAGTTCACTCATACGAGTGGTGCGGGCGGGGTGTGCAGTGGCGTCCGACCCGTCGGAGTCGTTGGTCGGGCTATGGCAGCAACGCAGTGGATTCCGCAGGACGACGGCGCCGACGGCGCGGGCGACGGTCACCAGCCATGGCGCTATTCCCGTGCCGGAACGGTTCTGCAGAGCACGGAGGCACCGGTCTTCGCGGAACTCGCCGACCAGTGGCGGTCCGCGGGCCGCATGGTGCCGGGCCAGAAGGACACGGAGTGGGCCGAACTGGTCGGCCGCATCCCCCGTCTGACCGGCGTCTGACGACGGTTCCCGGCCCCGGCCCGGACTCCGGCTCCGGCCCAGGCTCCGGCCGAGGCCCGGGTCTCCGCTGAGGGCAGCGTCGGCGGTCATCCGCCCGTGGGAGGCGACCGCGCGCCGTCACGGCAGCGGCTGGGGCGGCGGTGGTCCCTGGTAGGTGCCGCTGGGGCGCATCCGCAGCGGGCGCTCCTGGTACTCCTCCAGGGCGTGCGCGATCCAGCCCGCCGTGCGCGCCACGGAGAAGACCGTCTCGCCCGCCTCCGCGGGCATCGCGGCGGAGACCGAGAGCACCGCGAGGGCCAGGTCGACGTTGGGGTGCAGCGGGGTGTGGCGAGCGGCCGTCGCCGCCAGGTCGCGGGCCGCGGCCAGGGCGTCGGAGGCGGCGGGCACCTGCCCGAGCAGGTGGAAGAGCAGCCGGGCGCGCGGGTCCTCGCCCTGGTAGAGGCGGTGCCCGAGGCCGGGGATCCGCTGACCGGCGCGCAGTTGCTCGGCGACGACGGGACCCGCGCCGCCGCGCTCCAGCACCTCGGCGAGCGTCCGGTGGGCCAGGGCGCTGGCCTGTCCGTGCAGCGGCCCGTCCAGCGCGCCGAGTCCGGCGGACACCACGGCGTAGGGGTGCGCGCGGGCCGAGGCGGCGACCCGCGCGGCCAGCGTCGAGGCGGCCAGGTCGTGGTCGACGAGCAGCGCGAGCGCCGCGTCCAGCACCCGCAGCGACGCCTCGTCGGCGGGCCGCTCGGTCAGCCGCGACCACAGCCGCCAGGCCAGCCCGCCCTCTCCCGAATGCGGCCGGCCGAGCGGCGGCAGCGCGCCGACCAGGGTCGGGATCAGGCTGCGCGCCGTGCCCAGCACGGCCTCCTCCGACAGATCGAAGCGCAGCGGATCCGCGGTGGCCGCCGCGATGACCGCGACCCGCAACCGGTCCATCGGACCGCAGCCCGCGGGCAGCGCGTCGCCCGCGCTGCGGGCCGCCTTCAACAGCGGCTCGGGCGCGGTGAAGCGGACCCCGCGCCGCAGCACCCCGGTCCACAGCCACTCGGCGACCTCCTCGAAGCCGTACGCCGTGGCCAGCCCGGTCGCGTCGACCCCGCGGAAGTAGAGGCCGTCGTCCTCGATCAAAGTGACGCCGGTACGGATACGGACCCAGGCACTGTTTCCGCCCCCGCCGCCCCCGCTGTCCGAGGGTCCGTCGGCACCGGCCGCCGCGGGCCGTGCGCGCCGGGCCAGGGCCTCGACCTCGTCCGGGTCGAAGGTGCTGCCCCTGCCACCCTCGGCCCGTCGGCTGGCGAGCAGGCCGCGGCTGACATACGCGTACAGCGTCTCCGGCTTCACGCCGAGCCGCCGGGCGGCCTCCCGGGTGCTGATCCGGTCCGCCGGTTGATCCGTCATGGGCTCACCGTATCCATAGTGCTCAGCTCATTCACATTGATTCAATCAACATTGACAGAGTTTAAATCAATCATGGAGAGTCGAGTCAATACCCAAGGAGGACACGATGCCGACCACCGAGCAGAACGCCCCGATCGACGTACCCCGCGGTCTCAAGGGCGTGATCGTCACCGACACATCCATCGGCGACGTCCGCGGGCTCGAAGGCTTCTACCACTACCGCGAGTTCTCCGCCGTGGAGCTGGCCGAGAGCCGCGGCTTCGAGGACGTCTGGCACCTGATGTTCCACGGCGCGCTGCCCGACGCGGCCGAGCGTGCCGCGTTCACCGCGCGGACCGCCGCCCTGCGGCACCTGCCCGCCGACGTGGCGGACGCGCTCCCGGCCATCGCCCGCGCCAGCGCGCTGTCGGGACCGCTCGCGGGGCTGCGCACCGCACTGTCGCTGACCGGCGCCTCGGCCGGATTCCGCCCGCTGTACGACCTCACGCCCGACCGCCGCCGCGCCGACGCGCTGGCCGCCTGCGCGGTGGTGCCCACCCTGCTCACCGCGCTGCACCGGCTCGCCCAGGGCCTGGAGCCGGTCGAGCCGCGCGACGACCTGCCGTGCGCGGCGAATTACCTCTACATGCTGACCGGCGAGGAGCCGGAGCCGGTACGCGCCCGAGCCGTCGAGCGCTATCTGATCTCGACCGTCGACCACGGCTTCAACGCCTCGACGTTCACCGCCCGCGTGATCGCCTCGACGGGGGCGGACCTGGCCGCGTGTCTGGTGGGCGCGATCGGCGCGCTGTCCGGGCCGCTGCACGGCGGCGCGCCCAGCCGCGCGCTCGACACACTCGACGCGATCGGCACGCCCGACCGGATCGACGGCTGGCTGCGGGAGCACATCGGGGCGGGCGAGCGGATCATGGGCTTCGGCCACCCCGTGTACCGCACCGAGGACCCGCGCTCGCGGATGCTCAAGGGCATCGCGCAGAGCTTCGGCGGCGACCTGGTGGACTTCGCGGTGCAGGTGGAGGCCCGCGCGGAGGCGCTGCTCGCCGAGCTGAAGCCCGGCCGCGAGCTGCACATCAACGTCGAGTTCTTCGCGGGCGTCGTGATGGAGCTCTGCGGGCTGCCGCGCGAGATGTTCACACCCACCTTCGCCGCCGCCCGCGTCGTCGGCTGGAGCGCCAACATCCTGGAGCAGGCCGAGGACAGCAAGATCATCCGGCCGTCCGCGCGGTACGTCGGCCCGCCGCCGCCCGTGCCGGTGCCCGCCGCCTGAGCGGACCGGCGGGGGCGCCGGGGCCGTGGTGCAGTGCGCGACGGAACGCGTTGCGGCGTGCCCAAGCGGTGTGCCCAAGCGGTGTGCGACATACCAACCAGTCGGTAATATCGGTGGAGCGGACACCGGGACACACCGGCGGACGCCAGGAAAGCACCCGCAGGGTGCGCCCCACCACGCTGAGGAGCCGACGTGCGCGCGATCCAGATCACCGAATTCGGCGGTCCCGAGGTGCTGCGGGAGACCGAGCTGCCCGACCCCGTGGCAGGCCCGGGCCAGCTCCTCGTGGACGTCGACTCCGCCGGGATCAACTACGCCGACACGCACACCGTCGAGGACTCCTACCTCTCGCGCTCCACGCTGCCGATGGTCCCCGGCGCCGAGGTGGTCGGCCGCACCGCGGAGGGCCGCCGGGTCGTCGCCCTCACCGACAACGGCGGCTACGCCCAGAAGGCCGTCGTCCAGGAGTACCTGGCCCACGACGTGCCCGACGAGGTCACCGACGGGCAGGCGCTCGCCCTGGTCGTCCAGGGCCTCACCGCCTGGCACCTGCTGCGCACCTCCGGACGCCTGGCCGAGGGCGAGAGCGTCGTGGTGCACGCGGCGGCCGGCGGTACGGGCTCGCTCGCCGTCCAGCTCGCCAAGACCTTCGGCGCGGGCCGGGTGATCGCCACCGCCTCGTCCGAGGACAAGCGGGACCTCGCGCTTGAACTCGGCGCCGACGTCGCCGTCGACTCCGGCCCCGAGAACCTGAAGGACCGTCTCGTCGAGGCGAACGGCGGCAAGAAGGTCGACATCGTGCTGGAGATGACCGGGGGCCCGGTCTTCGACGCCTCGCTCGCCGCGCTCGCGCCGTTCGGCCGCCTCGTCACGTACGGTCTGGCCTCCAGGACGCCCCCGACACCGGTCCAGGCCGCACAGCTCATGGCCCGCTCCCGCGCGGTCGTCGGCTTCTGGCTGACGCACTGCCTCGGCCGTCCGGGGATGTACCGCGAGCCGATGGCCGAGCTGCTGGAAATGACCGCGGCGGGCCGCCTCGTGCCCCGGCTCGGCGGGGTCTATCCGCTGTCCGAGGCGGTCAGGGCCCATGAGGAGCTGCGGGCCCGGCAAACCTTCGGCAAATTGGTGCTCGATGTGAGGGCCTGAGCGGAACCGACGGGCTCGTCGTAGTCGTTGAACAGGTGCACACTCGACAACGAGGTACGACGGACCGCCGCCAGTGGTCCGCGCCCCGCATGTCTCGGGAGGGGCCATGGACCGCAACCGCTTCGCGCCCGACCGGGGGCTGACCACGCGCATGGTGGTCACGATGTTCCTGATCGGTCTGCTCTATGTCGTCTTCGTCGGCGCGCTGCTGGCGCTGCTGCGCGGATCCTGGCCGCTGATCCTCGTGATCGCCGGAGTTCTCTTCATCGCGCAGTTCTGGTTCAGCGACCGCATCGCCGCCTTCAGCATGGGCGCCAAGGAGGTCACGCCCGAACAGGCGCCGGAGCTGCACGGCGTCGTGGACCGCATCTGCGCGCTCGCCGACATGCCCAAGCCCAAGGTCGCCATCGCCGATTCCGACGTGCCGAACGCGTTCGCCACCGGTCGCAACAAGAAGAACACCACGGTGTGCGCCACGACCGGGCTGCTGCGCCGCCTGGAGCCGGACGAGCTGGAGGGCGTCATCGCCCACGAGTTGTCCCACGTCGCCCACAAGGACGTCGCGGTCATGACGATCGCCTCCTTCCTCGGCATCCTCGCCGGTGTCATCACCCGGATCGGCCTCTACGGCGGCTTCCGCCGGGCGCGCGACCCCGGCACCGCCGTGCTCGCCGTGGCGATCCCGCTGGTCAGCGCGGTCGTCTACGCCATCAGCTTCCTGCTCACCCGGATGCTGTCGCGCTACCGCGAGCTGTCCGCCGACCGCAGCGCCGCGCTGCTCACCGGCCGCCCCTCCTCGCTGGCCTCCGCACTGACCAAGGTCACCGGGCAGATCGGCGCGATCCCCACCAAGGACCTCCGCAAGGCGGAGCCCTTCAACGCCTTCTACTTCGCGCCCGCGCTGAGCGCGAAGGGCGGAGGCTCCGCCTTCTCGAAGCTGCTGTCCACCCACCCCTCCCTTGAGCAGCGGCTGGAGCAGCTCAGCCGCATCACTCTCGAACTGGACCGCCACTGATGGGTCTGCTGGACGTCATCCTCGGCCGCAGCAAGCCGGTCAAGCCCGACCTCGATCAGCTCTTCGGCCTCACCTCGGCCGCCATCACCCTCGAAGCGGCGAGCGAGCTGCGGCCCACCGGCCTCGGCTCGGTCTGCTTCGCGGCCGTCGAGGGCGGCGCCTTCGCCGAGATCCAGCAGGACCTGCGGGCCCTGGTCGGCGCGGAGGCCAGCCAGGACTCGTACGGCTACACCTGGCTGCTGGCCCGCAAGGACCCCGCCGAGATGACCGACCTCGTCACCGATCTGCACGCGATCAACTCCGCCCTGGAGGAACGCGGCTTCGGCCCGCAACTGCTCTGCTCGCTGCTCGGTTTCAAGGACCCCGCGGGCCGCTCGGTGGCGCTGGTCTACCTCTACAAGCGCGGCTCCTTCTACCCCTTCGCCCCGCTGCCCGGCGAGAAGCGGGACAACGCGCTGGAACTCCAGGTCAGAGCCCTGGTCACCAATGACCTCCGGCTGGAGGACGACCTGTCGCGCTGGTTCCCCGTCTGGGGCGCGCCGGGCCTGTGACCGCTCCGTACGCCCTGTTTGCGGCGCGCCCGCCCTACGCTGGGTGCTAATCGAACCCTCTGGAAGGCACACACGCATGACGTCTTACGACCCCGCCGCGGTGAAGGTCAGCCCCGAGAAGTGGGTGGCCGACCAGGCCCGCCGCTACGAGGAGTCCAACGGCACCGAGGGCACCGACCTCAACGGCTCGCCC
The DNA here is from genome assembly GCF_055558595.1 of Streptomyces sp. NPDC025721. Taxonomy (NCBI): domain Bacteria; kingdom Bacillati; phylum Actinomycetota; class Actinomycetes; order Kitasatosporales; family Streptomycetaceae; genus Streptomyces; species Streptomyces sp. NPDC025721. The sequence continues at coordinate 49,325 of NZ_JBVHMF010000004.1, read as the reverse complement.
TGCCTGCTCCTCGACTACCAGGGCCGTCGCAGCGGCGCGTGGCTGCGTACCGTACTGATCTACGGCCGGGACGGCGACGACTACCTGATCGTCGCCTCCAAGGGCGGCGCCCCCGAGCACCCCCTGTGGTACCTGAGCGTCCGCGACAACCCCGAGGTCCACCTGCGGGTGCTCGGCGAGCGCTTCGCCGCCCGCGCCGAGACGCTGTCGCCGCAGGACAAGGCCCGGGTGTGGCCGCACCTGCTCGATGTGTACGCGCCGTATGCCGACTACCAGAAGAAGACCGACCGGGATATTCCCGTGGTGCGGCTCCGCCGGATCTGACGACATGTCGATCTGACGATCTGACGACGGGTAAGGGGCGACCACCCAGGTGGTCGCCCCTTGCCCGTGCCGTCCGAGGGCTGGGCTCACCGAGCCGCCTCGCGCCGCCGGACGGCGAAGCTCAGGACCGCCAGCGCCAGTTCGAGGCCGAGCAGGAACACCAGCCCCATCCGGAAGGCGTGCGGGTAACCGCCGGGCGCGCCGTCGCCGACCGCGCCGTAGAAGATGATGCCGATCAGGGCGATGCCGAGCGCGCCGCCGATCTGCTGCGTGGTGGCCACCACGCCGGAGGCCGAGCCGACGAGCCGGGGCGGGACGGTGGCCAGCGCGTCGTGGGTGAGCGGGGCGATCACCATGCCCATCCCGACGCCGTCCATGATGAGCCCCGGCACCAGCTCCCACAGGCTGCCGGTGGTCCCGGAGCGGTGCGCCGCCTCCCACAGCAGACCGAGCCCCGCGGCCATCGCCAGAGCCCCGGCCGGGACCGTACGGCCGCCGAGCCTGGCCGCGATGCGGTGCGCGTTCGTCGAGGTCAGCAGGTAGCCGCCGCCGATCGCCAGGAAGACCGTGCCCGAGTGCAGGGCGTTCAGACCGCGGCCCGCCTGGAGGTACAGGGCGAGGATCAGGAAGAACGAGCCCTGCCCGCTCCAGAAGACGAACTGCGCGAGGGAGCCGGGTCCGAAACCGCGCTGCCGGAACAGGTCCGTGTTCAGCACCGGGTCGCCGCCGCGGCGGCCGAGCCGGTCCTGGTGGCGGACGAAGACGGTGACGAGCACGGCGGACGCGGCCAGGCACAGCCAGGTCCACAGCGGCCAGCCCGCCGCACGCCCCTGGATCAGCGGCAGCACGAGCGCGACGACAGCGGCGGTGGACAGCGCCACGCCGGTGAGGTCCAGCCGGGGCCGTTGCGGCGCCCTCGACTCGGCCAGGGCGCGCGGCACCAGCGCCAGGGCGAGCAGCCCGACCGGGAGGTTGATCAGGAAGCAGGCCCGCCAGCCGAGGCCGAGCACGTCGGCCTTAATCAGCAGACCGCCGATGAGCTGCCCGAAGACCGCGCCGACGCCCATCGTCAGCCCGTACATGCTGAAGGCGCGGGCCTGCGCCTTGCCGGTGTAGGCGGTCTGGAGAATCGACAGCACCTGCGGGCTCATCAGCGCGGCCGACAGGCCCTGGAGGACCCGCGCCGCCACCAGCGTCCCTGCGGTGGGCGCGAATCCGCACGCCGCCGAGGTGGCGGTGAACAGCGCGAGCCCGACAGTGAACATCCGTCTGCGGCCGAAGACGTCACCGAGCCGGCCCGCCGTGATCAGCCCGGTGGCCACGGCCAGGCCGAAGCCCGCCACCACCCACTGGATCGACGCGGTGCCCGCGTGCAGGTCGCTCTGCACGGAAGGGATCGCCACATTCACGATGAAGATGTCGAGCGCGATCATGAAGGTCGCGGCCAGCAGGAGCAGCAGGCCGAGGTCTGGCCGCTTGCTGACCGGCGAGCCGTCGCGGCTCGCGGGCGGGGACGCGGCGGTGGTGGCCGAGGCCATGACGGAACTCCTGTCGCAGGGGGACGGATGTCCGGGGCGATGACGGGGTACGGGTGCGGCTCAGTGGTGACGGGGTACGGGGTACGGGCGGGGTACGGGCGGGGGCCCCGCCCGTACCCGTGGAGCGGTGCTCAGGCGCCGGCCGGGACCTTGTCGAGGAAGCCCTGGACGCTGTGCACCAGGCCGTCCTCGCCGATCGCGGCCACGTCGAAGCCGACCACCAGCGACTCGCCGCCCGCCGGGCCCAGCTCCCACGTGAAGCGGGCGATGTGGTGGTGCGCGTCGACCGGGCCCAGGGTGAACACGAAGCCGGGGAACTGCGCCTGCACGGCGCCGACCACCGCGTCGAAGGCGTCCCGCCCGGTGACGTCGGCCAGCGGGTCGGTGTAGCGGCCGTCGGCGGCGAAGACCTCGTCGATCAGGCGGCGCCGGGCGGCCGGGTCGGTCTCGTTCCAGGCGGCGATGTAGCGCTGGACCAGGTACAGGGTGTCGCTCATGGCTGGTGTCTCCCTACGTTGTCCGGCGCCGAGTGGCGCCGTGTTCTCGCAGGTCAAGACGGTACGTACGGGACCGCGTCCGCGAATCAGTCATCGTTGGGTACTTGTGCGGCCGGTTGTACGTCACGACCGGCCGCCATGACGTACACGCCCCGCGGGCCGGGGTCCGAACCGGCGTCTCGCACCGCCTCCCGTAGGCGTCTCGGCCAATCCGTGGTGACGTTGCGCACCGGCCGTGAGTGCCGGGAGCACCGGCCCGCGGCACCGTCCCCCGGAGCAGCCCGCACGTTCGGCCCCGGTGCGCGGTCCGCGAAGGCGGGACCGCGCACCGGGGGAAGAGGTCACCTCGTGGCGTCGAGCCGGACCTTCAGCGCGTCCAGCGTGTCCGCGATGCGCGGGGAGCCGCAGTGCCGGGACAGCCGGGCCGCCTCGCGGCCCAGCGTGCGCGCGCCCTCCAGGTCACCGGTCAGGGCGCGGGCGGTGGCGGCGCGCGCCGAGTACAGGCAGCGGTCGCGTACGTACGAGGCGTCCTGCATCGCCAGCGCCTGCTCCAACAGGGGCCTGGCCTCGTGCGCGTGGCCCAGGTCGAGCAGCGACTGACCGGTCTGCGCGGCCAGTTCGGCCGCGTCGAACCAGTAGAGCCATGACGGACCCGACTCCCGCTCCGCCAGGTCCAGTTGGCGCTCCGCCTCGGAGACCGCGCGCCGTGAGGCGCCGTCGGCGCCGACCGCGGCGTGCGCCCGGCTCAGCCTGCTGGCGGCCAGCGCCCGGACGGCCGGGGGAGTGCCGCCCGCCGCCCGTACCCCCGCCTCCGCCGCGGCCACCGCGTCCCGCGGCTGACCCGCGATCACCGCGTGCAGCGCGAGGCCGCCCCACAGCGCGACGGCCAGCGGGCGGTCGCCCGCGCTGTGGGCGAGCCGCAGACCGGTCAGATAGTGCCGCTGCGCCGCCCCGAGCCGGCCGGTGTCGGTGGCCGCCCAGCCGCCGAGCTGCGCCAGGTCGGCGGCGACCCGCAACAGCCTTGCCCCGTGGGCCCGTTCGTGCTGCCCCCGGTGCAACAGGCCGCGCACCATGCGCAGATCGGCCTCGACCCGGTGCCGTACGGCCGCGCCGCCGAGCCGGTCGTCGAGCTTGCGCAGCCCCAGCACCCCGGCTTCGAGCCAGTCGATCACCGGACCGTCCACGACGGCCGCGGCCACCGCTTTGTCGACGGCGTCGTCGCGGAACGCGGCCGCGGCGTTCGCCTGTCGCGGCACGCGTCCCGAGCGGGTGCCGGGCACCGGTTCGTCCCACCGCTCGGCCATGGCGGCCGACGCCGACCCGCGTCCCGCCGCGGGCGAGGGCGACCCACGTCCCGCCGCGGCCGAGGGCGAACCCGCCTTCTTGTCCACGGCACGTGAACCCATGGAACCCATCGCGCCCGCCGCGCCGCCCGAGCCCGCGGAACCGGCGGCGCCCGTCGTGCCCTCCGCGCCCGCCGCGTCCCAGTCCGCGATGGCGTCGAGCAGCGCCTGCTCGTCCGCGATGGGGAACCCGCGCGGGTCGCTCGCGCCGTTGTCGAGCAGCGCGGTGAGCGCGGTGAAACTGCCCTCGACCGTCCACGGCAGCCCGTCCGGCATGCCGCCGTGCGCCGGGAGCCAGCGCGGCCAGGGCCTCAACTCCAGTTCCCTGGAGGGGATTCCGAGCGCGCGGGCCAGCGCGCGCTGGCTGTCGGCCTCCGGCACGACCCCCCAGTGCTCCCAGCGCCAGACCTTCTCGCGGCGGGCCGCCATCGGCACCCCGAGGATCCGCGCGTTGTCGGCTATGACCCGTGCCAGGTCCTGGTAGCTCCACCCGTGTCTTCGCCGTACATAGGCGAGCGGGTGGGTGGAGGCTGCCGCACTCTGTCGTTCCCCCGCGTCCGCACCGCTCACGCTCCCGCCGTCCATGTCACCTGGTCCCCACCGCGCGATGCCGACACACCTTGATCGGCCTCTCGAATATCAGGTGTCCGGCCGATCGCGCAGCCGAACCAGCGCATCCATCCCGATCCGTGTCCCAAACCCCCGTCACCATACGGGACTACAGCGAGACAACAGGTCCGGACTTGATGCCACCCCGTGCCGACCGGTTGGCTGTGCGTGATCACATGACGTTACGCACGCCGTGGAGGGCTGCCCGCGGATGACCCCACCGCCGCCACCCTTCCGCTTCTCGCGTGGCAAGGACGACGTGGCTTTCGACCCCGCTCTCGGTGACGAGGAGCTGGTCGCGGCTCGTGCTGCCCTGGCCCACGGCCGCTGGGCGGAGACCCGTGACCTGCTGAGCCGTACCGGAGACAACTGGGACCGCCGAGGACATCGGCTGGTCGTCCTCGGCGAGGGCAAGAGCGCCGCCGCATGGGCGGGCGAGTGGCAACTCGCCGAGCCCGAGAGCACGGACGCCGCCGCGCTGGCCGCGTTCGCGGCCGTCTTCCGCGCGGTCGCGGGCAAGCAGAGCGCCGAGTCGGCGCGCGAACTCTGCCTGCGCGCGGCCCGGATGACCCCGCGCGACCCGTCGCCGTGGCTCGCCCTGCTGGTGCTCGCCCGCCGCACCGGCACCGACGACGAGCAGGTGCGCGCCTTCGACCAGGCGCGCGGCCGGCACCGCGGCCACCACCACGCCCACCACCTGATGACGCAGTGCCTGGCGGAGCGTCAGAAGACCGACGGCGAGGACCCGTTCCACGAGGTGTACGAATTCGCCGAGTGGGCCGCGGACGAGGCGGGACGCGGATCACCGCTGGCCGTACTGCCGTTGGTCGCGCTGGTGGAGCGCTACCGGGTGCTCGCGTCGGCCGATGTGCTGCCCGACGTCCCCAACGGCCTTCCGTACTGGGTCAGTCCGCGCGCCCGGCAGAGCGTGCGCATGGCCTTCGACTGGTGGCTCGAATGGCAGGGCTACGACCACTCGCGGTTGCTGCTCGACCTGAACTACCTTGCGTACGGCAAATTCCACGCGGGCGACACGGTGGAAGCCGCCGCCCTGTTCAACCGGATCGGGTCGGAGGCGACACGCACCCCGTGGTCGTATCCCGACCGCGACCCGAAGAAGGCGTTCCGCGCGGCGCGCAACTACGCGCTCGGCTTCGGTTCCGCCTAGGCCCCCACGGTCGTACTCACCCAGCAGGACACGCAGTTGGAACCACGCACGAAGAACCACGCTCGAAGACCGATCCAGTAAGACCCGAACCACGGACCACCGGAAGGACACCGCAGCATGCTGACGGGCAGTACAAGCGAGATCAGCACGTTCAAGGGCGAGCAACGCGCACTGCGCGCGGACCGGATCGGCGCACCGGCCCTCCTGCTCTCGGTCCTCGCCGCGACCGCGCCCCTGATGGTGGTGGCCGGTGTGGTGCCGACCACCTTCGCCACCATGGGTGTCGTCGGGGTGCCGCTGCTGTTCGTCATCGTCGGCCTCGTGCTGATCCTCTTCAGCTTCGGCTACGCCGAGATGAGCCGCCATGTGCACAACGCGGGCGCGCTGTACGCGTACATATCCAGGGGCCTGGGCGGCACCATGGGCGCCTGCGCCTCGTACGTCGCCCTGTTCGCGTACAGCATCATGCAGGTCGGTCTCTACGGGATCTTCGGCTACGAGATCTCCAGCCAGATCGCCCAGCACTGGAACCACAACGTGGCCTGGTGGATCCCGGCGCTCGGCGGAGTCGCGATCACCGCGATCTTCGGCGCGCTGAAGATCGACCTGAACGCCAAGACGCTCGGTGTGCTGCTGCTGGTCGAGACGCTGCTGACCGTCGTCTTCGACATCAGCTTCCTGTCCGACCCCGGCCCGCAGGGCGTCTCGGTGCACGCCTTCGACCCCAGCACGCTCAGCGGCGCGGGTCTGGGCACCGCCCTGTGCTTCACCATCGCCGGCTTCGTCGGCTTCGAACAGGCCCCGGTCTACGCCGAGGAGACCAGCGACGCCCAACGCGTCGTGTCCAAGGTGATGTTCACCGCGATCGGCTTCGCCACTCTCTTCTTCGCCTTCAGCGCCTGGGCGATCACCGTCGGCACCGGCCCCGACCACGTCGTGGGCGCCGCTCAGGAGCAGGGTCCGAACCTGATCTTCTCGCTGAACCAGGCCCGGCTGGGCACCGCGTTCACCGACACCCTGAACATCTTCTTCATCACCGGCATCTTCGCCTCGATGCTGAGCTTCCACAACGTCGTCGCCCGCTACGCGTTCGCGATGGGCCGCGACGGTCTGCTGCCCTCGGCGGTCGGCCGTACCTCGAAGTCCAGCGGCGCCCCCGCCGTCGGCTCCTTCCTCCAGTCGATCGTCGCGCTGGCCGTCGTCGTGGCCTTCGCCGCCACCGACAACGGGAAGTTCGACCCGAAGTTCGGCCCGGACCCGACGGCCCCCGTGCTGCGCATGTTCACCTGGGCGGGCAACGTCGGCGCGCTCGGCATCGTGCTGCTGATGGCCACCGCGGCCATCGCCGTCATCGCCTTCTTCGTCAAGCGCGGCGCCGCCGGTGTGCAGGCATGGCGGCTGGTCACCTCGGCCGTCGCCGCTCTCGGGCTGCTGACCATCGCCGTCTACTCGGTGAAGGACTTCTCGGTGCTGCTGGGTGCCAACCCCGGCCACGGGCTGCGCTGGCTGCTGCCCGGCATCATCGCTCTGGCCGCCGCCATCGGACTGGTCTACGGTCTGATACTGCGCGCCAAGCGGCCCGAGGTGCACGCCAGGATCGGCCAGGGCAACGAGGCGTTCCAACTGGAGAAGGCCGCCGCGCAAGCGTCCTCCTGACCATCTCGCCAGGTCTCACCGCGACGGCCCGCCACACCCCACAGGGTGCGGCGGGCCGCCCGTTTTTTCCGGACCCATGTCCCGAACTCCCCGTCCCCGCAGCGTTCCTGTTCCGCCGTCAGGAGGCCCCATGTCCGCGTCGGCCGCCACCACCACTCCGCATCCGCTCGACCCGCTGACCGCCGACGAGATCGACACGGCCCGCGCCGTACTGGAGGCGGAGGGCCTGGTGTCCGACGCCACCCGCTTCCCGCTCGTCCTGCCCGACGAGCCCGACCGGCACGCCGCGCTCGCCCACCGCGACGGCGACGCCTTCACCCGCCGGGTACGTGTCACGCTGCTCGACTCCGCCACCGGCCGCGCCGCCGAGGCCCTGGTCGACGTCACCTCGCGCCTGCTGCTCGCCCACCGCGACCTGGACCCGGCCGCCGACGGCCAACCGCCGCTGCTGTTCGAGGAGTACGAGACCTGCGACGAGATCGTCAAGGCCGACCCCGCCTGGCGCGCGGCGATGGCCGAGCGCGGCGTCACCGACACCTCGCTGGTGATCGCGGCGCCGCTGGCCGCGGGCAACTTCGGCATCGCCTCCGAGACCGGCCGCCGCATGCTGCGCTCGCTGACCTTCCTGCGCTGCGACGAGAGCGACAACCCGTTCGCCCACCCGGTCGGCGGCCTGGTCGCGGAGGTCGACCTGATCGAGCGGCGCGTCGTACGCCTCATCGACACCGGCGCCGTCCCCACGCCCACCCAATGCGGGCGCTACGAGGCCGAGTTCAACGGACCGGCCCGCACCGACCTGCGCCCGCTGGAGATCGGCCAGCCGGAGGGGCCGTCCTTCACGCTCGAAGGCCCGGTGCTGAGCTGGCAGAACTGGCGGCTGCGGCTGGACTTCAACGCCCGCGAGGGCCTGGTGCTGCACCGGATCACCCACCGCGACGGCGACCGCGACCGGCTCGTCCTGCACCGCGCCTCGATCGCCGAGATGGCCGTGCCGTACGCGGAGCCCGACGCGGCCCGCAACTGGGTCTGCTACCTGGACGCGGGCGAGTACCTGCTCGGCCGCAACGCCAACGCGCTGCGCCTGGGCTGCGACTGCCTCGGCGAGATCGCGTACGTGGACGCCGTGCTGGCCGACGACCTCGGCCGCCCCGAGACGCTGAGCAACGCGATCTGCGTCCACGAGGAGGACGCGGGGCTGCTGTGGAAGCACACCAATATCTTCGACAACTTCGCGGTGGACAGCCGCCGTTCGCGCCGCCTGGTGATCTCGTACATCGCCACCCTCGGCAACTACGACTACGGCTTCTACTGGTATCTCCACCAGGACGGCACGATCGCCTTCGAGGCCAAGGCCACCGGGCTCGTGCAGACGTCGGCCGCCGTGCCGGGGGAGAGCTCGCAGCACGCCACCGAGATCGCGCCGGGGCTGCTCGCGCCGTACCACCAGCATCTGTTCTGCGCCCGGCTCGACGTGGCGGTGGACGGCCCGGCCAACACGGTCGAGGAAGTGGACGTCGTACGGCTGCCGATGGGCCCGGACAATCCGAACGGCAACGCCTTCACCACGCGCGCCACCGTGGTGGCCGACAGCGGTGACGCGGGCCGGGTCGCCGACCCGGCGGCCGGGCGGCGCTGGCGGATCAGCAACCCCGGCTCGCTCAACCGGATGGGCCGCCCGGTCGCGTACACCCTGCTGCCCGACGCGGGACCGACGCTGCTCGCGCAGCCCGGCTCACCGGTCGCGGAGCGCGTCACGTACGCCACCAAGCACCTGTGGGTGACCCGCTACCGCCCCGAGCGGCACTATCCGGACGGCGACTACCCCAACCAGCACCGGGGCGGGGCCGGTGTCGGGCAGTGGTCGCGGCCGGGCGAGGCGCTGGAGGACACCGACCTCACGCTGTGGCACTCCTTCGGGCCGACGCATCTGCCGCGCCTGGAGGACTGGCCGGTGATGCCGGTGGACACCTGCGGTTTCACGCTGAGACCGACCGGCTTCTTCGACCGCAACCCCACGCTCGACCTGCCCCGGGAGAGCGGACGCGGCTCCGGCGGCCACTGCCACCTGTGACGCCGCACGCGACGGCGACCGCCGACGGCGGGACCGAAGGCGGGACCGGAGACGGAACCGAAGGCGAGTGAACCGGCTGAGCGAGCGCTCAGTCAGCTCTTGCCAAGACTGGAACACGTTCCTAGCATCATTGATGTGACATCAGAATTGTCAAACCGGGGCGCGGCGCCCGACGGCCCGCTGGCGGGCGTGCGTGTCGTCGAACTGGCCGGGATCGGTCCGGGACCGTTCGCCGCGATGCTCCTCGCCGACCTCGGCGCCGATGTCGTACGGGTGGACCGGCCGGGCGGCGCGGGTCTCGGCGTCGCGCCCGAGCACGACCTCACCAACCGCAACAAGCGCTCGGTGCTGGTCGACCTCAAGGCGGACCGGGGACCCGCGACCGTGCTCGACCTGGCCGCGCGCGCCGACATCCTCATCGAGGGCTACCGGCCGGGCGTCGCCGAGCGGCTGGGCGTCGGCCCCGACGCGTGCCTGGCCCGCAATCCGCGGCTCGTCTACGGCCGGATGACCGGCTGGGGCCAGAGCGGCCCGCTCGCCGACACCGCGGGACACGACATCGCCTACCTCGCCGTGACCGGCGCGCTCGGCATGACGGGACCGGCCGACGGACTGCCGGTCGCGCCTGCCAACCTCCTCGGCGACTACGCGGGCGGCTCCCTCTACCTGGTCACCGGCGTCCTCGCCGCCCTCCACCACGCCCGCGCGCACGGCGAGGGACAGGTCGTGGACGCCGCGATCGTCGACGGCGTCGCGCACCTCACCACGATGATCCACGCCATCCTCGCCACCGGCCGCTGGCAGGACAGGCGCGGCGCCAACCTCCTGGACGGCGGCACCCCCTTCTACGGCGTCTACGAGACCTCCGACGGCCGGTACATGGCGGTCGGCGCCCTGGAACAGCGCTTCTACGACGAATTCGTCCGGCTGCTGGAACTTGCGCCGCGGGACGCGGCCCTGCGCACGGAACCCGGCCGCTGGCACGATCTGCGCGCCGCCCTCGCGGCCCGCTTCCGCACCCGCACCCGCGACGAGTGGACACGCGTCTTCGACGGGACGGACGCGTGCGTGGCGCCCGTACTCTCGTTGGGTGAGGCCCCGCACCACCCGCACCTGGCCGCCCGCGGCACCTTCACCGAGGCGGCCGGGACCGTGCAGCCCGCGCCCGCGCCGCGGCTGTCCGCGACACCGGGCACCCTGCGCCGGCCGCCCGCGCCGCCCGGCGCGCACACCGCGGAGGTCGCCCGCGACTGGGACGCCCCCGCACTGCTGGACTGAGACCCCTACGGCAGCACCTCCCGGACACCGCGCCGGACCAGGACACCCCGCCCCACCCTCCAGAAAGGCACGACGTTGAGCACCGAGGCCTACGTCTACGACGCCGTACGCACCCCGCGCGGGCGCGGAAAGGCGAACGGATCCCTGCACGGCACCAAGCCGATCGACCTCGTCGTCGGCCTCATCCACGAACTGCGGCGCCGCTTCCCGACCCTGGACCCGGCCGCCGTCGACGACATCGTGCTCGGCGTCGTCAGCCCGATCGGCGATCAGGGCTCGGACATCGCGCGGATCGCGGCCATCGCCGCGGGCCTGCCCGACACCGTCGCGGGCGTCCAGGAGAACCGCTTCTGCGCCTCCGGGCTCGAAGCGGTCAACCTGGCGGCGGCCAAGGTGCGTTCCGGCTGGGAGGACCTGATCCTCGCGGGCGGCGTCGAGTCCATGTCGCGCGTCGCGATGGGCTCGGACGGCGGCGCCTGGGCCATGGACCCCATGACCTCGTACGAGACCGGCTTCGTGCCGCAGGGCGTCGGCGCCGACCTGATCGCCACCCTCGGCGGCTGGACCAGGCACGACGTGGACTCCTTCGCCGCGCTCTCCCAGGAACGCGCCGCGGAGGCGTGGAAGCAGGGCTACTTCGCCCGCTCCGTCGTGCCCGTGCTCGACCGCAACGGCCTCACCGTCCTGGACCACGACGAGTTCATCCGCCCCGGCACCACCCCCGAGACGCTCGCCAAGCTCAAGCCGTCCTTCGCCGACATCGGCGACCTGGGCGGCTTCGACGCCGTCGCGCTCCAGAAGTACCACTGGGTCGAGGCCATCGACCACGTCCACCACGCGGGCAACTCCTCCGGCATCGTGGACGGCGCCGCGCTCGTCGCCATCGGCAACCGCGAGATCGGCGAGCGCTACGGCCTCACCCCCCGCGCCCGGATCGTCTCGGCCGCCGTCTCCGGCTCCGAGCCGACCATCATGCTGACCGGCCCCGCCCCCGCCTCCCGCAAGGCCCTCGCCAAGGCCGGGCTGACCATCGACGACATCGACCTGATCGAGATGAACGAGGCATTCGCCGCCGTCGTGCTGCGCTTCGCCTCCGACATGGGCGTCAGCATCGACAAGGTCAACGTCAACGGCGGCGCCATCGCGCTCGGCCACCCGCTCGGCGCGACCGGCGCGATGATCCTCGGCACCCTCATCGACGAACTGGAGCGCCGCGACCAGCGGTACGGGCTCGCCACCCTCTGCGTCGGCGGCGGCATGGGCGTCGCCACCGTCGTCGAACGTCTCTGACCCCTGCCCCCTCACGTGCCCCCTCACGGATCCAACGGAGCCCGAAGACCATGAGCGAGTCCACCACCATCCGCTGGGAGCAGGACACCGACGGCATCGTCACCCTGGTCCTGGACGACCCCGCGCAGTCCGCGAACACCATGAACGCGGCCTTCGCCGATTCCCTCGACGCCACCCTCGACCGCCTCGAAGCCGAACTCGACGGCGTGCGCGGCATCATCGTCACCTCCGCGAAGAAGACCTTCTTCGCGGGCGGCGACCTGCGCGACCTGATCCGCGCCACCCCGGAGAACGCGGCCGACGTCCTCGCCGGATCGCTGCGCATCAAGCGCCGCCTGCGCCGCCTGGAAACCCTCGGCAAGCCGGTCGTCGCGGCCATCAACGGTGCGGCGCTCGGCGGCGGTTACGAGATCGCGCTGGCCTGCCACCACCGCATCGCACTCGACGCGCCCGGCACCAAGATCGGCCTGCCCGAGGTGACGCTCGGCCTGCTGCCCGGCGGGGGCGGAGTCGTCCGCACCGTCCGGCTGCTCGGCATCGCCGACGCGCTGCTGAAGGTCCTGCTCCAGGGCCGGCAGTACGCGCCGCAGCGCGCTCTGGAGGCCGGTCTCATCCACGAGGTCGCCACCGACCGGGACGCCATGCTGGCGAGCGCACGGGCGTACGTCCTGGCCCATCCCGACGCCCGGCAGCCCTGGGACACCCCCGGCTACAAGATCCCCGGCGGCACCCCGAAGAGTCCCGCCTTCGCGGCGAATCTGCCGGCCTTCCCCGCCAATCTGCGCAAGCAGCTCGCGGGCGCGCCCTACCCGGCGCCGCTGGCGATCCTGTCCGCCGCCGTCGAGGGCTCGCAGGTCGACATCGACACCGCCACCCTCATCGAGGCCCGCTACTTCACCGAGCTGGCCTGCGGCCGGACCTCGAAGAACATGATCCAGGCGTTCTTCTTCGACATGCAGGCCGTCAACTCCGGCGCCAGCCGCCCCGAGGGCTTCCCGGCCCGGCCGGTCACCAAGGTCGCCGTCCTCGGCGCGGGCATGATGGGCGCGGGCATCGCGTACTCCTGCGCGCGCGCCGGAATCGACGTCGTCCTCAAGGACGTCACCGCGGAGGCCGCCGAGCGCGGCAAGGCGTACTCCGTGACGCTGCTCGACAAGGCGCTGGCCAAGGGCCGCACCACCCCGCACAAGCGGGACGCGCTGCTCGCCCGGATCACCCCGACCGCCGACCCGGCGGACCTTGCGGGCTGTGACGCCGTCATCGAGGCGGTCTTCGAGGACGCCACGCTCAAGCACAAGGTCTTCCAGGAGATCGAGCACATCGTGGCGCCCGACGCGCTGCTCTGCTCCAACACCTCCACGCTGCCCATCTCGGCGCTCGCCGAAGGCGTGCGGCGGCAGGACGACTTCATCGGCCTGCACTTCTTCTCGCCGGTCGACAAGATGCCGCTGGTGGAGATCATCAAGGGCGAGCGGACCGGCGACGAGGCGCTGGCCCGCGCCTTCGACCTGGTGCGGCAGATCCGCAAGACGCCGATCGTCGTCAACGACTCGCGCGGCTTCTTCACCTCCCGCGTCATCGGCCACTTCATCAACGAGGGCGTCGCCATGGTCGGCGAGGGCGTCGCGGCGGCCTCCGTCGAACAGGCCGCGGCCCAGGCGGGCTACCCCGCCAAGGTGCTGTCGCTCCTCGACGAGCTGACGCTCACCCTGCCGCGCAAGATCCGCCGCGAGACGCGTACCGCGATCGAGGCGGAGGGCGGCCAGTGGCAGGAGCACCCGGCCGAGCGGGTCATCGACCGCATGGTGGACGAGTTCGAGCGGACCGGGCGCAGCGGCGGCGCGGGCTTCTACGACTACGCGGACGGCCGCCGTACCCGGCTGTGGCCCGGTCTTGCGGAGCATTTCGGTAAACCCGGCATCGAGATCCCGATGCGCGACATGCAGGAGCGGATGCTCTTCGCGGAGTCGCTGGACACGGTCCGGCTGCTCGAAGAAGGCGTCCTCACCTCGGTCGCCGACGCCAACATCGGCTCCATCCTCGGCATCGGCTTCCCCGCCTGGACCGGCGGCGTCCTTCAGTACATCAACGGCTACGAGGGCGGCGTCGCGGGCTTCACCGCCCGCGCGCGCGAACTGGCCGACACCTATGGCGAGCGTTTCGCACCGCCCGCGCTGCTGGTGGCGAAGGCCGAGAGCGGGGAGACGTTCACGGACGGGCGCTGAGGTGCAGGCGCTCAGGCGCTACGGGGAACGCTGCGGGTTCTGCTCGGGGTCCGGCTTCGGCGAGGGCACCGGCCAGGCCCGCAGCTCCTCCTTCAGCGACCGCTGAAAGGCGGTGACCAGCGCCTGTACGACCAGCGGCTGCATCTGGGCCGACAGCGACCGCATCCGCTCCGGGCGGTCCGGCTCCCCCACCTCGTCCAGGAAGATCCGGCCCAGCTCGTGGGCGGCGGCCCGCGCGTGCTCCAGCATCACCTCGCGCGCGGCCAGGACCGTCTCCACGGGGAAGGGCACGTCCAGCAGCCGCACCCCCAGGTGCAGGATGCCCGGATCCACCCGGAAGGCGTCGGGGTCGTCGGTGCGCTCCAGCACGTTCATGGCCGCGAGCCGGTCCAGGTCCGCGTCGTCCAGCGGGCGCCCCGCGCGGCGTTCGAGCCGCTCCCGGTCGATCTCCTGGCTGCCCTCCGGCAGCCAGGACGCCACCAGGGCGCGGTGGATCGCCAGGTCGTGGGCGCTGATGTCGGCGGGGAGCTGCTGGAGATAGCGCTCGATCGCCGCCAGGGTGAGGCCCTGGTGCCGCAACTCCTCGATCAGCGCCAGCCGGGACAGGTGCGCGGCGCCGTATCGGCCCACCCGGCGCGGACCGATGTCGGGCGGCGGGAGCAGGCCGCGGGCGCTGTAGAAGCGGACGGTGCGCACCGTCACCCCGGCGCGGGCGGCCAGCTCGTCGATGGTGAGAGCGGTCTGGGGCACCTGGACAGTATCGCTGTCGCACCAGCGCTGTGAAAGTCCCCGCACGCCGTACGGCGGACGCCTCCGCCCGGCCCCGAGCCTCGTACGCTGGCCCGCGTGCGCCTGTTCCCGCCGCCGCGCGCGGCCCTGCCGATCCTGCTCGCGTGCTCCTTGGCGTGCTGCCTGTCGTGCTCCGGCGGCGGCACGGCGGCCCCCGACCGCACGGCCGCCGACCGCACGGCCCCCGACCGTACGGGCCACGCCTCGGGCTCCGCCGACGTCGGGGCGCCCGGCGTCGGCGACCGGCTCTTCCCGCGGGCGGGCAACGGCGGATACGACGTCACGCACTACGGCCTCGACCTCGCGTACGACCCCGGCTCAGGAAAGCTGCGCGGCACGGCGGTCGTCACCGCCACCGCCACCCAGCCGCTCGCGCGCTTCGACCTCGACCTGTCGGGGCTCACCGTCACCCGCGTGACCGTCGACGGGCGGAGCGCCGCCGTGGACCGCGCGGACAGCGAGCTGAGGGTCACGCCCGCGACGCCGCTGCGAGACGGCGCGCGCTTCGAGACGACCGTGACGTACGAAGGCGTCCCGCCGACCCTCACCGACCCGGACGGCTCGCACGAGGGCTGGTTCCGTACCGACGACGGCGCGCTCGCCCTGGGTGAACCGGTCGGTGCCATGGCCTGGTTCCCTTCGAACAACCACCCCTCGGACAAGGCCGCCTACGACATCACCGTCACCGTCCCCCACGGTCTCACCGCCGTGTCCAACGGCGAACTGGTCGACAGCGCCGACCGCGGCGGCGAGACCGCGTTCCACTGGCGCGCCAAGGAGCCGATGGCGACGTATCTGGCCACCGTCGCCATCGGGCACTTCGACATCACGCGGTCCCGTACCGGTGGCGGGGTGCCGGTCTACGTGGCAGTCGACCCGCGCTCCGACGACCCGACGACGGCGGCGGCACTGCGCCGTATCCCGGAGATCGTGGACTGGGAGAGCGGGCTGTTCGGGCCCTATCCCTTCTCGTCCGTCGGCGCGATCGTCGACCACCTGCCGAGCGGGCGGGTCGGGTACGCGCTGGAGGCCCAGACGAAGCCGGTCTTCCCCGGCGACGGCGAGCCGGGCGACCCCGCCGTGCCGCTGGACACCCTCGTCCACGAACTGTCCCACCAGTGGTTCGGCGACTCCGTCACGCCCGCCGCCTGGCAGGACATGTGGCTCAACGAGGGCTTCGCGACCTACGCCGAGTGGCTGTGGCAGGAGCACGAGGGCGGGCGCACCGTCGAGCGGAGCGCCGCAGCGGCCCTGGCCGACCCCGCCAACAGCGCCTTCCCGCCCGGCGCGCCGCCCGGCCCCGACCGCATCTCCGACGCCCCCGTGTACGGCGGCGGCGCCCTCGTCCTCTACCAACTCCGCGAAGCCCTCGGCCCGACCGCCTTCGCCACCCTCCTCCGCACCTGGCCCGCCGCCCGCCGCCACGGCAACGCCACCACCGCCGACTTCACCGCCTTCTGCCAACGCCTCACCCCCCACGACCTCACCCCGCTGTTCACCGCCTGGCTCCACACCACCCACCACCCGTCGTCGCTTTAAGCGCGGGCGCGTTGTCAGTGGTCGCGCTTACCGTGGCGGCATGGGGGAGATCACGTATGTGCGGGGAGACGCCACCGCACCACAGGGCAAGGGCGTCAAAGTCATCGCGCATGTCTGCAACGACCTGGGCGGCTGGGGCAAGGGCTTCGTCGTCGCCGTGTCGCGCCGCTGGCCGGAGCCCGAGGCCGCCTATCGGCGCTGGCACCGCGAGCGGGCGCGCAACGACTTCGGCCTCGGCGCACTCCAGTTGGTGCGGGTCGGCAGCTATGTGTGGGTGGCCAACCTGATCGGCCAGCGCGGCATGCGCACCGGCAGCAAGGGTGTGCCGGTGCGGTACGAGGCGATCGACGCCGCCCTCGCGGCGCTCGGCGACCGGGCGTTGGAGCTGGGCGCCTCCGTGCACATGCCGAGGATCGGCTGCGGTCTGGCAGGCGGGCGGTGGGCGCGGGTCGAGCCGCTGGTGACCGCGCGGCTCGTGGAACGCGGGGTGGCCGTCACGGTCTACGACCGTGACGGCTGAGCCGCCGGGGGTGCGGAAGGGGGGCGGCGGTGGGAAGTTCAGACGGCGGGGGAGCGCAGGGGGGCGCCCACGGAGTGCATGTGGGACAGGGCCTGGACGTAGGAGTCGATCAGGCCGGTCTCGGTGTAGGGGATGGACAGACGGCGGCAGTGGGCGCGCACCAGCGGCTGGGCGAGGCGCAGGTGCGGGCGGGGGAGGCTGGGGAAGAGGTGGTGTTCGACCTGGTAGTTGAGGCCGCCGAGGAACCAGTCGGTGAGCGGATTGCCGCGCACATTGCGGGAGGTGAGCACCTGACGGCGCAGATGACCCCAGCGCGAGCCCTCCTCGGGCATCTCCATGCCCTTGTGGTTGGGCGCGAAGGCACAGCCCAGGTGGAGCCCGAACAGCGCGTGGTGCACGAGGGCGAACACGACCGCCTGCCACACCGGCATCGCGAACAGCAGCAGCGCCGCGTAACCCGCCAGGTGGGCCACCAGCAGCGAGCCCTCGACCAGCCGTTGCCGCGGCTCCTGCCGCTTCAGCTCCTGGAGACTCGCCACCTTCAGGGCCAGCCCCTCCAGCAGCAGCATCGGGAAGAACAGCCGCGCCTGATGACGGGTCAGGAAGCGCGCGAAGCCCTCCCGCTCGACCGCCTGCGCCTGCGTCCACACCAGCGCGCCGACCTCGACGTCCGGATCCTTGCCCACATGGTTCGGATTGGCGTGGTGCCGATTGTGCTTGTCGGTCCACCAGCCCGCGCCCATGCCCAGCAGCAGATTGCCGTGGACGAGCCCGATCAGCCGGTTCGTACGACGGCTCTCGGCGATCTGGTGGTGCCCGGCGTCGTGCCCGATGAACGCGGTACGCGCCCCCAGCACCGCCGCGGGCAGCGCGAGCGCCACCACCCACCACGAACCCGTCCCGCCGACCAGCACCACCGCCGACCACACCGCGGCGACGGCCACGAGATTCAGCGCGATCGACTTCGCGTAGTGGTCCACGCGCCGCCGCAGCAGCCCGGCCGCCTTCACCTCGCGCAGCAGCGGAGCGAAATCACTGCCCGATCCCGATCCCGATCCCGATCCTGGTCCCGCCCCCGTACCGGAGTCCGCCCCCGTACCGGAGTCCGTCCCCGTACCGGCGGAGTCCGCGTCCGGGCCCGCCGTCCCGTCGGACCGCCGTCCCGGCGCGTCGATGATCGTGCTGGTCGCTGTAGCCATGGGCGCTCCTCGGGGTCCGGCGATGGCCGGTTCGACGTCCGGTGTCTGGCCTGACCGGCCACACCTCGACGCTATGGACTGCCACTGATCCCCGACCATGGCGCCATCACCCGGTTCCCCGGGGTGGCAGACCCCGGAAAAACCTGGGGATAACCCCACCTACGCGCTGCCAGGATGTCCGGCGTGACGACGAACAACACGCACGCGACCGACTGGGCGGTCGCGCCTGTACCCATCACCGGCCCCGAGGCGGCGACGCTGTTGCGCCGCTACTACACCGAGCTGGTCAGCCGCTTTTACGGCCGTCCGACGGACGACGCCGAGGTCTCCGCCGTGCTCGCGGAGGAGCCCAGCGACGATCTCGTGCCACCCACCGGAGAATTCCTCGCCGTCCGGCTCGCCGGCGCTCCTGCCCGCGGCGTACCGGTCGGCTGTGTGGGCCTGCGCGTCCTCGACGCGCACACCATGGAGCTGACCCGGATGTATGTCGGCCCCGAAGCCCGCGGCCAGGGCGTCGCGGGCCTGCTCATCGGCGCCGCGGAAACCCTCGCCCGCGGCACCTTCCACGCGGACACGATCCGCCTGGACACGCGCAAGGACCTGGTGGAGGCCCGTGCGCTGTACGCCAAGCACGGCTACAGGGAGATCGCCCGCTACAACACGAGCCCATACGCGGACCACTGGTTCGAAAAGCGGCTGCGGTGAGCTGATTCGGCGGGGACAGGGCCTGGTGCGGGGGCCACTGTCAACAGCCTCACCGCACCCGCACAACGAGCCGGAACCGCGCATCGTTCCCGCCGCCCGCGGCCGGTCGCGGGCGGGTGACGTCTAACATGCAGTGAACAGCCGAGCACACGAGGAGCGAGATCATCAGCGGTAACGGATCGGTCGAGCGCAGGATCGCCGAGGAACTGGGCGTACGCGAAGGGCAGGTGCGCTCCGCCGTCGAACTGCTCGACGGCGGAGCGACCGTGCCGTTCATCGCGCGGTACCGCAAGGAAGCCACCGGCACCCTGGACGACGCGCAACTGCGCGCTCTCGAGGAGCGGTTGCGCTACCTGCGCGAGCTGGACGAACGGCGCGCGGCCGTCCTGGAGTCCATCGAGTCCCAGGGCAAGCTGGACGACGCGCTGAAGGCGCAGATCATGGCCGCCGACTCCAAGGCGCGCCTGGAGGACATCTACCTGCCCTTCAAGCCCAAGCGCCGCACCAAGGCCCAGATCGCCCGTGAGGCGGGTCTGGAACCGCTGGCCGACCTGCTGCTGGCCGATCCGGAGACCGACCCGCAGGCCGAGGCCGCGAAATACGTCTCCTCCGACAAGGGCGTGGAGGACCCGGCGGCGGCGCTCGAGGGCGCGCGCTCCATCCTCACCGAGCGCTTCTCCGAGGACGCCGACCTGGTCGGCGAGCTGCGCACCCGGATGTGGACGCGCGGCAGGCTCGTCGCGAAGGTGCGCGAGGGCAAGGAGGAGCCGGGCGCCAAATTCTCCGACTACTTCGACTTCGCCGAGCCCTTCACCAAGCTCCCCTCGCACCGCGTGCTGGCCATGCTCCGCGGCGAGAAGGAGGAGATCCTCGACCTCACCCTGGAGCCGGAGGAGCCCACCGAGGGACCGTCCAGCTTCGAGCGGCGGATCGCGCAGAACTTCGACATCGCCGACCGCGGACGCCCCGCCGACAAATGGCTCGGCGACACCGTGCGCTGGGCCTGGCGCACCCGCTTCCTGGTCCGCCTCGGGATCGACCTGCGCGTCCAGCTCCGCCAGGAGGCCGAGGACGAGGCGGTACGGGTCTTCGCCGCGAATCTCCGCGACCTGCTGCTCGCCGCGCCCGCGGGCACCCGCGCCACCATGGGCCTGGACCCCGGCCTGCGCACGGGCGTCAAGGTCGCCGTGGTCGACGACACCGGCAAGGTGGTCGCCACCGACACGATCTACCCGCACGTGCCGCGCAACAAGTGGGACGAGTCGCTGGCCACCCTCGCCCGGCTCGCGAAGGCCCACCGCGTCGACCTGATCGCGATCGGCAACGGCACGGCCTCCCGCGAGACCGACAAGCTCGCCGCCGACCTGATCAAGCTGCACCCCGATCTGAAGCTCACCAAGGCCGTCGTCTCCGAGGCGGGCGCCTCGGTCTACTCCGCCTCGGCCTACGCCTCCGCCGAACTCCCCGAGCTCGACGTGTCCCTGCGCGGCGCCGTCTCCATCGCCCGCCGCCTCCAGGACCCGCTCGCCGAACTGGTGAAGATCGACCCGCGCTCGATCGGCGTCGGCCAGTACCAGCACGACCTGTCGGAGCTGAAGCTCTCCCGCTCCCTGGACGCGGTCGTCGAGGACTGCGTCAACGGCGTCGGCGTGGACGTCAACACCGCGTCCGTACCGCTGCTGCGCCGCGTCTCGGGCATCACCGAGGGCCTGGCGGGCAACATCGTCGCCCACCGCGACGCCAACGGCCCCTTCCGTACCCGCAAGGACCTCAAGGGGGTCGCGCGGCTCGGCCCGAAGGCGTACGAGCAGTGCGCGGGCTTCCTGCGGATCGTGGACGGCGACGACCCGCTGGACGCCTCCAGCGTGCACCCCGAGTCGTATCCGGTGGTGCGGCGGATCAGCGGCACCGCGAAGACCGACATCAAGTCGCTGATCGGCAACGGCCCGGTGCTGCGGACGCTGCGCCCGCAGGACTTCGTCGACGACTCCTTCGGTCTGCCGACCGTCACCGACATCCTCGCCGAGCTGGAGAAGCCGGGCCGCGACCCGCGTCCGGCCTTCAAGACCGCCACCTTCAAGGACGGCGTCGAGGAGATGAAGGACCTCAGGCCGGGGATGATCCTCGAAGGCGTCGTCACCAATGTCGCCGCCTTCGGCGCCTTCGTGGACGTCGGCGTCCACCAGGACGGCCTGGTCCATGTCTCCGCGCTCTCCGACACCTTCGTGTCCGACCCGCGCGAGGTCGTCAAGCCCGGTGACATCGTCCGCGTGAAGGTGCTGGACGTCGACCTGCCGCGCAAGCGGATCTCGCTGACGCTGCGCCTGGACGACGAGCCGGGCGCCGGGCGCCAACAGCGCGGCGGCGGGGCCGGTGGCGGCGGCGAGCGCCGCAGCGGACCGCCCCGGCAGGGCGGCGGCCAGGGCCAGAACCGACAGGGCGGCGGCCAGGGCCAGGGCGGCGCACGCCGCGGCGGCGGTCAACAGCCCGCGCCCGGCGGCGCGATGGCCGACGCCCTGCGCAGGGCGGGCCTGACCGGCAACAAGTAGCCGACGACGTACGACCGTTGAGGCGGCGGGGCCAGCACCTCCGCACACCCCCCTGCCGCCTCAGCCGTCCCAGGACCTTGCGTACGCCCCCTGTTGACGTGGCCTGGTCAGGCGCTAGCCTCTGGCGTGCTCTCCCTCACGCGGGCTGCCCGCTTCCAGTGGATATCCGTGGTGGTGGCGGTACTCGCCGCCCTGGCCGCCGTACTCACCGCTCCGTCCTCCGCGTACGCCGGTACCCCCGGCGGCGCAGGAGGCGGAACCGTACGGCACGGTCTCAGCCAACCCGACTACTCCTACGCCAACGCGATCCGCGAGGCCGTCTGGGTGGACACCGGTCTCGACGGTGACGGCGACGGCCGCACCGACCGGGTCGCGGTGGACATCGTCCGCCCCTCGGAGCCCGCCGCCGCCGGGCGCAAGGTCCCCGTGATCATGGACGCGAGCCCGTACTACTCCTGCTGCGGACGCGGCAACGAGAGCCAGCTCAAGACCTATGACGCCAACGGGAACATCGTCCAGGCCCCGCTGTTCTACGACAACTACTTCGTGCCCCGCGGCTACGCGACCGTCCTGGTCGACCTCGCGGGCACCGACCGCTCAGACGGCTGCGTGGACGTCGGCGGCCCCTCCGACGTGCGGTCCGCGAAGGCCGTCGTCGACTGGCTCAACGGCCGCGCCCGCGGCTACAGCGCCCGCTCCGGCGGCCACGCGGTCTCGGCGGGCTGGACCAATGGCAATGTCGGCATGATCGGCAAGAGCTGGGACGGCACCATCGCCAACGGCGTCGCCGCCACCGGGGTGCGCGGCCTGAAGACCATCGTGCCGATCAGCTCCATCTCCTCCTGGTACGACTACTACTTCCACCAGGGCGCGGCGCTCCAGGACGGCCCCGAGTGGCTGTCGGACTACGTCGAGAGCGACAGCGCGCACGCCAACTGCGCCGCCGCCCAGCAGAAGATCATCGACGGCTCGCCGCGCAGCGGGGACTGGACGCCGTTCTGGACCGCGCGGGACTACGTGAAGGACGCGGGCAAGGTACGGGCCAGCGTCTTCGCCGTGCAGGGCATGCAGGACCTCAACGTCCGCACCAAGCACTTCGGCCAGTGGTGGCAGGCGCTCGCCGCGCACGGCGTCGAGCGCAAGGTGTGGCTGTCGCAGACCGGCCACGTCGACCCCTTCGACTACCGGCGCACCGACTGGGTCCCCACCCTCCGGCGCTGGTTCGACCACTATCTGCTGGGCGTCGACAACGGCATCCAGCGGCAGCCGATGGCCGACATCGAGCGCACCGTCGACCACTGGACCACCGACCGCGTGTGGCCGCCCGCCACGACCCGCACCACCTCGCTCAGCCTGAGCCAGACGGCCACCGACGGCCTGGGCACGCTCGGCACCCGGCACGCCGGGCCCGGCAGCACCGAGTCGTTCACCGACGACCCGAATCTGTGGGAGGAGGACTGGGCGGCGGCGGCCGACACCGCGACCGCGGCCAAGACCGTCTTCACCACCGGGACGCTCGCCAAGGACCTGCGGCTGTCCGGCGGCGGCACCTTCACCGTGACCGCCACCTCGTCCACCACCAGCGCGCACCTGTCGGCGGTCCTGGTCGACCTCGGGCCGGCCACCATCCGTGACTTCCTCGGCAACGGCGAGGGCATCACCACCCTGGCCACCCGCTCCTGCTACGGGGAGAGCACCGCGGGCGACAGCGCCTGCTACCTCGACACCGCCGCCGACACCACGGCCGTCGACCACACGGTCTTCAGCCGCGGCTGGGCCGACCTCGGGCACTACGCGTCGCTCTCCCACGGCGTGCCGCTCACCCCGGGCAAGCCGTACACGATGACCGTCCAGCTCGCGGCCACCGACCACGTCGTACCGGCGGGGCACCGGCTCGCGCTGATCGTCGCGGGCACCGACGGCGGCCTCATCCTGCCGCCCGACACGACCCCCAAGGTCACGGTCGACCTGTCGCACTCCGTGCTGAGGCTGCCGCTGGTCGGCGGTTCCGGCGCGCTGTCGACCCGTGCGGGCGCGGCGCCCCGCGGCAAGGCCGCGCTGACCGCCGCTCCGGCGCCCTCCGTGGCCCCGGCCGCCCGGCTGGGCTGACGCCCGGCCTGGTTCCCCCCGCGTCCCGGCGTTACGGTTACAGGGATACGGCCCTCGGGACGCGGGGGGAACCACGGTTGTCCGCGGCGCGTTCTCCTGGGTAGAAGCGGTGAGGGCGCGGCGCTTGCCGCCGTGAACGGAGGCGGGGAAATGTCGAATCGCGCGAAGATCGTCATCGGTGGCGTGGCGTTGGGTCTGTTCCTGTGGATCTGGATCCCCTTCTGGGCTGTCGTCCTGGTCATCGTGGGCGTGCCCGCGATCGCCTACTTCTCCCTCGACTCCTCGCAGCGGCGTCGGCTGCGGCGCGTGAGCCGTCGGCAAATAGGTCGCTGACCTGGTACGACCCCCGATAGTGTGCCGCTGCGACCAGGGCACCGAAGCCGGGCGAACACGTCCCGTTCCCGTGTCGCCGCGGCACGAGAGGGCCTGATCAGACGATGGCGACGGACATCCGGTCCACCCAGGACCTGCTCGACCACACCGGGGACCGGCTGAAGTATCTGTACTTCTGGGGCCACCGCCCGCAGCGCGACGGAAGCGTCGGTGCCGGCTGCCTCAGCCAGTGGTGGCCCGCGCCCTTCACCGTCGACGGCGTCACCTACGCGACCGCCGAGCACTGGATGATGGCGGGCAAGGCCCGGCTCTTCGACGACCCCGACGCCGAGCGGCGGGCTGTCGCGGCGGGCCACCCGAAGACCGCCAAGAGCGTCGGCCGCACCGTCCGCGGCTTCGACCAGGCCGTGTGGGAAGCGGAGCGCTTCGGCCTGGTCATCGAAGGCAATGTCCACAAATTTCGGCAGCACCCCGACCTGCTGGCCTACCTGCTCGGCACTGGGGGCCGCGTCCTGGTCGAGGCCAGCCCGATGGACCGGGTCTGGGGCATCGGACTGGCCGCCGACGACGAGCGCGCCGCGGACCCGGCCACCTGGCGCGGGCTGAATCTGCTGGGCTTCGCCTTGATGGAGGCGAGGGCCCGGCTGGCGGCGGAGGGCTAGTCCCGTGAGCCCGGCCGGGGGGCCGGGGGCTGATCCCGTGAACCCGGACGGCGGCGGAGGGACCCTCCGCCGCCGTCCGGGCCGGTCGGGCTACTTCAGGTACGGGCCGTCCGTACCGATCTTGCCGGGCGCCGCGTTCTTGCCGCCCAGGTCGAGCACGTACACCCGCATGTCGCCCTTGCCGGGCGCCGCGACGGCCAGCGTCCCGTCCGTCACGGTCCGCACGTCACCCGAGACGGCGTCCACGTAACGGCCGTTGGGGACGCCGCTGAAGGACGCCGCGTCCGTCACCGTCACCAGCGCGAAGCTGTCGACGCCCGACGCGGTGTCGGTGTAACGGCGCTTGAACGACATGCCGCCGCCGTTCACCCCCTCGGTGCTGTACTGGCCCATCTGCAACGCCGGAATGGCGCGCCGGATCAGATTCAGCCGTTGGAGGTGTTTGACCAGAGGCTGCGCCAAGGTGGTGGCCACCGCCCCCGAGGCACTGTCGACCTTCCCGAACTCCGAGGCCGTCACCGTGCCCGCCACATGGTCGCCGTAGTACGCGCGCCCCGTCGTCGCCAGCGGGCAACTCGGCCCGCAGTCGATCGTCTTCCCGGCCTGGAACTGGATCTCCGACCCGTAGTAGAGCGTCGGAATGCCGCGGAAGGTCCACATCAGCGCCATGTTCTCGGCCCACGCGTCCTGTCCGCCGGTGTAGCGCACCGACGACTTGTTGGGACCGTAGTCGTGGCTGTCGACATAGACGACGTTGTACGTGGCGTCGTTCGTCGAGTCGTCCGAGTCCTTGCCGTTGTTGAAGGCGTTGTGCGCGTCACCGAAATTCATGTGCATGCGCATGTCGATGATGTTCATCCCGGAGAATTTGCTGTGGTCCGGGGTGTGATAAGCGTTCCCTTCCAGGAAGGCGTTCGCGGACGTCGGCTGGTTTCCGGTGCCGAGCTGCTCCTCGTAGTTGTACTGCTCGATCGACGCGGTGGCGTCGTCCGCGCTGTACTCCTTTCGCTCCTTCCACGTGTAGAACTGCGCCGAGTGGTTGACCGATCCGCGGTTCCACTTGTCGTTGACGAAAGCGCCGACCTCACCGAAGACGAAGAAGTTCCGCGCCTTGTCGGGACCCCAGTCCTGGACCTCGCGCTGCTGGATCGCGGGCAGGAAACGCCGGTTCCAGGTGACGCGCGGAATGTGCACGGCGGTGTCCACGCGGAAGCCGTCCACCCCCATGTCGATGTACTTGTTGTACGCGCCGATCAGATAGTTCTGCACCTGCGCGTTCTCGGTGTTGAAGTCCGCGAGGTCGTCGGCGAGCCAGCAGGAACGCGAGTCCTCGCCCTCCCAGTTGCCGATCCAGCACTGGTGGTAGAGCGACGCGGGGAACATCTTCGACGTGGGGTTCGGCCACTGGCAGTTGTAGATCGTGTAGCCCTCGGGGCTCTTCTGCCCCGTTGGCTTGCCCCAGTTCAGGCACGTATTGCCGGACGGCTCGGCCGTGGACCACAGATCGCCGTTGTAGTACGACTTGCCGGTCTTGGGATCGATCGTCAGACCGTCGTACTCGAAGCCCTGCTCCTTCTCGTCGTAGTACCACGACCACTGCGAGTCCCTGACGCCGTAGACCGTCGGCACGAACAGCCCCTTGGCGCCCCACCGGGAACTGTGGTTGTAGACCACGTCCTGGTAGATCTTGATCCCCTTGGCGTGAGCCGCGTTGATCAGATCCTGATACGACGCCCCGGCCGATTCCAGGCGCGGGTCGACCCGGTAGAAGTCCCAGCCGTGGTAACCGTGGTAGTCGTAGTCGCTGCGGTTGAGCACCACGGGCGTGATCCAGATCGCCGAGAAACCGAGCGCCTTGATGTAGTCGAGCTTCTGCACCAGGCCCTTGAAGTCACCTCGGAACATCGGGTCGTTGTTGGCCGCGTTCCCCGACGCCACGTGCTGGTTGCCGCCGCGGTCGTTGCTCGTGTCGCCGTCGTAGAAGCGCGCGGTGAGCACGAAGTAGATCGGGTCCTTGCGCGGGTCCGTGCCGATCGGTGTGCCCGGAGTCGCGGGCGGCGGCGCGTGGCCGGTGGTCGCCCGAGCCGGAGCGGAGGCGGCGGAGATGTTGCCCGCCGCGTCCAGCGCCTGGACGGTGTACGTGTAGGCGGTGTCCGCCTCCAGGCCGGACTCGGAGAAGACGGTCGAGCCGACACTGGTGACGATCGTGCCCTTGGTGCCGCCGGTCCTGGTGACCCGGTAGCCCGTGACCCCGGTGTCGTCGGTCGACGGATTCCAGGTCACCACGATCGAGGTGTCGGTCGCGGTCGCCTTCACCGTGCCGGGGACGGTCGGCGGCGTCGTGTCGGGGACGACGGCCGCGCAGGGATCGGCCGCGTTGGCCGTGACCTTGGTGTCCTTGACGGTGCTGACGCCCTTGGACAGCGCGTAGTTGGCGCCGTTGTTGTTGTCCCAGGTGCCGTTGCCGTTGTTGAAGGTGGCGGCGAGCCCCGCGGCCGTGCCGAGGTCGACGGTCTTCTTCACCCAGCCGGTGCAGGCCGCCTCCATGCCGATGCCCGGCACGGTCGTCCACGCGCCGCCGGTGGGCGCGTAGTGCAGATTGACGGTGGTCCAGCCGACGGTCGCGGTGGAGTAGAAGACGGTGGCCGAGGTGCCGGACGGGCTGCCCGTCTCGCCGCCGCCCGGGTCCCCGCCGCTCGCGCACGGGTCGCTGTGGGCGATGGCGCCGTTGTTGACGGTGATGGTGCCGGTGCCCAGGGCGTAGTTCTTGCCGCCGTTGTTGTCCCAGGTGCCCTGGCCGTTGTTGAAGGTCGCCTGCCAGCCGGTGGCCGCGCCGAGGTCGACGGTCTTCTTCACCCAGCCGGTGCAGGCGCTCTGCATGGCGACGCCGGGCACGGTCGTCCAGGTCCCGCCGTCGGGCGCCCAGTGCAGGTTGTACGACGACCAGTTGGTCGTCGCGGTGGAGTAGTAGACGGTTGCGGTGTTCGAGCCCGCCGCCGAGGCGGCGTGCGCGGAACCGGTGGACAGGGAGGGGAGCAGGGTCGCCAGGAGTCCCAAGACGACAGCCACCACGGCTGTCAGCGGACCTGGTCGATATCTGTGGCGCGAAGCGACGGTCACGTCGTGCTCCTCGGACGGGGCCGCGAGGGCGGCCGGTGGAGGAAGCCGTACGTCCGCGCGCCACGGAACAAACGGCCGGATAAATTGCGCAAGTTGCTGCAACAAGTTGCTGCGAGAACGGTCGTGAGATTACTGGGACATGTCATGGACGTAAAGAGGTCTGACGGGGTTGCGTTCCCGGGTCCCGCCGCGCCGCCGCGTAGGGTTCCCGAGACGGGCGGGTGACGTACCCGGCCGACCGGTCGTAGAACCGTACGGATCGGACCCGGACCCCGGCCTCGGACTCCGGCGGACCGTAAGCGGAAGGGGACCCACGGAAGATGACGGAGCGTCTGGTGGTCATCGGCGGTGACGCCGCCGGGATGTCGGCCGCGTCCCAGGCCCGCCGCCGCAGAGCGGCGGACGACCTGGAGATCGTCGCGTTCGAACGCGGACGGCACACCTCGTACTCCGCCTGCGGCATCCCGTACTGGATCGGCGGCGACACCGCGGGCCCCGACGCGCTGGTCGCGCGTACCGCCGAGGAGCACCGCGAGCGCGACATCGACCTGCGGATGGGCACCGAGGTGGTCGACATCGACCTCGCCGCCGGCCGGGTGCGGGCGCGGGACGCCGACGGCCGCGAGGAGTGGACCGGCTACGACCACCTCGTCGTCGCCACCGGCGCGGAACCCGTACGGCCGCCCGTCCCCGGCATCGACGCGCCCGGCGTGCACGGCGTGCAGACCCTGGACGACGGCGAGCGCGTCCTGGCCAGCCTCGACGGGGTCGGCGTACGCCGCGCCGTGGTGGTCGGCGGCGGCTACATCGGCGTCGAGATGGCCGAGGCCCTGCTGAAGCACGGCCTCGACGTGACCCTCGTCGACCGCGCCGAGCAGCCGATGAGCACCCTCGACCCCGACATGGGACGCCTGGTGCGCGACGCGATGGAGGGACTCGGCGTCCGCGTCGTCTCCGGCGCGGCCGTCCGCGCGGTGCTCACCGGCGCCGACGGCCGGGCCCGCGCGGTCGCCACCGACGACGCCGAATACCCCGCCGACATCGTGATCCTGGGCATCGGCGTACGCCCCGGCACCGCGCTCGCCCGAGACGCGGGCCTGCCGCTGGGCGCGCACGGCGGCCTGCTGACCGACCTGGCCATGCGCGTACGCGGCCAGGAGCGGGTCTGGGCGGGCGGCGACTGCGTGGAAGTCCTCAACCTCGTCTCCGGCGACCTCCAGCACATCGCCCTCGGCACCCACGCCAACAAGCACGGCCGCATCATCGGCACCAACATCGGCGGCGGCTACGCCACCTTCCCCGGGGTCGTCGGCACCGCCGTCAGCAAGGTCTGCGACGTCGAGATCGCCCGCACCGGCCTCAAGGAGTCCCAGGCGCGCCGCGCCGGACTCCACTACGTGACCGCCGTCATCGAGTCCACCAGCAGGGCCGGCTACTACCCGGACGCCGACCCGATGACCGTCAAGATGCTCGCGGAACGCGGCACCGGGCGGCTGCTCGGCCTCCAGATCGTCGGCCGCGAAGGCGCCGCCAAGCGGGTCGACGTCGGGGCCGTCGCGCTCACCGCGCGGATGACGGTCGAGGACATGGTCGCGCTGGACCTCGGCTACGCGCCGCCGTTCTCACCCGTGTGGGACCCGGTGCTGGTCGCCGCGCGCAAGGCGGTGGACGCGGTGGTGGCGGACGTCAGAGCGGGCTGACAGCGGTTTTCGGCAGCAATATGCGGCGGTTTGCGCTTCCGGGCCCCAGGGGTGCCTTGCAGGGCTTTGCAGAGCTTGCGCGTCCTTGCGGGTTCCCGCGTGTCCTGATGGGCGTTCGCGGCTCTTCGCGCGGCTTCGCGGTCAGGACGGGGCCGCGGCCAGCTTGCTGAGGGCTTCCAGCAACGGCGGCAGGGCGGCGCCGCGGCCGACCGGCAGCACCTCGCCGGGCGCGTCGTCCAACAGCACGAAGGCGATGTCGTCGGTCCTGCCCACCAGGCTCCAGCCGGGTCCGTCCGCCCGCACCGCACCATATGCGGCCCGTACGCGGCCGGGTGGCGGCGGATTGCGTACGTACTCCTCCGCGCTTTCGAGGACGTGGCGGATGCCGGTGTGCGAGATGGCCGGCGCGGCGGGCGGGGGGCCGGCCGGGTTGTGAGGCTCGGCTTCCGTCCCGGTGCCGACGGCTGTTCCTGCGTCGGTGACCGTGCATGCGTTCGTATCCGTAGCCGTGCTGGCGTCCGCCGCCGCGTCCTCGGCCGCCTCCTGAGCCGCTTCCGCCGGTACGTCGAGTTGGTCGCGCCACTCGAACCAGCGGACCGCGATCTCGTCGGCCCCGAGGCGCCGTTGCGGCGGACCCCAGACGGAGGTGTCGGGCGGGGAGAGCGGGACACGCCCGCCCTCCTCGTCCGGCGGGTCGTGCGGGGCGGGGATGCCGGGTACGGCGACGGCGACCGGCAGCGGCCAGCCCGGCAGCGAGGCGGCCAGGCTGTTCTCGTCGGGCGCCAGGTCGTACTCGAGTCCGCAGTCCCAGGCCGCCAGCGCGCAGGCCACCGTGGCGGTGTCCGTCGTCGCCACGGTCCAGCGCGCCCCGCCGCCGTCCTGCCCGAAGACCAGGCCGTAGCCGTCGGCCAGCGGCTCGAGCCCCAACTCGGCGCAAGCGGCCGGATAGTCGTCCCCCAGGACGCCCGGGAACTGCCCCGGCGTCAGCATCGCGGCCGTCAGCACGAACAGCGCGTCGTCGTCCTCCGGGCTCTCGGCCGCGGTCATCCGTCGTTCCCTCTCGCCTCGCCCGCCGTCTCTCGTCCGCGCACCTTAACCAGCGAGTAACCTCCGCGTCGAGAGGTCGCGATGGCCGGAAATCCGCTCGGGCGGTACGGCGCCGGACGGCCGGTTTCCCGACGGTCCGCACCTGGTGATCGCCCGGAGGCGGCCCGTTCCGGCCGCGCGGTCAGCTCTTCGCGTCGTGCGCGGTCAACGTCGTTCGCAGCCAGGCCAGTTCGGCGCGGCTGGTGGCGCGGGCGATGGTGAGCCAGCGGTGCGACAGACGGACTGCGGACCACATGGTGCGTACGTGCGGTGGACGGAGGCGGCGGGCGACGGGCCGGCCCGCCTCCATGCGCACGGACTGGGAGCGGCGTCGGGCGCGTACACCGCGCACATATCTGCGCATCCCGCGCTCGTGAACCGCCGTCCGCTCTTCGTCGACCTGCCCGGCTTCGGCGTCAGCGACCGCCCCGCGGACTTCGGCTACTCGCTGGCGGAGCACGCCGACGCGCTGGCCGCGGTCCTGGACGCCGCCGATGTGCGTGGGGCCGATGTGTGCGGGGCCGCCCCGAGCAGGGTCAGGCGTGTCGGACGGCCACCGCCAGGTACCGCTCCGCGGAGTCGTCCAGCGATGCCAGCTCCCAGCCGGTCGCGGCCAGCAGAGGACGCAGTTGCGGCTCGGCGCGTACGTCGTCGGCGCGCAGTTCGTGCCCGCGGCGGGCGGCGAGGGCGGCGCGGCCGATCGGATGGAAGAGCGCCAACCGGCCGCCGGACCTGGTCACCCGGGCCAATTCGCGCAGTCCGGCCGCCGGGTCCGGCAGATGGTGCACGAGTCCGGCGGCGAAGACGGCGTCGAAGGCCGCGTCCCGCAACGGAAGCTCCTCGCCGGCCGCCTCGATCAGCGCTCCGTCCCGGTCCCGGCCGAGGGCGACGGCCTCCCGCAGCATCTCCGGGGTCAGATCGACACCGACCACCGTGCCCGCCGCACCGACGACGGCCCTCAGCAGCGGCAGCGCCCGCGCCGTACCGCAGCCCGCGTCCAGTGCCCGGCCGCCCGGCCGCAGCCCCAACTCGCCGACCGCCGCCGCGTAGACGGGGGTGTCGTCGGGGAACCGCTTCTCCCACCCCACGGCCTTCGCGGCGAAGAACTCCCTGACCTGGCGGCGCCCGCTCTCGAAACTGGCCATGCATCATGGTCGCATGATCACGTTCCGCTCCATCGGGCTCTTCTTGCTCGCCGCCGTCCTGGAGATCGGCGGTGCCTGGTTGATCTGGCAGGCGGTGCGCGAACACCGCGGCGTCGGCTGGGCGGGAGCCGGAATCGTCGCGCTCGGCCTCTACGGCTTCGTCGCCACACTCCAGCCCAACGCCGACTTCGGCCGGATCCTGGCGGCCTACGGCGGGGTCTTCGTGGCCGGATCTCTCCTGTGGGCGATGGCTCTCGACGGCTACCGTCCCGACCGATTCGACATCGTCGGAGCGGTCATCTGCCTGGTCGGAGTGGGTGTCATCATGTACGCGCCACGCGGCGGCTGATTTCCGCCGGTCGCCTCCTTTCACGGCTCCGGTCGGGCGCCGTCCGTCCCGAGAGGGGGTTGCCGAAGCGGGCCCGGCAGGACAGGCTCGTACCGCAGCGGAGACGGGAGGTAGGCAATGACGGTGGGCAAACCGCTCGCGTGGCTGCTCGACGACCTGACGAAGCGGGTGCCGCACGTGAAGCACGCGCTCGTGCTCTCCAACGACGGGTTGGTCACGGGCGCCAGCGGCGATCTCGACCGGCCGACCGCGGAACACCTGGCCGCCGTGTCCTCGGGCTTCCACAGCCTGGCCAAGGGCGCGGGGCGGCAGTTCGCCGTCGGCGGCGTGCGCCAGACGATGGTCGAATTCGACGACGGCTTCCTCTTCGTCACCGCGGCGGGCGACGGCAGTTGCCTGTCCGTGCTCAGCGGCATGGAGGCCGATGTCGGCCAGGTCGCCTACGAGATGACGCTGCTCGTCCACCGCGTCGGCGAACACCTCGGGGTGGCTCCCCGGCAACCGGGCGCGGCACCTTCCTGAGCCGGGGCGTCCCGAAGTTATCCACAGGCTTCGAACGGGCTGTCGTCCGTACGCGATAGATTCGTCACTGTCAGTGATCGAAGTTCGCGGGGGAGTGACGACAGTGAAGACGACGAAGACGGCCAAGACAACGACGACAACGACGACAGCGACGACAACGCCGAAGAAGAACGCGAAGGCGACGACGGGGACGGTGCCCGCCTCGATGCCGGGGACGGGTGCCTCGGCGGCTTCCGGGGCGAGAGCCGGAGCGGCCGGGACAAGGGCCGGAGCGAGGGCCGGGACGGCAGCGGCGACGAGCGCGGGTACGGCGACCGTCGAGACGCGGCAGGTGGCGTGGACGCCCGGCGGCGGGCCGGGAGGCGGGCGGGCGGCGCCGGAGACGCTGACGCTGAACCGGGCGCGGGAGGAGCTGGGCCTGGACTTCACGCTCTTCGAGCTGGCGCTCCAACTCGGCGAGATCCGCACGGTCTCGCGCGGCAGCGGCCAGTGGCGGGTGCCCGTGGACGAGGTGACCCGGCTGCGGGACGCGGAAGGCCATCCACAGGCGCTGCTCGACCGGCTCCGACTGGTGACCAGCACCGAGGGCGCGGCGATGATCGGGATCAGCCGGGACCGCCTCGTACGGCTGGCGAGGCTCGGGCTGATCCGCCCGGTGCGCTGGTACGTCAACCGGTACCGGGCGCTGGTGTGGGTGTATCTCGGCCATGAGCTGAGGGAGTTCGCCGCCGCGAGCCCCGCGATGCTGAAGGGGCGGCTGCCCGCGGGACTGCGTGACGCGCTGGACGCCGGGCAGGATCAGCGGGCCCTCGGCTGGCGGTCCCGCCGGGTCGCCCAGCTCGTACGGGACTGCCATGACGCCTGGGACGAGGCCGCCGTCTGGGCCGCGCTGCTCGGTCCCGAGGTGACCGACGACGCCGTGCCCGACCCCTTCGACCGGGCCCGGCTGCGCGGAATCCGTGCGGCGCTGCCACCGGGCCGCCCGGGACCGCTCGCCTCACCCGAGCTGACGAGAAGCCTCACGACCGCCGACCATCCGGACGAGATCGCGCTGGCCCTGGTCGCCCTCGCGGACGCGCTGGGCCGCGCCCGGACCGACCAGCCCGCACCGCACCCGGCGTTCGCCCCAGCCGACCGTCCGCCGCTCGCGCTCCCGCCTGTGGAGCGGGCGCCGCGGCAGCCTGAACGACTTCCGGAGCCAGAGCCAGAGCCAGAGGCAGAGCCGGAGCCGAGTGAGCCAGGCGGGCCGCACACGGGAGGGAGGCCCGCGCCCGAGCGGGCCCGGCACGCGGCGCCGCACCGGAAGCGGGGCGCCGCCCGGCCGCCGTGCAGGCCGGTGGGGGAGGGCAGGCGCCCGCGACGCGGGCTGCTGGGGCTGCTGCGCGGACGCGGGTCAGCCGCCGATCTTGCGGAACAGCCCTTCCTGCATCACCGAGACCAGCAGACGTCCCCGCCGGTCGAAGATCTGCCCCCGCGCCAGACCGCGGGCACCCGTCGCGACAGGTGACTCCTGCTGGTACAGGAACCACTCGTCGGCGCGGAACGGCCGGTGGAACCACATGGCGTGGTCGAGGGACGCCATGTCGAACCCCCGCGGTCCCCACAGCGGTTCGATCGGCACACGTACGGCGTCCAGCAGCATCATGTCGCTGGCGTAGGTGAGAGCGCAGGTGTGCACGAGCGGGTCGTCGCCGAGCTGCCCGACCGCGCGCATCCACACCGCGCTGCGCGGCTCGGCGCCCTCGATCTCCTCGGGCGTCCAGCGCAGCCGCTCCACATAGCGGATCTCGAAGGGCTGGCGGCGGGTCATCCGCTCCAGCGCCTCGGGGAGCACGTCCAGATGCGCACGCAGCTCATCGCCGAGTCCCGGCAGGTCGTCGGGCTCGGGCACCTCGGGCATCGGCAGTTGGTGCTCGAATCCCGGTTCCGGCTGATGGAAGGAGGCGGTCAGGTTGAAGATCGTCCGGCCCTGTTGGATCGCCACCACCCGCCGGGTGGTGAAGGAACGGCCGTCACGGACCCGTTCGACCTGGTACACGATGGGCACGCCGGGCCGGCCCGGCCGCAGGAAGTACGCGTGCAACGAGTGCACCGGCCGCCCGCCGTCGGTGGTGCGGCCCGCGGCGACCAGCGCCTGTCCGGCCACCTGGCCGCCGAAAACCCGCTGCAACCGCTCCTGCGGACTCTGCCCGCGGAAGATGTCCTGCTCGATCCGCTCCAGGTCGAGCAGATCCACCAGCCTCTCGGCCGGGTTCGTCATCGCGTCCCCTTCGTCGTGCACCGGATCACAGCTCGCCGACGTCGGTCAGCCGGATCACCGCGCGGCCCTCTTCGTCGGAGGCCGCGAGGTCGACCTCGGCGGAGATCCCCCAGCCGTGGTCGCCGTTGGGGTCGGCGAAGGTCTGCCGGACCCGCCACAAGCCGTGCTCCGGCTGCTCCTCGATCTGCAACAGCTTCGGGCCGCGCGCGTCGGGACCGGTGCCGAGGTCGTCGTACTCGTCCCAGTACGCGTCCATCGCCTCCGCCCAGGTGTCGGCGTCCCACCCGGCCTCGGCGTCCAACTCGCCGAGCTGGTGGTACTTCTCCAGCGCCGCCAGCTCGACCCGGCGGAACATCGCGTTGCGCACCAGCACCCGGAAGGCGCGGGAGTTGGCGGTGACCGGCTTGACCTGGTCGGCCCGCTCCGCCGCCTGCTCGGCCGTCTCCACCTCCGGATTGGCGAGCTGCTCCCACTCGTCCAGCAGGCTGGAGTCGACCTGGCGCACCAACTCGCCCAGCCACGCCGTCAGATCCTGGAAGTCCTCCGACTTCAGGTCGTCGGGCACCGTGTGCTCCAGCGCCTTGTACGCGCCGGCCAGGTAGCGCAGCACGATGCCCTCGGTGCGGGCCAGCTCGTAGTAGGAGGTGAACTCGCCGAAGGTCATGGCGCGTTCGTACATGTCACGGACGATGGACTTGGGCGACAGCGGGTGGTCGCCGACCCACGGGTGGCTCTGGCGGTAGATGCCGTAGGCGTGCGACAGCAGCTCTTCGAGGGGCTTGGGATAGGAGACGTCCTGAAGACGCTCCATCCGCTCCTCGTACTCGACACCGTCCATCTTCATCTCGGCGACGGCCTCGCCACGGGCCTTGTTCTGCTGGGCCGCCAGGATCTGCCGCGGGTCGTCGAGGGTGGACTCCACCACCGAGACCATGTCCAGGGCGTAGGAGGGGGAGTCCTTGTCGAGCAGTTCGAAGGAGGCCAGGGCGAAGGTGGACAGCGGCTGGTTGAGGGCGAAGTCCTGCTGGAGTTCGACGGTCAGCCGGATGATGCGGCCCTCGGCGTCCGGCTCGGGGAGGCGTTCGACCACACCGCCGTCGACCAGCGAGCGGTAGATGGCGATGGCCCGGCGGATGTGCCGCAACTGGTGGCGCCGGTCCTCGTGGTTGTCCTCCAGCAGGTGCCGCATCGCGTCGAAGGCGTTGCCGGGCCGGGCGATCACCGACAGCAGCATGGTGTGGGTGACGCGGAAGCGGGAGGTCAGCGGCTCCGGCTCGGCGGCGATCAGCTTCTCGAAGGTGAGATCCGACCAGTTGACGAAGCCCTCGGGCGGCTTCTTGCGGACCACCTTGCGGATCTTCTTCGGGTCGTCCCCGGCCTTGGCGAGCGCCTTCTTGTTCTCGATGACGTGCTCGGGAGCCTGCGCCACCACGAACCCGGCGGTGTCGAAACCGGCCCGCCCGGCGCGCCCCGCGATCTGGTGGAACTCCCGCGCCCGCAGCGTCCGCACCCGCGTGCCGTCGTACTTGGTGAGCGCGGTGAACAGCACGGTGCGAATCGGCACGTTGACGCCGACCCCGAGGGTGTCGGTGCCACAGATGACCTTCAGCAGACCCGCCTGGGCGAGCTTCTCCACCAGCCGCCGGTACTTGGGCAGCATCCCCGCGTGGTGGACGCCGATGCCGTGCTTGGCGAAGCGCGCGAGGTTGCGGCCGAAGGTGGTGGTGAAGCGGAAGTGCCCGATCAGATCGGAGATGGCGTCCTTCTCGGCCTTGGTGCACATGTTGATGCTCATCAGCGCCTGGGCCCGCTCGACGGCCGCCGCCTGCGTGAAGTGCACGATGTAGACCGGGGACTGCCGGGTCTCCAGCAGTTCGGTCAGCGTCTCCGTCAAAGGCGTCGTCACATACTCGTACGACAGCGGCACCGGCCGGGTCGCCGAGCGCACGACCGCCGTGGGGCGGCCGGTCCGGCGGGTCAGGTCCTCCTCGAAGCGGGAGACGTCACCCAGCGTCGCCGACATGAGCAGGAACTGCGCCTGGGGCAGTTCGAGGATCGGGATCTGCCAGGCCCAGCCCCGGTCCGGCTCCGCGTAGAAGTGGAACTCGTCCATCACGACCTGGCCGACGTCGGCGCTCTTGCCGTCGCGCAGCGCGATGGAGGCGAGGACCTCGGCGGTACAGCAGATCACCGGCGCGTCCGGGTTGACCGAGGCGTCACCGGTCAGCATCCCGACGTTCTCGGTGCCGAACAGCTTGCACAGGTCGAAGAACTTCTCCGACACCAGCGCCTTGATCGGCGCGGTGTAGAAGGTGACCTCGTCCTGGGCCAGCGCGGCAAAGTGCGCACCGGCCGCGACCAGGCTCTTTCCCGATCCGGTGGGGGTGGAAAGGATCACGTTCGCACCAGAGACCACCTCGATGAGCGCCTCCTCCTGCGCCGGATAGAGAGTGATCCCCTGACCCTCGGCCCACGTCGAAAACGCTTCGAAGAGGGCATCGGGGTCCGGGGCGGGAGGCATCTGATCGATAAGGGTCACCCCACCATCTTGCCTGTACCGGCGGCGCGCGGCTGAACCGGAGCGGGCCGCGGTGATCATCAACGATATGGTGTGCCGTCAACGATGCGTCAACTCCGCCTGCGGGCGGCCTTGTAGGGGGCTGAGCACCACCATGATGGGACCTGCGCACTCACTCTCGGGAGCGGCGGCCTGGCTGGCCGTCGGAGCGGTCGCGGCGGGTGTGGATCATGCCATGCCCTGGCCGACGCTCGTCGTCGGTGCGCTGATCTGTGCTGGTGCCGCGCTCGCCCCCGACCTGGACCATCAGGCGGCGACGATCTCGCGCGCGTTCGGCCCGATCTCCCGCGTGCTGTGCAAGATCATCGAGCACCTGGCGCACGCCGTCTACAAGGCGACCCGGATGCAGGGCGACCCGCGACGGGCGGGCGGCCACCGCACCCTCACCCACACCTGGCTCTGGGCGGTCCTGGTCGGCGGCGGCTTCTCGGCCGGCGCGGTCTACGGCGGGCGCTGGGTGGTGCTGGTCATCTTGTTCATACACATGGTGCTCGCCGTCGAGGGACTGCTGTGGCGGCAGGCCCGGATGTCCAGTGACGTGCTGGTGTGGCTGCTCGGCGCCACCAGCGCCTGGGTGCTCGCCGACGTGCTCGACAATCCGGGCAACGGCAAGGACTGGCTGTTCACCGACCCCGGCCAGCACTACCTGTGGATCGGGCTGCCCATCGTGCTCGGCTCGCTCGTGCACTGCGTCGGTGACGCGCTGACCGTCTCCGGCTGCCCGATCCTGTGGCCGATCCCGATCGGCCGCCGCCGCTGGTACCCGATGGGACCGCCGAAGTTCATGCGCTTCCGGGCCGGGAGCTGGGTGGAGCTGAAGGTGCTCACCCCGGTCTTCTTCCTGGCGGGCGGCGGCTGCGCGCTCGGCGCGCTGGGCGTCTTCGGCTGACGCGGGACCCCTCGCACGCGAGCGGGGGGCGGGGGGGGGGGGGGGGGGGGGGGCGCCCAACCCACACCGGCCGAGCCTGTCGGGAACAACAAAAAGCGAAAGAGGGGCCCTTGCGGTTCCCCACAGGTGGTGGTTTTTTGCCCTC